>NZ_QTQN01000017.1:0-152907 GCF_003853755.1 Burkholderia sp. Bp8984
TTGTTCGTGAGCTGCGAACCCTGTGCGGCCATCACGGCCGGGCTCGTGTAGTTTTCCGACGCGATCAGCTCGATGTGATCTTCCTGGCGGCGGTTTTCCTGCTCGATCGCTGCAAAGAGTTCGGGATCGACGTTCGCGATGGTGCTTTGGGCTCTGTCAAACATACGGTTTCCGTTAAGTGTGTACAGGTTGACCGGGGCGGCCGAGTACATTGCGCTGCTGGCGGAACCAGCTCGACGTGGCGGAAGAATCCGTATGACGCGAGACGGGACAGCCACCGGCGATGCACGCAACGGCGCACAACGGCTGCCCAGGCGAACGGCAAAAACGGCGCCCCGCGCTTCACGGTGGGATGCTCCACCTTGAACCCGAAGGGTTCTATCGCCAGTCACGCAGGGGTGATGAGCGCGTTAGTTTATTGGATGCGTCATGAATAGGCAACCGCGCGGCAGCGGCCCCGAAACAATAAGGGCCAGACTTTACGCACCCGTGCCGACGCGCTTTGGCGCCTTGCCGCGGTGCGGCAATCTCAGTAGGCTTGCGGGATACTATCCGCTACTTTGTTACCGACCAGGAGCAGCAATGATCGTGTTCGTCACAGGCGCGTCCGCCGGCTTCGGCGCCGCAATCGCCCGAGCCTTCGTCAACGGCGGCCATCGCGTCGTCGCAACCGCGCGCCGCAAGGATCGTCTCGATGCGCTCGCGGCCGAACTTGGCGAGGCACTGCTGCCGCTCGAGCTCGACGTGCGCGACCGCGCCGCAGTAGAAGCCGTGCCGGCCGCCCTTCCCGCCGAATTCGCGGCGCTCGACGTGCTCGTCAACAACGCCGGTCTCGCGCTCGGTGTCGAGCCGGCCCACAAGGCCAGCCTCGACGAGTGGCAAACCATGATCGATACGAACTGCTCGGGCCTCGTGACCGTCACGCACGCGTTGCTGCCCGGCATGATCGAGCGCGGCCGCGGCCATATCTTCAACCTCGGTTCGGTGGCCGGCACCTATCCGTATCCGGGCGGGAACGTATACGGCGCAACCAAGGCTTTCGTCAGACAATTCAGCCTGAACCTGCGCGCCGACCTGATCGGCACGCCGTTGCGCGTAACCGACATCGAGCCGGGCCTCTGCGGCGGCACGGAATTCTCGAACGTCCGCTTCCGCGGCGACGATGCGAAGGCGGCGAACGTCTACCAGAACGTCCAGCCGCTCACGGCCGAGGACATCGCCGACACGATCTACTGGATCGCGACGCGCCCCGCGCACGTCAACATCAACACGATCGAGATGATGCCGGTCGCCCAGGCTCCGGCCGGCCTCGCGATCCATCGCGGCTGACACGACGGGCGCAGCCGCGGGCCCGCCTCCGGCCGGCCCGCGGCATGCTGCGCCGTACTACATTCCGTTACGAATCGGTTACGAATCCGGCCTCGGCCTTCCGGTAAAATGCGCGCCATGACTCAGCCTACCCGCTCCCCGGACGCGCACTCCGGCTTCACCTGGCCGGTACGCGTGTACTACGAGGACACCGACGCAGGCGGCATCGTCTTCTATGCCAACTACCTGAAATTCTTCGAGCGCGCTCGCACCGAATGGCTGCGCGCGTGCGGCATCGACCAGCGTCGGCTCGCCGACGACACGGGCGCGATCTTCATCGTCCGCAGCACGTCGCTCGACTACCGCGCGCCGGCGCGACTCGACGACACGCTGACGATCACGAGCCGGCCCGGACGCATCGGCCGCGCCTCGGTGGAATTCACGCAGGAAGCATGGCGTGGCGACACGCTGCTCGTCGCCGGGCACATCCGCCTCGGCTGCGTCGAACAGATCGGCATCCGGCCCGCGGCGATCCCGCCGGTCGTGCTCGACGCGCTGCAACGCGGGCCCGTCATCGACGCCGGGCAGACTGCCGTACTGTCAACGAAGCTCGGATGAGCACCGTTTAGACAAGGCCCATGAACTTGCCTTCCTGAATCGATACTAAGCAAGGTTCGGCGCCAGGCCAGGCCGGCGCGCCGCGCCACACGCATACCGTGCGCCCTCGCCGGACACCCCCGAAGGGACGTTACTCAAACCTCTATGAACACTTCTCAAGACCTGTCGATCATTTCCCTCGTCCTCAACGCGAGCGTGCTGGCCCAGGCCGTGATGGGGCTGCTGTTGCTGCTGTCGCTGATGTCGTGGACCTTCATCTTCCGCAAGTGGTTCGCGATCCGCCGCGCACGCGCGCAGACCGAACGCTTCGAAAGGGATTTCTGGTCGGGCGGCGACCTGCAGGCGCTGTATCAGAGCGCGGCCAACAACCGTCACACGATCGGCGCGCTCGAGCGGATCTTCGAATCGGGGATGCGTGAATTCCTGAAGGCGAAGGAAAAGCGCATCAGCGACCCGGGCCTCGTGCTCGACGGGGCACGCCGCGCGATGCGCGCGTCGTTCCAGCGCGAAATGGACGTACTCGAAGCGAACCTCGCGTTCCTCGCGTCGGTCGGCTCGGTCAGCCCGTACATCGGCCTGTTCGGCACCGTCTGGGGGATCATGAACTCGTTCCGCGGCCTCGCGAACGTGCAGCAGGCGACGCTCGCGAACGTCGCACCGGGCATCGCCGAGGCGCTCGTCGCCACCGCGATCGGCCTGTTCGCCGCGATTCCGGCGGTGGTCGCGTACAACCGCTACGCGCACGACATCGACCGCCTCGCGATCCGCTTCGAGACCTTCATCGAAGAGTTCTCGAACATCCTGCAGCGCCAGGCCCAGTAAGGAGCACGCCATGGCAGGAAGCCCCATTCGATCCAGCATGCGCGGCGGCCGCTCGCGCCGCGCGATGGCCGACATCAACGTCGTGCCGTACATCGACGTGATGCTGGTGCTGCTCGTGATCTTCATGGTCACGGCACCGCTCGTCGCCCCGTCGATCATCAATCTGCCGACCGTCGGCAACGCAGCACCGCAGGAACAGACGCCCCCCGTCGTCGTCAACATCAAGGCCGACCGCACGATGAGCGTCAAGTACAAGAGCGACGCCGGCGCGACGCAGGAAGACACGATGACCAAGGCCGAGCTCGACAGCTTCATCTCGGCCCGGCAGGCTGACCATCCCGACCAGCCCGTCGTGATCGCGGCCGACAAGACCGTGCAGTACGATGCGGTCATGACCGTGATGTCGGACCTGAAGGCGCGCGGCGTCAAGCGCGTCGGCCTCCTCGTCAAATCGCAATGAACCGGCAGCAATCCACGCGCGGCAACGCCTACCCGTCTCAGCCCCCGCGCGAGCGCGGCACCTGGCGCGCGTTCGCGCTCGCCGCGCTGATGCACGTGCTGCTCGCGCTGTTCCTCTATCACGGCGTGCAATGGCAGAACAGCACGCCGGCCGGCTCCGAGGCCGAGCTGTGGACCGAGGTACCCGACGTGCCCGCGCCGCGGCCCGTCGTCACGTCCGCGCCGCCCGCGAAGCTCGCACCGCCCCCTCCCCCGGTCCGGGACGAGCAGGCGGACATCGCGCTGCAGCAGAAGAAACGGCAGCAGGAAGCGGCCGCGCGCGAAGCGCTGCTCGAGCAGCAGCGCCGCGCGCAGCAACTGAAGGCCCAGCAAGAGGAAACCCGGCGCGAGCAACTCGCGGCCCAGCAGGCTGCCGCGCTCGCCGCGCAGAAGGCCGCCGAGCGCGAACGGCAGAAGCAGGCGGACAAGCTCAAGCAACAACAGCTCGTGGAGCAGCAGAAGCTCGAACAACAGAAACTCCAGCAGCAGAAACAGCAGCAACAGAAGCAGGCGCAGCTGGAAGCGCAGCAGGCAGCGAAGGCCAGGGCCGACGCGGCCGCGAAGGCGAAGGCGGAAGCCCAGGCCAAGGCGAAGGCTGAAGCGACGGCGCGCGCGAAGGCCGACGCGGCAGCGAAGGCGAAGCTCGACCGTGAGCGCAACGCGCGCCTCGCGCAGATGCAGGGCATGTCCGGCGCCGGCGAAGGCGGCGGCGAGGGCCTCGCGAAAAGCGGCACCGGCACGGGCTCCGGCGGCAATGCCGCATCGCCCGGCTATCCCGACAAGGTGCGTCGCCGCGTGAAGCCGAACATCGTCTGGGGCGGCGAGCGCGCGGGTCTGACGACCGTCGTCGCGATCCGCTGCACGCCGTCGGGCGACGTGCTCAGTGTTTCGATCCGCCGTTCGAGCGGAAATTCGGGGTGGGATCAAGCCGTGGTCAATGCGATCCAGTCGTCGGTCCCATTGCCGCCCGATTCTAACGGTCGTACCCCGTCCGACATTACGATTACCTTCAAGGCGGCGGAGTGATCGCAAATGCGCTTACACTCCGTGCGTCGCTGCCGGACGGGAACGAATCGGGTATTTTTACTGTCTCTGCGGTTGCGCAGCGATCCAAGTCACATGGGAAGCAAGAAGCATGAGTTTGATGACGAAACTAGGTTTCAGGGCACTCGTGGCCTCGTGTCTGATTGCGGCCGGCGGCGCCGCTAACGCGCAGGTCAACGTGCTGATCACCGGCGTCGGTTCGACCCAGTTCCCCATCGCCACCGCGAACTTCGCGAACGAGGCAGGCCTGCCGCAGCAGGTCACGTCGATCGTCCGCTCCGACCTCGCCCGTAGCGGCAAATTCACCAACATCGACGCGGGCAGCACGCCCGTGCCCGAGACCGCATCGGTCGATCTCGGCGCATGGAAGGCCAAGGGCGCGAATGCGTTCGTCGCCGGCAGCGTGAACCGCGAAGCGAACGGCCAGTACAAGGTGAACTTCATCCTGTACGACACCGTGAAGCAGCAAAGCCTCGGCGGCCTGTCGCTGACGGCCACCGACACCACGCTGCGCACGGCCGGCCACAAGATCGCCGACTACATCTACCAGAAGCTGCTCGGCGTGCGCGGCGTGTTCGCCACGCGCCTGTCGTACGTGATCAAGACGGGTAACCGCTACCAGCTGCAGATCTCGGATTCGGACGGCCAGAACCCGCGCATCGCGCTGTCGAGCACCGAGCCGATCATCTCGCCGTCGTGGTCGCCGAGCGGCACGAAGGTCGCGTACGTGTCGTTCGAGCGCAAGAAGCCGATCGTCTACATCCATGACCTGCCGACCGGCCGCCGCTACATCGTCTCCGACCAGAAGGGCAACAACAGCGCGCCGGCGTGGTCGCCGGACAGCAACACGCTGGCCGTTGCCCTGTCGCTGACGGGCAATACGCAAATCTATACGGTCAATGCAACCGGTGGCGGTCTGCACCGGCTCACGCAGAGCAGCTCGATCGATACCGAGCCGTTCTACTCGCCGGACGGCCGCTGGATCTATTTCACGAGCGATCGCGGCGGCGCGCCGCAGATCTACCGGATGCCGGCGCAAGGCGAAAGCGCCGGCGCGGCACAACGCGTGACCTTCACCGGCAGCTACAACACCAGCCCGCGCATCAGCCCGGACGGCAAGCTGCTCGCCTACATCTCCCGCACGGGTGGGGGGTTCAAGCTGTACGTTCAGGATCTGCAATCCGGGGCGGCGAACGCCGTCACGAATACCAATCGCGACGAATCGCCGAGCTTCGCGGCAAACGGCCAGTACCTTCTCTACGCGACCCAGTCGGGTGGTCGTAACGTGCTGGCAGCAGTGCCCTCCGACGGCAGCGCGCCGCCGCAAATCCTGTCCGTCCAGGGCGGCTCCGTTCGTGAGCCGTCGTGGGGGCCCTTCATGCAATGACCACAAGGAGAGTAACCATGATGTCGAATAAAGCTCGTCTGGCCCTGGCCGTGATGATGATCAGTGCGCTCGCAGCGTGCAAGTCGGGTGTGAAGCTCGACGACAAGGCCAACGCGGGTGCGATGAGCACGCAGCCGAGCGCCGACAACGTCGCGCAAGTGAACGTCGATCCGCTGAACGATCCGAACAGCCCGCTCGCAAAGCGCAGCATCTACTTCGACTTCGACAGCTATTCGGTGAAGGACGAGTACCAGCCGCTGATGCAGCAACACGCTCAGTACCTGAAGAGCCATCCGCAGCGTCACGTGCTGATCCAGGGCAACACCGACGAGCGCGGCACGAGCGAGTACAACCTCGCGCTGGGCCAGAAGCGTGCGGAAGCTGTCCGCCGCGCGATGGCACTGCTCGGCGTGAACGACTCGCAGATGGAAGCCGTGAGCCTCGGCAAGGAAAAGCCGCAAGCAGCGGGTCACGACGAAGCATCGTGGGCGCAGAACCGTCGCGCCGATCTCGTCTACCAACAGTAAGTAACGGAAGAGTTGCCGTATGACGCACCGTGTATCCTGGCTGCGCATCGCCGCAGCGTTCTGCGTCGTCGGCGCGGCGTGGTCGGCCGCGCCGGCGCACGCCGGCATGTTCGACGACAACGAGGCGCGCCGCGCCGTGCTCGATCTGCGCAGCAAGAGCGACAACCTGTCCAGCCAGCTGTCGGCCGCCCAGCGTACGATCCTCGATCAATCCGGCCGTATCGACCAGCTGAACCAGCAGGTCGCGACGCTGCGCGGCGAGAACGAGGATCTGACGAACCGGCTGACGACGCTCGAGCGGCAGCAGAAGGAGTATTACCAGGATCTCGACACGCGGCTCAAGAAGTTCGAGCCGCAACAGGCGACGATCGATGGTGTCGAAGGCACCGTGCAGCCGGGTGAAACGGATGCGCTCAGCGCGGCGCAGCAGCAATTCCGCAACGGCAACTTCAAGGCGGCCGCGACCTCGTTCCGCAGCTTCATCGCGAAGTACCCGCAGAGCCCGTACCAGCCGACCGCGCAGTACTGGCTCGGCAATGCGCAATACGCGCTGCGCGACTACCGCGGCTCGACCGCGACGTGGCAAGCGATCGTGAGCAAGTATCCGCAGCATCCGCGTGCGGCCGACGCGCTCGTCGCGATCGGGACGAACCAGCTCGAGCAAGGCCAGAAGGCGGCCGCGAAGAAGACGTTCGAGCAGGTCGTGTCGCAGTACGCCGGATCGAACGCTGCGCAGACTGCGCAGGGCAAGATCGAGAGCATCAAATAAATTACCGTGTCGAATTGTTGACAGCCCTTCAATTCGCCGATATAATCTTTTGCTCTTTGGGTCGTTGAGCAAGTTGTCAGCGCAACGGACCAACCGGTTTCAAGAACGTGGGGTGGTAACTCAGTTGGTTAGAGTATCTGACTTTTAATCAGAGAGTCGAGGGTTCGAGTCCCTCCCACCCTACCAACTATCTTTGATAGTGCAATAAAAGCCTCCCGAGTGGAGGCTTTTTTGCGTCTGCTTCCCGCAGTATTGCGCTCGGCATCTCGATGATGCTCGCGCCGCTTTCGACGAAGTCGATCGAACGCGGAGCCGGCGCGTGTCATGCGACACAGGCGGCCCGCTCGGGCGCCCGCTTCGCGTGGCGTCACCGTCACTCCTGAACGGTCGGCGCGGAATCCGCGTCGGTGAAGCGCGGCTTGGCGCGCTGCATGTCACGCGTATTCTTCTGCACAGTCACCGCGCCGAACGAACAGCAACAGCGCGAACGACAAATCGCGTAGAAGCCCTTCTCGCTCGGTTGCAGCGTCGCATTGAAGAATGCCGACGACCAGCAGCGCGATCGCGATCAACAGCGCGACCCAGCCGTTGTGTCTTGTTCGAAATCGTTTTCATCGGAATACATTTCGCGCATGCTAGCCGCTTTGCCGCACCACACGACGATCGCGCTGTCGGTCTTACGTGCCCCGCTGCGCGCTCCGCCAGCGCCCCGGCGTCGTGCCGAGCACCGCGCGAAACGCCTTGCCGAACGCCGCCTCGGACTGATAGCCGACCGCCTGCCCGATCTCCGCCTGGCCGCGCTGCGTGTCCTGCAGCAGCGCGCATGCATGCATCATCCGGATCTGCGCGACGAACGCGCCGACGCTCATCCCGGCCTTCTCGCGGAAATGCCGCGCATAGGTCGCGCGCGACATCGCGGATGCCGCGCCGAGCGATTCGACCGTCCACGCTTGCGCCGGCGCCTGCAGCACGGCCTGGACCGACGGGCCGAGCCGCGCATCGGCAGCCAGCGCGAGCCAGCCGGCCGGCACGCGCGCATCGCGGCCGTACGCACGCAACGCGTAGGCGAGCAATGCCTGCCCCAGCGCATTCACGATCGCGCGCGCACCCGGCTGCGCGCTCGATGCCTCGGCACGCAGCACGCTCGTCAGCAGTTGCAGCGACGCGGGCCCCGACGCCGCGCGCAGCCCGACATGCAGCACCCGCGGTAACGTACGCATCAGCAATTCACCTGCGCCGCGCGCATAAATGAAGCGCCCGCAGAGCAGGTCGACGCTCGCATCGGCCGGATCCGCGGGATCGCGATTCGACTTGACCGGCAGCACCGCGCCGCCGGCCGCGCCCGGCTCGCGCAGCGACGCGACCGGCGGCCGCGCGCCGCCACCCCCGACATCGGACAAATCGTGCGCGTCGCCCGCCGGCAGCAGCACGAAGTCGCCGTCGGCCAGCCGCAGCGTGCGCCCGTCGGCCGTGCGCAGCCGGCACGTTCCGGACAGCAGCAGGTGAAACGCCGCCTCGCCGGGCGGCAACGGATCGTGCGGCATCGCGAACGGGCCGTCGAGCAGGCAGCGCACGTCGAGCTCGACATGGCTGCGGCCCAGCGACAACAGTTGACTCAACGCGTCCATGAGACGTTTGCGCTAAAAATTGACACTCTAGCGTATCGAAACCCTCAGCGCGAACGCTCAGAATAAGTCCTGCATCGCCCGAGATCGCGGCATCCGCCGCCTGATCCACCTCTTCTCGAAAGGACGCATCATGCTGAACTGGAACGAATACCGGAAGGAACTCACGACGCGCATCGGCGACATCGCGAAGCTCTCGCCCGACACGCTGGCCGGCTACAAGGCGCTGTCCGGCGCCGGCGCCAAGACAGGCCATCTCGACGCGAAGACGCGCGAACTGATCGCGCTCGCGGTGGCCGTCACGACGCGCTGCGACGGCTGTATCGCGGTGCACACGGCCGAAGCCGCGAAGCATGGCGCAACCAAGGAGGAAGTGGCCGAGGCGCTCGGCGTCGCGATCGCGCTGAATGCGGGCGCGGCGCTCGTCTATTCGGCCCGCGTGATGGACGCGCTCGGCGAGTGACGCGCACCTGAAGGGTGCGGCGCCCGCCGCATCCTTCGCGGACGATCGCCGGCGCAGCCGGCCAGCCGGCGGACGCGGCGCGGTCGCGTACGCCGGCGCCGCGAAGTCGGCTACCATGCGCGAGAAGATTCATCGCGAAGGAGCGCTCCATGTGCCGCTGGCTCGCCTATACGGGTAATCCGATCCATCTCGAGACCGTCCTGTTTCGCGCGAAGCATTCGCTGATCGACCAGAGCCTGCATTCGGAGCTGGGCGCCACGACCACCAACGGCGACGGGTTCGGCATCGGCTGGTACGGCCGCCCCGAGGAACTGCCGTTCCGCTATCGGTCCGTGCATCCCGCATGGAACGACCGCAACCTGCGCGAAGCCGCGCGCGCGATCCGCTCGCGGATGTTCATCGCACATATCCGCGCGGCAACCGACACGCCCGTCCAGGAAACCAACTGCCATCCGTTCCGCCACGGCCGCTGGCTGTTCGCGCACAACGGGCTGATTCGCGATTTCCACAAGCTGCGCCGCGACCTGACGATGAAGGTCGACCCGGCACTGTTCCCGACGATCGAAGGGACGACCGACTCCGAGCTGATGTTCCGTCTCGCGCTGACCTTCGGCCTGGAGCAGACGCCGCTGCCGGCGCTCGAACGGATGGTCGGCATGGTCGAGGAAACCGCCGCGCGATACCGCGTTGCCGAGCCGCTCAACATGACGATCTGCGCGACGGACGGTGAGCGGATCATCGCGGTGCGCTACTCGAGCGAACGGCAATCGCGCTCGCTGTTCCACAGCACGTCGTTCAAGCATCTGCACGAACTCTATCCGCACAACCCGCGCATCGCGGAAGCGGGCGACGACGCGTTCATGGTCGTGTCGGAGCCGCTCGTCGACTTGCGCGGCGCATGGGAGGAAGTGCCGGAAAGCATGGCGATCGTCGCGCAGGGGGCGGATGTGCAGCAGCGGCCGTTCAATCCGCGGCATAAGTAGGTTGAAGCTGCGTTTCAACTCCTGCCGCCACGGCGAAATGTGTCCGAATCAAACCGGATTTAGCGAATAAACTGACAGGCGTGCCAACGACCACGGCGCCACCAGCCGTGACGGCAAAGCAAAAACACGGCAATGCTAAATCACGATATAAAACGAGTGATTCGCACCGACTGAATCGAGCATGGTATAGTTACCGCCAATTTCAAGTATCGCAAAAACCATCACCGCATTCGACATCAACTCCCGCTTGCCGTTTCTTTGCTGCGGTTCGCGCAAATGTTTGCGCGAGATTGCATGTCTGATGAATTCCCCGCAAGAGCACGGGAAATCGTGATACCCCGTACGCAACCGGCACCGGCCGGGTCCCGCGGTATAGAGAATTAATAGTCTTTCAACGCAGACTGTCCGGTTGGCACATGCGTCGCCCCCGAGGAATATCCTAGAATATGCGTGCAATCCAGCCCGCCACGTCCGCCAGGCTCGCACGATTTCTTGATATTCTTCAACGCGCGTCAACCGAGGGCAGCGCGCGAACGAGAACAAGGCAGGATTCACTGCCATTAACGTAATGAGAGAGGCTACATGATATTGGTTACAGGTGGCGCCGGCTTTATCGGTGCCAACTTTGTGCTTGACTGGCTGCGTCAATCGGACGAATCGGTTCTGAACGTCGACAAATTGACCTATGCGGGCAATCTCGGAACGCTAAAATCGCTGCACGGAAACCCGAAGCACGTGTTCGCGCACGCCGATATCTGCGACCGTGCAGCACTCGACGCGCTGTTCGCGGAATACAAGCCTCGGGCGGTCCTGCATTTCGCTGCGGAAAGCCACGTCGATCGCTCGATTCACGGGCCGGCGGATTTTGTTCAGACCAATGTCGTCGGGACATTTACGCTGCTCGAAGCCGCGCGCCAGTACTGGAATACGCTGCCGGAGGCGGACAAGGCCGCATTCCGTTTTCTGCACGTTTCCACGGACGAGGTATTCGGTTCGCTGTCGCCTGCCGATCCGCAATTCTCCGAAACGACTCCGTACGCACCGAACAGCCCCTATTCGGCGACCAAGGCCGGTTCCGATCATCTCGTGCGCGCGTATCAGCATACGTACGGCCTGCCGACGCTGACCACGAACTGCTCGAACAACTATGGCCAGTACCAGTTCCCCGAGAAGCTCATTCCGCTGATGATCGCCAACGCGCTCGCCGGCAAGCCGCTGCCCGTGTATGGCGATGGCCAGAACGTACGAGACTGGCTGTATGTCGGCGACCACTGCAGTGCGATCCGCGAGGTACTCGCGCGCGGCCAGACCGGCGAAACGTACAACATCGGCGGGTGGAACGAGAAAACGAATCTCGAGGTCGTGCACACGCTGTGCGACCTGCTGGACGAACTGCGACCGAAATCGGCGGGCTCGTACCGCGACCAGATCACTTACGTGACCGACCGGCCGGGCCATGACCGACGCTACGCGATCGATGCGCGCAAGCTCGAGCGCGAACTCGGCTGGAAGCCCGCCGAAACGTTCGACACCGGTCTCGCGAAAACGGTGCGCTGGTATCTCGACCATCAGGAATGGGTCGACGAAGTCGCTTCGGGCGAGTACCGCAAGTGGGTCGCAACGAACTACGCGCACCGCGCGTAAGGGGAACGGACATGGCGCGCAAGGGCATCATTCTCGCCGGCGGTTCCGGCACACGGCTCTATCCGATCACGCATTCGGTCTCGAAGCAGTTGCTTCCTGTCTACGACAAGCCGATGATCTATTACCCGCTGTCGACGCTGATGGTAGCGGGCATTCGCGACGTGCTGATCATCTCGACGCCGCAGGACACCCCGCGCTTCGAAGCCATGCTCGGCGACGGTAGCCAGTGGGGGATGAACATCCGGTATGCGGTGCAGCCGTCACCGGACGGTCTTGCGCAGGCGTTCGTCATCGGCCGCGAATTCGTGGGCAACGACCCGTCGGCGCTTATCCTCGGCGACAACATCTTCTATGGTCACGACCTGGCCAAGCAGCTCGAGCACGCAGACGCGCAGGACGCGGGCGCAACGGTGTTCGCCTATCACGTACACGATCCGGAGCGTTACGGCGTCGTCGAGTTCGACCAGCACTTCCGTGCCGTATCGATCGAAGAGAAGCCGGCCAAGCCGCGTTCGCACTACGCCGTGACCGGCCTCTACTTCTACGACAACCGCGTGTGCGACATCGCCGCCGACATCGAGCCGTCGCCGCGCGGCGAACTCGAAATCACCGACGTCAATTCCCGCTATCTCGCCGACGGCGCGTTGAACGTCGAGATCATGGGCCGCGGCTATGCATGGCTCGACACCGGCACCCACGATTCGCTGATCGAGGCCGCCAGCTTCATCGCGACGCTGCAGAAGCGGCAAGGTCTGGTCGTCGCCTGCCCCGAGGAGATCGCGTACCGCAGGCACTGGATCGATGCCGAACAGGTACAGAAGCTCGCGCAGCCGCTGTCGAAAAACGGCTACGGCAAATATTTGCTGAACATTCTTACGGATCAGGTTGCATGGCCATCACGGTAACTGCTACGGCGCTCCCCGAAGTCAAGATCGTCGAGCCGAAAGTATTCGGCGACGCGCGTGGCTATTTCTACGAGAGCTTCAACGGGCGCGAATTCGCGGCGCTCGTCGAGGCCGACGTCGAGTTCGTCCAGGACAACCACTCGCGTTCCGCGAAGGGTGTGCTGCGCGGGCTCCACTACCAGATCGAGCACGCGCAGGGCAAGCTCGTGCGCGTGGTCGAAGGTGAGGTGTTCGACGTCGCAGTCGACATCCGGCGCAGTTCGCCGAATTTCGGCAAATGGGTCGGTGTGACGCTGTCGGCCGACAACCATCGCCAGCTGTGGGTGCCGCCCGGCTTCGCGCACGGCTTCGTGGTGCTGTCGGAGTCCGCACAATTCCTCTACAAAACCACCGACTACTGGTTCCCGGAGCACGAGCGCAGCCTGCTGTGGAACGATCCGGAGATCGGCATCGAATGGCCGCTCGACGGCGAACCGCTGCTGGCCGCGAAAGACGCGGCGGGCAAGCGGCTCGCCGAAGCCGAGTGCTTCCAGTGAGGGCCGCCGTGCAAACGCCCGAACCGCGAACCATCCTGCTCACCGGAATCAACGGCCAGGTGGGATTCGAGCTGGCGCGCACGCTGCAAGGGCTCGGTAACGTGGTCGCGCTCGACCGCAACCGGCTCGACCTGTCGCGCCTCGACCAGGTGCGCGAGGTCGTGCGTGAAGTGAAGCCCGACCTGATCGTGAATCCGGCCGCGTACACGGCGGTGGATCAGGCGCAGACCGACGTCGCGCTTGCCACGCGCCTGAACGCCGAGGCGCCCGCGGTGCTGGCCGAAGAGGCGAAGCGCATCGGCGCGGCGCTGATTCACTACTCGACCGATTACGTCTTTGCCGGGACGAAGGACGGCCCGTACGTCGAGGACGATCCCGTCGATCCGCAAAACGTCTATGGCAAGACCAAGCTCGCGGGCGAACAGGCGATCGCGGCCGCCGGCTGCGCGCATCTGATCTTCCGCACGAGCTGGGTGTACGGCGCGCGCGGCAAGAACTTTCTGCTGACGATGCTGCGCCTGGGCGCCGAGCGCGACGAACTGAAGATCGTCGCGGACCAGATCGGTGCACCGACCTGGTCGAACACGATCGCAACGCTGACCGCCCATGTCGTCGCACAGGCCGCCGCCACCGGCGCGGCCGGTCGGGAAGCATGGTGGAACGCGCATTCAGGCATCTATCACCTGTGCGCGGCGGGTTCGACTTCGTGGCACGGCTTCGCCGAGGCGATTTTCCGTCTCTCGAATCTACCAAGGAAGCCTGCGGTCATGCCGATTCCCGCCAGCGCCTATCCGACACCCGCCAGCCGCCCGGCCAATTCGCGGATGTCGAACGAGAAACTGGCCGAGCACTTCGGCGTGCGCGCGCCGCATTGGGAAGCTGCGCTCGAGCTGTGCATGAAGGGGATGTAACGCCAGCCGCCGCCGTGCTTCCAGAAGCGCGGCGGCAATCTTATTCCCGCCGTCATGCAACCGGCGGCCTGAAGGCGGTTAAAACATACTAGTTCTTGTCAAGCCATTACCCCTTCTTTCCTGCTGAACACCGCCTCGAAATACGCGGACCCGTGCGGTACTTTAAATCCTCATACATGATTCCGATACACCGAAAAATACTTCGGAGCAAGAGATGAAAACGCCCGTTTGCAGTATCACCGCCATCTCGGAAAAGCAAATATTACTGGCGTAACATTGCCTTCATCCCGTCGAGCACGTCTGCGCCCCACTTGCAGACAATCAGTAAGGTTGTGAGCAAAACATAACGTCCTGCGAATCAGTGTCGGCAAACGGAAACCCCGGTCTGTCAAGGTCGCGCACCGGACCAGGATTCGCGGACAATAAGAGCGAATTTACGTTTCAGCCAGCTTTCGGGATAAAATCGCGGGTCGCGCCCATGTCCCAAGGCTGGCGGACACGGCAATTCCTACTCCCATACGCGTACATCCGGGCCATCTCGCAACTCCACGCATTAACAGGGAAACACACAGTCAGCCAGTCACAAAGAAAAGAAGCTCATGAGCAAACGCGTCGCTTTAGTCGGATTGGCATTTCGATTTCCGGGAACAGATAGTCGTCACTACTGGAGCGATCTGCTCAACGGCAAGGACTGCGTGACCGAAGTCGAGGCTGCCAGATGGTCAAAGGATGCGTACCTGCATCCGGCCAAGGAACATCCGGGCACCGCGTACACATTCGCTGCCGGTTCGATCGGCGATGTCTCGGGCTTCGACGCCGACTTCTTCGGGATCTCGCCGCGCGAAGCCGCGCTGATGGATCCTCAGCAACGGCTGTTGCTGGAACTCTGCTGGGAAAGCATCGAAAACGCCGGCGTCAAACCGTCGTCGCTGCGCGGCAGCGATTGCGGCGTCTTCGTCGGCATCGCCAGCGCCGACTACTCGTACCGGATGGCCGACGATCTCGCCACGGTCGACGCGTCGATGGCGACCGGCAACACCGCCAGCATCGCCGCCAACCGCCTGTCTTACGTCTTCGACCTGCGCGGCCCGAGCCTCGCCATCGATACCGCGTGCTCGTCGGCGATGGTGGCGTTTCACCTCGCGTGCCGCGCGATCGTCAACGGCGAAATCAGTCACGCGATCGCGGGCGGCGTCAGCTTGCACCTGCATCCTTATGGTTTCATCACCTTCTCGAAGGCATCGATGCTGTCGCCGAACGGGCGCTGCAAGGTCTTCGACGCGTCGGGCGACGGTTACGTGCGCTCGGAAGGCGGCGGCCTGTTCCTGCTGAAGGACTACGACCAGGCGGTGGCCGATGGCGATCGGATCCTCGCCGTCGTGGCGGGTACCGCGGTCAACACCGACGGCCGCAAGTCAGGCCTCACCGTGCCGAGCGTCGACGCGCAGACCGCGCTGATGCGCCGGGCCTACGAAGAGGCGGGCATTCCGCCTGAAGCCATCGATTACCTGGAAGCGCACGGCACCGGAACGCCGGTGGGCGATCCGATCGAAACCCGTGCGATCGGGCAGGCGCTCGGCCAGCAACGCCCCACCGACGCGCCGTTGCCGATCGGTTCGGTCAAGAGCAACCTTGGCCACCTCGAAGCAGCATCGGGCGTCGCTGGGCTGGTCAAGGCCATCTACAGCCTGCGGCATCGCGTGGTGCCGGCCACGATCGGCATCCAGGAATTCAACCCGAACATCCGCTTCGACGACTGGAACATCGCGGTCGTGACCAAGCCGCATCCGCTGCGCGAGACCGGCACGCTGACCATCGGCGTGAACTCATTCGGTTTCGGCGGCGCGAACGCGCACGTGATCCTGCAGACGCCGACGCAAACCGGCCGTGCTGCCCATGCGCTGCCGAACCCGCCGGCCGCCGTGCCGATGATCGTGAGCGGCCGCAGCGCGGAAGCACTGCAGGCCAATGCCCGCAAGCTCGCCGACACGCTGCGCGGCCCGTGGGCGCCGGCGCTGTACGACGTCGCCTATGAAGCCGCGCTGCGCCGCGACTGGCACGACAAGCGTGCTGTCGTATTCGGCACCGACAACGACAGCGTAGCGGAACTGCTCGACCAGATCGGCGCGGACGAAGCATCAAACCCGGCCGTACACAACGGTGTGGCCGTGCGGGACGCGCAGGGCCCGGTATTCGTCTATTCCGGCAACGGTTCGCAATGGGCCGGCATGGGCGGCAAGCTGCTCACGCATCCCGTGTTCGCCGAGTCGGTGGCCGAGATCGACCGCCTGTTCACCGGGCTCGCCGGCTGGTCACTCAAGGAGCTGTTCGAGCGCGAAGCACAGGGCGGTGTCTATGAGCGCACCGAAGTCGCGCAACCCGCCCTCTTCGCCATCCAGGTCGGCATCACGCGCATGCTCGCGGCGCAAGGCGTGCAGCCTGCCGCCGTCACCGGCCACAGCGTCGGCGAAGTCGCTGCCGCCTGGGCGTGCGGTGCGCTCACGCTGGCCGATGCGATCACGGTGATCTACCACCGCAGCCAGCAGCAAGGGCGCACGAAGGGCCAGGGACGCATGGCGGCAGTCGGCATGGACGGCCTCGCCGCCGCCGCGCTGCTGGACGAACTCGGCCTTCGGCACACGCTATGCGTCGCCGGCTACAACAGCATCAAGGGCGCGACGCTCGCGGGCGCCGTGGACTCGCTGGAACAGGTCGGCCACGTGCTGGCCGAGCGGCGTGTCTTCTACAAGCACCTCGATCTCGATTACGCGTTCCACAGCAGCGCAATGGATCCGATCGAAGCCCCCCTCAAACAGGCGCTCGCGCATATCCGTCCACAACGCGGCAACGTGCCGTTCTTCTCGACCGTGGCCGGCGCGCTGCTCGACGGCGCGGCGCTCGACGCCGATTACTGGTGGCGCAACATCCGCGTGCCGGTACGCTTCGAGCAGGCACTCGACAGCCTCGTCGCGCAAGGCAGCAACGTGCTGATCGAAGTCGGCCCCGCGCCGGTGCTGCGCAGCTACGTCAACGAGATGCTCAAGCATCACGGCAAGACCGGGCACTGCATCCCGACCGGCCGTCGCAACGACGACGCGCCAGAGCGCGTGCAAGCCGCCGTTGCCCAGACTCTCATCAGCGGCGCGCCGGTCGACTGGGCCCACTTCTTCCCGATCGGTGCGGCACGCACCGAACTGCCGTCGTACGCATGGCAGCGCGAGCGCTACTGGCACCCCGTCACGACCGAATCGCTGAACCAGCTCGGGCGCCGCCGCGTGCATCGGCTGCTCGGCTACAAGATGGGCCAGCAGACGCAGCCGGCGTGGGAAAACCAGCTCGATACGCAGCTCGAGCCGTGGCTGGCCGATCACGTCGTCGGCCACGCGACCGTGTTCCCGGGCTCCGGCTTCGCGGAAATCGCGCTCGCCGCCGCGCTGCAATGGCACCCCGGCGACAACGCGGACATCGAGGAGCTCGAAATTCATGCGCCGCTGCTGCTGTCCGCCGCCCCGAGCAAGATCACACGACTGTCGCTCGACGACAGCGACGGCCGCTTCCGGCTGCGCAGCAAGCAGGTCGGCGGCACCGACCCGTGGACCGTACACGCGAGCGGCCGCCTGCTGTCGGGCGCGAATCCGCAGCAGTTGGCCGAAACCGCGCCCGCGCTGCCCGCGCGCGAGCCCGACTTCACGGGCGCGACGCACCTCGCGCTGACGCGCGCGGCCGAACTGGACTACGGCCCGGCCTTCCAGGCGGTGTCGCACGGCTGGCTCGAATCGCCGCGCGACGTGGTGGCCGTGCTGCACGCGCCGCAAGCGCTCGCCGAGAGCCTGCCGCACAGCCTGCTGCACCCGGCGCTGCTCGACTGCACGTTCCAGCTCATCATCCAGATGCTGAAGGACGATCCGTCGCTCGGCCAGGGTGTCGCGTTCGTGCCGACCCGCATCGGCCGGCTGCGCTGGCGCGCGGGTCTCGGCACGCCGCATCGGGTGCGTGCGCGCCTGTTGAAGCGCGCGCCGCATTCGCTCACCGCCGAGTTCGCGCTGTTCGACGAACAAGGACAGCAGATCGCGTCCATCAGCGAAGCGCGCTTCCGTAGCGTGCGGCTGTCGAAGGCGCAAGCCGAGCCGCTCGCGTTCCTCGACTACGCCGCGATTCCGAGCCCGCATCCGCAAAGCCCGCAACAGGCGAGCCCCGCGCTGCGACGCAATGCGCTGCAGCCTGCGCTGCGCGCGATGGTCCGCGCCATCGTGACGGACGGCCTGCTCGAACGCTATGCGCAGGAAGTCGATCCGCTGCTGGAAACGCTGTGCGACCGCTACGCCACCGAGGCACTGCTGACGTTGTCGACGAATGGCAACCTCGACGCAAGCGCGCTCACCGCCTGTCGCGATGCCGCACCGCATGCGGCACCGCTGCTCGACTGGCTGCTCGGCCGCAACGCGCGCCGACTTCCCGATTCGCAGGACTGGCAGATCGACGCGTCGCAGGATGACGGCGCAAGCACGGCCGACATCTGGAACAGCCTGCTGCGCGAATACCCCGACTACTTCACGCTGGTGCACGCGACCGGCCGCATCGGTCTGCACCTGCCGGCGTTGCTGAGCGGCGAAACCGAGTGGGCGAACATCTGCCCGCGCGACATCTCGCCCGTCGAACTGGCGCACTACGTGCTCGGCGACACGGCAACCCGGCGGCTGTCCGACACGCTGGGCGCCCATCTCGAGAAAGCACTGCTTGCCCGCGCGCCCGACCAGCGCATCGGCATTCTGGAAATCGGCGCCGGCGCATCGCGCGTCGCAGCCGACCTGTGCCGCCGCCTGGATTTCGCCGTCGCCGACTTCGGCTACGCAAGCACCGAGGACGCGGCGCTCGAACAGGCGGAACGCCTGCGCGAGCACTGCCCCGAGCTGTCGGTCCAGCGGATCGACGCAAGCGCGGCGAGCACGAGCCGCGACGCCGACCTGATCATCTTCCATTGCGACTTCGGCAGCCTGGAAGCCGCGCAGCAGGCGCTGCAATATGGCGCGAACCGCCTGAAGCCCGGCGGCACGCTGCTGCTGTGGGGCACGCAACCCGCCGCGTGGATGGACTTCATCTTCGGCGGCAACGCCGCTTGGTGGACCAAGCGCGCCGACGGCACGTCCGGCACCCCGCAACGCACCGCGGCCTACTGGCAAACCGAACTGGCCCAGTTCGGCCTCGACTGCGACGAACCGTTGGACCTCGCGCCGGAAAGCGCGTCCGGCCCCTATCTGCTCGCTGCCGGCCTGCCGGTAGAAGCGCCCGCCGTCGCGCAGCCGCAGCTGCCGCAAGGCGGCTGGCTGATTCTCGCCGACGCGCACACGGCAGGCGAATCCGGCGCCGCACGCAAGCTGGCCGACTATCTGTCGAACCGCCGCCGCTTGCCGGTGCGCGTGGAGACGGACGTCGCGCCCGAACAGCTGGATGCGCTGCTCCAGCGCGCACACGCCGAGCTCGGCGACATCCGCGGCATTGTGCATCTTGCTGGCCTCGCCTGCGGCGCCAACCTGGACACCGGCGATCCGCAACGCCTGCTGCTGGCTCAGGTGCAGCGCTGCTCGCTGGCCGCCGGGCTCGCGTCGGCCAGCGAGCGCGCCTGCCTGAAGACCACGCTGTGGCTGCTGACCGCCGGCGCCGCGCCGTTCCTGCCTGCCGCGCATACCGACGGATATGCAACGCTGAACGACGCTTCGCTGTGGCTCTACGGCCGCACGATGATCAACGAGGCCGCCGGCTTCGACGTGCGTCTCGTCGACCTGCCGCAGGCCGCCCCGTTGCCACTGGAAGCGCTCGCACGCGAACTGCTGTGGCCGGACGGCGAACAGGAAGTGGCGCTGGGTGCGTCAGGCGAGCGTTACGCGCCACGCCTGCGCAAGAACCCACGCCCGCATCCCGAAGCGCCGGCGATGCCCGCATCCGCCACGGACACAGCGCTGCGCCTCGGCTTCGAGGTACCGGGCCAGCTGCGCAACCTGCGCTGGGAAGCCCATACGCTGCCCGACATGCGCGAGGACGAGCTGCAAATCCGCGTCGAGGCCACCGGCCTGAATTTCCGTGACGTGATGTACACGCTCGGCCTGTTGTCCGACGAAGCGATCGAAAACGGCTTTGCCGGCCCGACGCTGGGCCTCGAGTTCTCCGGCGTCGTCGAGCGCGTGGGCCGCAAGGTCACCGGATACAAGCCGGGCGACGCCGTGGTCGGCTTCGGGCCGGCCAGCTTCGGCAACGTCGTCGTGACGCAGTCGAGCGCGCTGTCGCACATTCCGCGCAGCCTGTCGTTCGAGGCCGCGGCCACCATCCCGAGCACGTTCTTCACCGTCTACTACGCGTTCCATCACCTGGCCCGGCTCGAGCCCGGCGAACGCGTGCTGATCCATGGCGCCGCCGGCGGTGTCGGCATCGCGGCCATCCAGTTCGCACAATGGATCGGCGCGGAGATTCACGCGAGCGCCGGCTCGGACGAAAAACGCGATTTCCTGCGCCTGATGGGCGTGAAGCACATCTACGATTCGCGCTCGCTCGACTTCGCCGACGAAATCCTCGCGGCCACCGATGGCGAAGGCGTCGACGTCGTGCTCAATTCGCTCGCGGGCGAAGCCATCAACCGCAACCTGCGCGCGCTGAAGCCGTTCGGCCGGTTCCTGGAACTCGGCAAACGCGACTTCTACGAGAACACGCGCATCGGGTTGCGCCCGTTCCGGAACAACATCAGCTACTTCGGCATCGACGCCGACCAGTTGATGTCGAAGCGACCCGACCTGACCCGGCGCCTGTACGGCGAGATGATGGCGCTGTTCGAGGAAGGCGTGCTGCGCCCGCTGCCGTATCACGCGTTCGACGCGAACGACATCGTCGATGCGTTCCGCCACATGCAGCAGGCGCGCCAGATCGGCAAGATCGTCATCACCTATCGTCGCGGCTTGCACGCCAGCGCCCCGGCGCAAGCGGCCGTGGCCGACGGCGAACTGCAGTTGCGCGGCGACGCCAGCTACCTCGTCACCGGCGGCCTCTCCGGGTTCGGCCTGCGCACCGCGCAATGGCTCGCCGACAAGGGCGCACGCCATCTGGTGCTCGTGAGCCGCAGCGGCCCGGCGTCGGAAGAGGCTCAGGAAGCGATCGCCGCGCTGCGCGAACGCGGCGTCGCCGTGCATGCCGCGCCGTGCGACGTGACCGACCGCGCGGCGCTCGCCGCACTGCTCGCGCACGTGGATGCGCAGATGCCGCCGCTGCGCGGGATCGTGCATGCCGCGATGGTCATCGACGACGGTCTCGTGCGTGGCGCAACCGCCGCACAGATCGAACGCGTGATGGCGCCCAAAATCATCGGCGCGCTGCACCTCGACGAGCTGACCCGCGCGCTGCCGCTGGACTTTTTCGTGTTCCATTCGTCGGGCACCACGCTGTTCGGCAACCCCGGCCAATCGAACTATGTGGCCGCAAACGGCTGGCTCGAAGCGCTCGCCCGCCACCGGCGCGCGCGCGGCCTGCCCGCCACGAGCCCGCGCTGGGGCGCGATTGCCGATGCGGGCTTCCTCGCGCGCAACCAGAAGGTCAAAGACGCGCTGCAAAACCGCATGGGCGGCAGCGCGCTTCCCGCCGCGACGGCACTCGACGCACTGGAGGACATGCTGCTCGCCAACACCGGCGACCTCGGCGTGCTCGAACTCGACTGGCGCTCGCTCGCCCGCTTCCTGCCCAGCGCGCAGACGCCCAAGTTCGCGTGGGTGGCGCGCGATGCGGCCACCTCGCACCAGGACGAAGACGGCAGCGACGACGTCGCCGAATTGCTGGCCACGCTGAACGACGAGGAACTTCACCCGGCGGTGGTCGACATGATCAAGCACGAGGTGAGCGAGATCCTGCGTGTGCCGGCCGACAAGATCGACCCCGACCGCTCCGTCTACGACATGGGGCTTGACTCGCTGATGGGTGTGGAACTGGTGGTGGCGCTCGAAAGCCGTTTCGGCGTCCGGCTGCCGGTCATGGCGCTATCCGAGAGCCCTACCCTGACCAAGCTGGCGACGCGACTGATCGAGGTGCTGCGCGGCGACGAGCCGGCCGAGCCCGACACCGTCGCCCAGCAGGTGGCCCACGTGGTGGCCCAGCACACCGAGGATGTTTCCAGCGAAGCGATTGCCGAATTCACCGACGAAATCAAGGCCGCACAAGAAGCGGGCCACAAGCCGCAACGCATGATCCGATAGGCGCGACGACATGAGCAAGACCAAGACCACTGGCCTGCCGGGCCTGACCTCGGCCCTGAAGAACAAGCTCATCCAGCAGGCACTCGAACGCAAGCTGCGCGAAGCCGGGCGCGACCAGCCCGCGGCCTCGCCCGTCGCGGGCCGGAAAAAGGCTTCGTCCGTGCCGGAAGCGTACACGCGCTTCGACCAGTATCCGGGCTACCGCCAATTGCGCATCATGAACGACGGCGCCGCCCGGCTCGGCGTGCGCAGCCCGTTCTTCAAGCTGCACGAAGGCACTGCCGGCGCGCAGACCGACATCGCCGGCAACACGTACATCAATTACGCCAGCTACAACTACCTCGACATGTCGGGAGATCCGGTTGTCTCGCAGGCCGCCAAGGACGCGATCGACCGGTACGGCACGTCCGTGTCGGCAAGCCGCCTGGTATCGGGCGAACGCCCGATCCACCGCGAGCTCGAACGCGCGCTCGCCGATCTGTACGGCGTCGACGACGCCATCACGTTCGTGAGCGGCCATGCGGCCAACGTGACCACGATCGGCTATCTGTTCGGACCGCGCGATCTGGTGATCCACGACGAGCTGATCCACAACAGCGTGCTGCAGGGGATCCAGCTTTCCGGCGCGAAGCGCTTTTCGTTCGCGCACAACGACGCCGATGCGCTCGAACGGTTGTTGACAGAACAGCGGCACCATTTCGAGCGCGTGCTGATCGTGCTCGAAGGCATCTACAGCATGGACGGCGACTACCCCGACCTGCCGCGCTTTGTCGACATCAAACGCCGCCATCGGGCTTTCCTGATGGTGGACGAAGCACATTCGATGGGCGTGATGGGCAAGACGGGGCGCGGGATTCGCGAGCACTTCGGCCTCACCGGCGATGCCGTCGATATCTGGATGGGCACGCTCAGCAAATCGCTGGCCGGCTGTGGCGGCTATGTCGCCGGTGAAACCGCGCTCGTCGAGCACCTGAAGTTTCTGGCGCCCGGGTTCCTGTACAGCGTGGGGATGCCGCCGCCGGTGGCCGCGGCTTCGCTCGCGGCGCTGCGGCGCATGCTGGAGTTGCCGGAACGCGTGGCGACGTTGCAGGCACGCGGGCAGTATTTTCTTGCGCAGGCCAAGGCCGCGGGGATCGATACGGGAAGCAGCGCGGGGATTGCCGTGATTCCCGCGATTCTCGGGAGTTCGCTGCGGGCGACCAAATGGTCGGACGCGCTCTTCGAGCAAGGGATCAATGTGCAGCCCATTCTTTATCCAGCCGTTCCGGAGCAGTCGGCGCGGCTACGGTTCTTCATCGCTTGTACGCATAGTGAAGCGCAGATCGACAGGACGGTTGAGGCGATGAAGGTGTTGCTCGAAAAACGGTAGTCGCAGTACGTTCGGGGTCGAGGGCCACTCTTGTTCAAATTCAATAAACGATAACTCATGAAAATCGCTATCGCCGGCACCGGCTATGTAGGGCTTTCCAACGGGATTTTGCTCGCCCAGCACCACGAAGTCGTCGCGTTGGACATCGTTCCCGAGAAAGTGGAGATGCTCAATCGCAAGCAGTCTCCGATCATCGATGCCGAGATCGAAGACTATCTCGTGAACAAGCGTCTAAACTTCCGCGCGACACTCGACAAGCACGATGCGTATGAAGGGGCGGACTACGTCATCATCGCCACGCCGACGGACTACGATCCGGAGACCAACTACTTCAACACGCGCTCGATCGAAGCCGTGATCAAGGACGTCAAGGCGATCAATCCGAAGGCCGTGATGGTGATCAAGTCGACCGTGCCGGTCGGGTATACCGAGAAGGTTCGACGGGAGCTGGATTGCGATCGCGTGATCTTCTCGCCTGAATTCCTGCGCGAAGGCCGCGCGCTGCACGATAACCTGCATCCGTCGCGGATCATCGTCGGCGAGCAGTCGGAACGGGCGAAGGTTTTTGCCGAACTGCTTCGGGAAGGCGCGATCAAGAAGGACATCTCGGTTCTTTTTACCGACTCGACGGAAGCAGAAGCCATCAAGCTCTTTGCGAATACCTACCTCGCGATGCGCGTGTCGTACTTCAACGAACTCGACACTTACGCGGCAACGCACGGGCTCGATACGCGGCAAATCATCGACGGGGTTTGTCTTGATCCGCGGATTGGTGGCCACTACAACAATCCGTCGTTCGGCTACGGTGGTTACTGTCTGCCCAAGGACACCAAGCAGCTTCTCGCCAACTACAAGGCGGTGCCGCAGAACCTGATTCAAGCGATCGTGGCTTCCAACACCACGCGGAAGGATTTCATCGCTGAAGACGTGCTGCGTCGCAAGCCCAAGGTTGTCGGGATCTATCGGCTGATCATGAAGAGCGGCTCGGACAACTTCCGGGCGTCAAGTATTCAGGGCGTGATGAAGCGGATCAAGGCGAAGGGGGTCGAGGTAATCGTGTATGAACCGACGCTGAAGGAGTCGCAGTTCTTTCATTCGAGAGTGGTAGAGGATCTCGAAGCGTTCAAGCGGGAAGCTGACGTGATCGTAAGCAATCGCATAACGGATGCGATTCGAGACGTGGCAGACAAGATATATACACGAGATTTTTTCGGCGAAAACTAAGCAAAATATCTGACCCTGCTTTTCTCGGCATCCCTCGTTTCGCTTGTGTCTCGAGTGCAAGTAGTGTCCAGTCCGTCATTGACTGGACGCCCACCTGACGACCGTGAAACAACGCCTCAATTCGGCGTTACGGACTCTCGCGTCATCCCCCAACGGACCTGATCGATCCACACGCTGTGCGCAGCGGGTTGGGGATTTCCGTACAAGCCGACTCTCACATCGAAGGCATTGACGGAGTTTGGAACCGCGTAGCCCCAAGACCGGCGGGCTCCGCCGAGATATTGGCCGTTGAGCCACATTTCTATCTCCCCGGGCCCGCTCGGATCATTCACGGCACGAGGCAGCACATGCAACACCACCGAATTCCATTTATTGCGCAAGAAATGGACATGCCCCAACGGAACCTGGGTTGACTTCTCGCTGCTGTCGTCCCGCGTTGCGAGAACAAAACTCAGATCATCCTTGCCAGGCAGCATCACGATAAAAGCCGGCGGGCCGGTTTTCTTCTCCTTATATGCTTGCCACACCTGGCTTACGATGATTTCTCTGGAGGGCGGAGGGAAGCTCTTTTCGTCGAAGAAGATCGAAAATCCAATATAGCGACTCTCGCCGAGCCGCAGGCCGGACGGATCGCCCTGGTGCATCAGGGTAAATTCCGATCGATCGTTCTCCGTCTGCCCCGGCGCAGAAGGACCGATGGTCAATTTCAGCGACCGGCCACCCGGCCTGACCGCCCTTCTGCTGAACTGGGGCTCGGAAGACTGCCCCTGATACGGCATATTGAATTTTCTTCCGCCTTGAGAGAGCAAACGGTAACTTCCATTAAACTCCGAAATCGTGCTATCAGAGTCATCGAAATTCGATTCTCTTATAGCGGAACTGGCGCAGCTTGTCCGCTCCATCGAGAGCAACAACATCAATGCGACGGCAACAACATTCAAATTCCTTCGATTGATATTTTTTTTAAAAAGAATGCTGCGAATCGTTGCCGCAAAGTGAGAAGCAATACGTAGCTTTTTGTGCATGATTTCGTCTTTATCCGTAAAACGAATTTTCCGTCAAAGCAGAACATGTGCTGAGTCGAACCTTACGCGCCCCCACGGGCGGAGCCTTCGCGCGGGCGGAATGCCGCGCAGCCCGTCAGACCGCCGCGCGTCACCCAGCCACAATACCACTATGTCATACACTCGACTCATCGTTGGCATGAACGATTATGAAATGAAGATCGCCATATATTCACGATAGCCGATTATTTTATCCATTCAATAAGATTAAAATTTCTATCAGCACGCAATGAGACGCCGACCTTTACCATCCGCCGCACCTGAATGCATTTCGTCCCAGGCAAAAAGCAGTCGTCACCAACCTCATTAGCGATCGAATTGTGAAAAATCTACTAAAGCGGCCGCATCTTCTGCATCATTTCGTCAATCGCTCATATCTGACTGGAAAAAATCCAGTCAGACAACAAACCGAGATCAACATACACATCCTTGTCCAACGGCCGCCCCGTCTCCTTGGATCTCTCACTGTCTAGTGTCTTGACTCTCAACTCTTGGTAATCCAATCGACAGATTGCGGCTATTCTCCAGAAGAAAGTATCGAGCATTCCAGGTGGCGTCATCAGGAGCAGTCGGGTTCCGGGTTTGCAAAACATTGCCGTGCTCAATGCAGATCCCATCACGCCAACGATATGCGTAGCTTCGCTGAAATATCGAACTTGATCGCTCCACTCCAGGTCCTCTGGATAAACAATCTGATAGCCCTGAGACACCAAAAATGACTGCACCTCTTCGTGATTATTGATATTTCTACCGTCTTTTGGTTTCCTAGCAACAAACAACTTTCGGGTTCGACGACCTTCGGCAAGGCCTCCCATACCTTCGACGATACGCTCAGAAAAATTCTTCAGCAACGGCGAGACATATTCACCGGTAATAGCGAAGCCATCCACTATATATATTTTACGCACGACCGTCGGCGAAGTTCCGATATTCAGGAATTCGACATCACTCATGCCAGAATAGCGCGCGATTTGCTTGTACAGTTCGAATATCCCGGGCCGTGTTCCGGCAAGCAGTGCCCATGAACGATCGGACATCATTTTATGCCCAATCCAAGCACTGCCCATTATCTCTACTAGAATATGTCCATAACATATTCCACCGGGTCGCGCGCAAAGTAACGCATCTTTATCGAGTCGACTAGCGGACTGATAGAGTTCCGAAAACTGGAGCTTGGCTTTCTCGATGGTATCACCATTGAAGTTTCGCGCGCTCTCGGAAACGACTGTACCATCCCCTCGAAAGACCAATCCGTTGTGCAGGACCAGTGCATTTTCAATTTCGAGAACTCGAATGTCTCTGCCCGCCCAGCCTCCGACGTTCCAGGCCGACATCTGGCGATCCGAAATATTTTTACTAAGAGATTCGCCCTGCACAACCGGGGGGGAAATCAGAAATCCCGGTGACTCCTTCGTCGCGACCACCTTATCAGCCATCCCACACTCCCTTAAATCAATCCCCGCATTAACACTCATAAACGAGCATTATCGACCGAAGATTTTCATAATTTTTTTCAACCCCATCGATTTCTCGCCTCCTACGACGGGTTCAACCAATGCAATTTTGGCCTGAATACCGGCGATCTCGCCCATCACCTTCGCATGCAGAGATGCCGGCATCTCAGACACCACATCGTTTTTATCGTGACGATAAAAATAATCAGCATGCTTTACTCTCGATGCACGACTCGCACTGCCCTTACGGCTCTTCCCGACAATAAATTCCTCTAATGATTTGACCGCATAATGATTGATACGCGCCCGTGTCCAAACCACCGTGCGGCTCAGCCCATGACCGTGCCTTTCGTGGCACACAACATCATTTCCGTTCGAATCAACGTATCGACCGGAATTTAATTTCGCATGATGCGGATTTTCGAAAAAATCGACGCTGCGTGGACGAACGATACTCTTGTAGTGGTTATTCACCCCAAAATTCATTTCGGCCATCTTTGTGAATTTGTCGATAACCAACCCTGGCTTCACGAAGACATGCCCGGACGACCCGAAGGTCGCCCAATTCAGTGCCAACGCACTCACCCCCGGATTTGAAAATATATCCTCACACAACGGCCGAATTGACTCGGTGCCATCCATCGGAAAAATGAATTCGTCTGCATCTATGAATGCAAGCAGATCCACGTCACTGGGGCATACTTTCAACATATACGTGTAAGCCGGTAATTGGGGTCGCTCTTCATGTGGATTTTCGAAATTAATCACATTGACCAAACCCACCTGAGCCATCTTATCTAGCAGCTCACCTGACCCATCCGTACTTTCGTTGTCGGCAATCAAAAAATAATCAACACCAACAGCGCGATGGTATGCAACCCATTCGACGATGGACTCGCATTCATTCTTAAATATGGCGGCAATCCCAATTTTCAAAACTCATTCACCATAAAAATTAACCCAATCGCGATTTCGTTTTCGCGTTCGACCTTGTACGACGTTTATTGATCGCATTTCTTTCAATTACCTCACACATCGTGGCATCGAACGACTCTACCTGCATACGCACGGAGCGCTGGGTCGCGACGTACTTATAACCTTTTTCGGCCATTTCCGCCAACCTTTCCGGGTGCTCACACGCGTACAGTAACGCTTGTGTCCACGACTCGTCGTCGTTCTGGACCAGAAGGCCGTTCTCTTCGTGAGTGACCACGTCGACGTACGGACGAACGCGGCTACACAGCGCGGGCAACCTCGCCGCCGAGTACTCAATGAATTTAAGATCGGATTTCGCGGAATTGAACCTCGAATCGACGAGCGGAGCAACGCCAAAATCCATCTCTTCCATAACGGCTCGCAACCATCGCACAAAATCTGGATAGTTCTTCTTATCAGATGGAACCGGAATAGATTCGTACCAGTCCTCTTTCGTCGACGTAACACCGATTGTGAAGAGTTTGAAATTCGGAAATTTCGTCTGCACTTCGTTCACGGCATTCCTGAGGAGCGCCAGGTCGTCGCTGTGCGTGGTGGAACCCATGTAGATCACCCATCGAGCATCCGCCTCCTTGGTCCCTAGAAAACCGACTTCCTGCGCCTCGACTGGCGAAAACCAGAGACGATCGCTGACGGCGTTCTCGATGACCACAATGCGGCTATTCAACGACTCGTAGCGGTCCTTGAGCTCTTGAGTTGAAACAGTCACTAGGGAGGCCCGGGAAATCAGTGTACTGATCGATTCCAAATAATTTCCATACTCACCTCCCGCTCGCGCATCGATTTTGGATCTCTCCAGCAAATCGTCATCCAGCTCGAAAATGATCGGAACAGTCGGACCATCGGCGGCATCAATGATCGCGGCGACATTTTCATGATTTACCGCCGTTCTTTGAATCAACAATGCGTCATAGCGCGACATCAATCGGTCTGGATTTGCGCTTTTCTCGATGTATTCATAGCGAACCGGCCGTTCGAGGTTATCGAGCGTTTTCTCACCAAGACGAATGTGCGTCGAGGCAGGAGCCGTCTGCAGCGTATAGTTCGAGACTCGTGAGTTCGGAGTGAGAACGCCAATTTTCGGTCGCGCATCCGAATTATTGAGTATTCCACCACACATGAGCGAACGATATACATCAAAGTATCGATGTGCCATGTAATGGCAATCGTGCAAGAAGCCTTCACCTGCTTGCCATTCCAGAACATTGGCCCGTTTCTCTACGATGCTTTCGGAATTTTCCTTGATGTGGAGAATCGCCTCGAGCGCCGCTTCGGGTGTCACCTCGTCCGCCAGCCAACCGGCCTTCGTGTCCTTGATTCGGTCGCCTGCAGCGCCAAGATCATATGCGAGCACTGGAATACCCAGCGACCACATCTCGGTCAGAGTATGACAATATGTCTCAAGGGAAATGGAGAATACCGCACCGATATGCGGATTGATCTTCTTGACAACTTCCGCGAACTCCCCCCGCTCATACTTTCCGTGAAACACGACTCCAGGGGCGGCCAATAACTCTTCAGCGGCACTTCCCATAATGTGCATTTCGAAATTGCGAGCGATGGAATGATTGCTCAAATATTTTACGACACCCGCGCCCTTCCAATTGGAAATATTTCCCGGAACCAGAATTCTCAGCTTTTCCCGATTATCGTAACGACATGCCAAATTATCAAATTCAGCAAAATCCCGTCCATGCGGAATTACATAAAATTGCCGACTGGCTAGAAACGGGTAGCTTTTCACCAGCAGATCTTTCGCGCTTTGCGCTGTCGTCACAAATGCATCGCATTTACGCAACAGCTTATCAAACATCACTCGCCATTGATTGATTGCATTATTTTTCAGGGGCGGGAAATCGGGTTCCGTCCACAGCGAATGTTTGCATTGGCCGGAACTGGCCGTGCAGCTGCCGGCGCAAAACGTATTGGTTTCGTCGAGCAAATTCACCGTTGGACAAACGGTATAAAAGTCATGAAACGAAAATACAACGGGCAATTCGAGCTTTTTCGCCTGCTCTATCAGCCCGAAGCTGTGCCACGCGACATGTCTCACGTGGACGAGCTCAAATGCATACTTGATCAACCAATGTGAAATCACAACATCGTATTCTTCACTTCGATGCGGAAATGCCTTGATTTCATTGGCGAGGATATGAGCCTCCATTTCAATGTACTCGCCATCTTGGTAGTACATCAGGCTCATACGTCTACTATTGCAACGAAGAACGAAGGCTTCTACTCTGTCGGTCAGAGACTGCATCAAATCCTGATTCGTTTGCGGCGTCCCTCCCGTATACGTCGACAATACATAGAGAATACGCGGTCGCGCTATATCGCCTTGACCGCTTAGGGCGTCCGTAGCAATCCTAACCTGCTGCCGCGCGTTTTTGATCGACTGGGAGTTGAAGCACTCCTTCACGACGGTAGAGTAATTTGGATATCGAGTATCGACAACTCGCCTTCCGGCCGCCATCAAGTCGCGCTTGGAATCGCCGAAACTAGCAGATCGCACGTGATAGACATAACTGGTGTCATCGATGATATGACGCCAACCGAGACGACCGGCACGCATGCAGAATTCGTTTTCTTCCCCATAGCCTCGAGGAAAGCTTGCCGCATCCAGTTCCCCGACCTCATCGAGACAATCACGCTTTATGTACAGACAGAATCCGTTTCCGGTCGGAACGACGGGATACTCTCTCCTGGAAACTTGCGAAATTGCGCGAGCGTACTCGTCGAGACTCAACCATTCAGGAACTGGGGATTCTTCCGGGCCGGCGACCGGCGCCGAGAAGGCACCAGCGTTGTTGGAGAAAGGTGTCACCGTTCCAATATTCTTTTCCGAATATGCAGCGTACCTCAATCTCCTGAGCCAACCAGGCGTTACTTTCGTATCCGAATTCAGAAAGACGACGTCTGCTCGCCCAGCCAAGGCTATTCCTCGATTGACGGTCTTCGTAAACCCAAGATTCGACTTATTGGCATGAATTTCGACATTTCGCTTCCCTTTGTATTTGCCTAGAACCTTTTTTATTCTAGGGTCCGGGCTCGCGTCGTCAATTACGATAACGCGACATGCATTTTCCGTATGTGCCAGTACGGCTTGCAGGCAGTCGTCAACCTCTCTTGGTGCGTTATAGACCGGAATAATCACAGCAGGCAAATGCTTGTTGCTCTGCAGTCGATCGGCCATTTCGTATGCCGCTCGAATGGACGAGCAATTTTCTTCAGACTGAAGACTTCCGTCTCGTTCGACTGAATTGAGTCCCATCCACCAGATCTTGAACTCCGGCACGGGCGGTCTCGCCAGGTATCCTTTCAATTTTCCGAACAGGCAAAAGTGAACCAGTGGATTCATGCCCTCCGGAATCTCCGTGCCATACTCGCTCACGTACCACTTGGTGCTAAATGCAGGCCCCGGATCACGCCCCTCTCGCCCGCCATGCCTCACATAGTGCGAAACAGGATCGATGTTTCGTCGAGCGACATCTTTGTATTCAGACAGATACCAGGGTTTATTGAATAGGCCGCTCGCCTCCACGACGCGAATCAATTCCTGGAAAGTATGCTTGGCCTCGGAAAGCCGAGAGTTGGCAGGTTCCTCCTTCCGCACATCCGATGATGTTTTTTCCGATATCTGAATCGCGCGCCCTTCCTTGACAGGATCGCCCGGAGCTACCTCGCCCCTCTCAGTCGACTTTTGAGCGGATCCTCGCTCCTTTGTTTCATCGGTGGCACGCGTCCCCTTATCGCGCTCGCCGGGCGATCTCTTTTCACCCTTGTCAAGACTAACCGACACAGGATCCGGTTGGAGCCTGGGAAGATACCCAACCGAACGCACCGGATCGTCCTTTTTGTCGACGGGCGAAGGGCGTGCCGGCCGCCCAAACAAAATTCCGTATTTTCGATAGTGTTCAATGGGAGTCATTCCCGAGAATGCAACATCGGGATACTCCCGTGCGTACCATTCTTCATCGATTTTCACTGAAAACTCTTGAAACTCACTCGCCATAACTACTCTCCCAGCCCTCGTGGAATACAATTATTTGGATTTTTTATTGGCAGCAATACTTAGCAGCAGTGGATTATTTTCCGCATTACTCGACATCGCCGATAGATCGGATATTGCGATAAAGTTCGGATTTGGACGCCTCCCCTCTTTGGCGCCAAAAATCAAATAATGCAGAATTGGATCTTGCCCACTTTCGGCCACATCCGGATACTCCATCAAGTACCAATTTGCATCGAATAAGCCAGATCTCTCAATAATTCGTCGACGTTTTTTCAACTCTTTACTTTGAGAATCTTCGAAGAACGGAATTTCAAATTTTCTCAATGGAGCCGTAATCTTCCAGGACACGGTCTCCTTTATCCTTTCCAGCCTCGTCTTGTATAGAAGAACGTCTTTTTCTCTAGCAGCGAGTTCACGCTCCTTTTCTTCCAGCAACCGCGCCAGCTGCCCAAGCTCGCGGAAGCGTCGATTCAGGCTCCTCTTCAAATCATCACACGAAGAAATCAATCTTTTGTTTTGACGATCAATCTCCTGAACGTAACGCTCGAGTTCTTCCATCTTTGCACGCCCTTGATCATCAATCATACAAGTCTCTCACTACAGCCCCCTCAGAATTAGGCAACATTCCGACGAATTTCCTCAAAGATCCGTATAGACGCGAATGCCTTCCTCTACGTCGTCATATATCTTAACCGTGCCGTTATGCAGCAGCAGCACGATGTCACACAGACTCCTTACTTGATTCATGTTGTGAGTAACGACAATCAAATTGGAGTGCCCTACACGTTTCTTGAATTCCTTCTCTGCTTTTGCTCGAAAATGCGCATCGCCGACGGACATTGCCTCGTCGACCATGTAATAGTCAAAATCAAATGCCAGACTCATTCCGAATCTTAATCGAGCACTCATCCCCGACGAATACGTCTTGACTGGCTGATTGAAGTAATCGCCAAGTTCAGCAAAATCTTGAACATAGTTGATTATCTTCTCCATGGTATCGCCTTCGGCCCCCAATGCTCGGCATATGAACTTCACGTTCTGGCGCCCCGTCAATGACCCTTGGTATCCGCCACCAAGCCCCACCGGCCATGAGATTCGTTTATCCGTGAGTATTCGCCCTGCATCCGGAACATCCGTTCCGCATAGCAGCCGCATCAGCGTACTTTTCCCAGCGCCATTTCGGCCGATCAATGCAATATTCTTGTCGGGTGGCACGACAAACGAAAGATCACGAAATATATACTTTCGACCGAGCTTGGTTACATATGACTTGGTCAGCTTATCGAGCGCGATCATTATGTATTAACCACCCTCAAATTTTGACGGCGACGCCTGTACAAAAGCATCGCAAACAGCAAAACGATGAGCGAAAAGATAAACGGATAACCCAATCCTAACCCCTCTGTTGCCGGATAGTTATCGATCATCGCAGCGCGAATCTGGTCGATCACCGCAACATATGGGTTAATTGCCATGAAATGTAACTTCTCAGCGGGAATTCGCCAGATCGGAAAAAATATCCCCGAAGTTATATACAGGGGAATGTACGACAGCTTCAATATTCTTCCGCTGTTAGGGATCGCATTTCCGATAATTGCATACAGGACCCCGATGGAGAACGACAGGAATACACCGACTGACAACGCCAGCAACCACTCCAGCGGATCGGCAATAAGCAAATCGTGGTCAAACCAGACTACGAGAAAGAAGCAGATGATGAAGTAAACGAACGAATATATGCATATCTCGACAATCACGCGAGCAACAAACGTATCGAAAGGTGTGACCTGTCGATACGAGAACAACCCCTGATTTGCCTGAATAGAGTCAACCATTCTCCACGGAATACTTCTCATCAGGTTAAATGGCACGATGCCACTCACCATATAAACTACGAAATCCACGCCCAAGACCGGGTTATGCCAAAAATGGGCATGAAAAATCATGACCACCGTCAAAATTGCCAGCGGCTCCATGATCACCCAGATAAAACCCATTCTCCGGGCGTCGAAACGCGTTTGCATCTCCCGCATAAACAATGCAAACAACACTGCCTTAACTATCTTTATAGGCGGACGCTTTGTCTTAAATGAACGCTCGAGAGTTTCCATAATTCAAATCCTTAGAATGAATCAACTCTCTGTCCGAGCAACAACACCTGAACTATTGGCGTAATGATCTTTTGCATCTCGTAAACAGGTGCATTGGTCACATAAACCGTGTCGTCCGGCAGAACGAGGAAGTCTTTCGCCATGAACATCGATGCCGGCTCACGCATGTCGACGTGAAACACCTGGGCAGTCTTCTTCCCGTTCTCGTCACGGTCCGATAGACGGAATACAAATACACCGCTCGGATTCGCACTCCGCTCACTTAATCCGTGCACGGAACCAAGCACCTCCAGCAGGCTTGGCGTAGCAGAGGGCAGATCGTGCAGACCAGGGTCACCAACGGCACCCATGGCGACGAATCGCTTGCGCGCCCGATCCAGCACAACCTCGGAGTTTGGTGGTACGGGAATATTCCCTCCCGCCAACAAATCTTGATAATTGAACACCTGTACGGACTTGCCAGTGCGAAGGGCAACATTGATCAAGTACGGTTCGAGGACCGGACCGCCCGCTTGATTGATCGCATCTAGCAATGTCAACGGACCCTTCAGTTTCGAGAAGCGGCCCGGATTCTTAACTGCACCGGCAACGAGAACCGAACCGGACAGATCGCTCACCAATTCCACATGGACCTGGGGTTCTCCGGCGCGGCCTTTGAGGCCGCGCCGGATAAGGTCCTCTGCTTCTGACAGACTCAGCCCGCTTACTTTCTTTTTACCGAGATAGGGAAGCGATATTGCGCCATACGCGTCCACCAGGACTTTGTCAAAGGTCGTTCCACCTTGCGCCAGCGCCGCAAATACAGCAGCTTCTCCGCTGTCGTCGGAAATCATCACCTTAAGTACGTCGCCGGGCATCAACCGTACGTCCATCATAGCCGGAAACACCACGTGCTTCAGTGGCTCGCCTTCCGGCCTGCGCACATATGCACCTACGTTTTGCGGCGTCAGAGAAATGAGCTGATACGGGTAGGCCGCATTTTGCGCACTATTTTCGGACGTTATTTCTGCGACTCGAGGACCTGTGCCGGACAAGGTCTGACAACCACCCAGGATCAACATGCCGACGAGCAGCGCACCTACGGATACAGAGCGACGACCGCTCACACCGCACTTCAAAATCATACTTCTGTACATAATAGCCGCTCCCCGCCTTCTAGTCCTGGTGATCTTTGATCGTAGCAATGACAAAACATGTAATCCCATAGACCAACAAAACAACAACCAAAGCGGTAAAGAGACTATACATGCGCCTCGGAAACAGAGATTCCTCCGGCATATTCGGATTGACTACGACAACCAAACTGCGGAGTTTCTTTGCCGCTTCAATTCGCGCCGTATTCATTGACGCGACGGACCCCTTATAAGCATCTTCAGCGATCCCTGCGTCAATTTCCAGCGCTTGATACCTGGATGCGATCACGTTCATTTGATTCTGCGAATCCTTGGCGATCAATTTTTCCTGCTCGGCGGCGATTTGACCCTGGATGGCCTGAATTCTAATTTTTTGCTGTCGTACTCGCGGACTATCTTCCGCAAAATTCGCGTGGAGCGCTCGCAGAACCGTATCTTCCTTCGCGAGATCGGCTTGCAGCGTTGTAATAACCTCGTTCCGTGCACGTGCGGTCTGACGCGCGTCGAGTACGTTATTTGCGCCCTGGAACTTCAGCAGTGCTTGCCGCTTCCCTTCGAAGACTTGACGGGAGCGAGCAACTTCGCTTTCGGCGAAGCTAACTTGTTCACGCGCCAATCGATGAGATATCTCGTTAACAAACCGGTCACTTTCCGAAATGATCAGAGCCAATGTTTGCTTTGCGAAATCGCGATCGAACGCATCGACGGCGATAGTCAGTAGCCCGGTGGTTTCGTCATATTGCGCATGAACCATCCTCTGATAATATTTCAACACCTCTTCTCGTGATGCATTAGGCGAAAGGTAATACCACATATCGCGAGTATGCCCCGAGTAATGCTCACTCCACTTCAACTTGCTTTGCAGGATATCGAGCATATCCTGTGAAATAACAAATTCACGAACATACAACGTCTCTGCGCTTGAGCTAAGCGCGCCACCACCCATCAATACCGCCAACCCCGAAATTTGCGCTGCAGCCGCATCGTCACTCGAACCGACCTTGTGGACGACAACTTGAGACGTGCTGACGTAACGATTGCGCGCCAAAATTCCGTAGTACACGGCGGCCAGTATCATAGGCACCACCACCATGTACAGGAATAGCCTGTTTTTCTTGATACTATCGAGATTCATTTCTTTTGCATTCTTTATAATTTCACGCGATGCCGGACACAATTCGGCATCAGGATCGACATGGAACTTTTTTGTTGCACTACTGCCGCGCGCTTGAACGATTACCCCTCGTCCACGGCCGCTGAATATCTGGCATTGCCGCCAGGGAGAAATCAGGCTGAAGATAGTTGAGGTTCGGATTGTAGTAAGGGTCGTGATGCATCAGATGCGCCCAGCGCTTTCGCATATGACTGACCTCGGCGTTGAACCGGCGTCGTTGGGCAGGTTTGTCATCCTTGCCCCGAGAAACCGATTCATGGTGATACAGCACTGCATGCGGGGTCCACACCACACGAAATCCCGCATCTCGTACGCGCAGGCAATAATCCACATCATTAAAAGCTACCTTGAGATGCGTTTCGTCCAATCCCCCCAACGTCTGATAAGTGACCTTCCGCGTCAACAAACACGCCGCCGTCACCGCCGACAAATCCTGCGCAACCAACGCCCGTCCACAATAACCAGGCTCGTTCCGCCCGATCCCGTTATGCAAATGGTTCGCGCACCCGCCCGGCCCCACCGTATCGCCCGCATGCTGGACCGTATCGTCTCCATAAAGCAGCTTGGCGCCGACCGCGCCCACGTTACCGCTCGACAACACCCCCACCATCTCCCCCAACCACTCCGGGGAAATCACCTCGGTATCGTTGTTGAGCAAACACACCAACTCGCCCCTCGCGTGGGCAATCGCCACATTGTTGATACGCGAGTAATTGAACGGCTCATCGAACGCCAACACCCGAACATTGGCCACCTGCTGCAAGCTCCGCAGGTAGTCCAGTGTTTCGGGTTCGACGCTCTGGTTGTCCACGACGAGAATCTCGTACGGCCCGTAGCGCGTCTTCTCCAGCACACTGGTGATGCAACGACGCAGATGCCCCAACTGATCGCGCGTCGGAATGACGATGCTGACCAGCGGAGCCGGCTCCGCTATCGCGTAACGCACCCGGCATCTGCCAGGCCCCGCGCCTTCCACCTCCGCCGAGATCCCGACGCGGCGCAAATGCGCAGTCACCGCACTCACCGTTTCAACGCCATCGACCGGCCCTTCTCTGGGCGTGATATGCCAAAGCGGGGCAGGGACGTGCACCATCGGTGAACCGAGTTCGCTCAAACGCAGCAGTAATGCATGAGCGACATTCGCGCCATTCACGTCCGCACCGAATTCAGGCAGACGATATGCATACCGGCCGTTCCAGACGAACGCCTCTCCAATGTAGTTAGTGGAGCGCAGCAGCTCGGGGGACCAATCCGGCTTGAAAACGGGATCACACAATTGACCGTCTGCACCGACGACATCGTGATCCGCATAAATAACAGCAGCATCCGGCGTTTTGACTACAGCGTCCGCGAGACAGAATAACGCTTGCTCCGAAAGCGTGACTCCCGCGCGGATAACAAGGCGCCACTCGTTCTGCTCGACTGTCGTCGACATCAAACGGGACCATTCTTCAGCCGAATCGCCCGTCACCAATTCGACGTCAAATCGCTGATAAGTCTGCGCCGCCAAACTGGTTCGCGTCGCGTCGATATCGGCCTGTGTAGTTTGCCGGTTTGCCGACAAAAAAATGTTAAATCTTGGTGAGAACTGCCAACTTGCAGCACGACGACTCATCAGGGCGCGATCCGTCGGCGTAATAGCATAGAAATCCTGATACCACCCCGAGTAGCCGCCACGAAACACATTTGCCCGAAAGCGGCAAGCCACATCGTACGCGTAATCAATATCGGAGAAAAGCGTAGCTGGCGTGAGTCCCGCTCGGATACACCTGTGCCAAGGCTGCTTGTACAACGTGCATCCCACTCTCCATAGCTGTCGCAAACGATACACTGCGAAACTCAAGCGGCGATATTGAAGGAATTCCATGCGAGCAGGTTGCTCGGCGCCGTCCACGATCAAATGGATCGCCCGCACAGCCGCGTCAGTCTTGACTAGCTCCTGTATGCGTCCCTTGCTGCTTATCAAGACTTTTAAATATTGTGTCCGAGCGCCATCCAGGGTAAGCACTGCGGTAGCAACGCGCGCCTTGCCCTTGTCCACCGCCAGCCCTTCTATCAGCCACGCCATGGTCGCGCGGCCATTCCTCTCAGATTTTTTAACCAGCACTTCGTCACTACCTGTCTTGACCATGACGCCACTTTGGATCCGCGATTATAATTCACGACCAGAGGATGACCAGATAAACCTAGAAGTATCGAACATGCGCCGATCTATACTATTTCTCCAGGGCCCGCCCTCGCTTTTTTGGCGTCAACTATGCGAGCGGTTCGATTCGGCGGGCGCACGCACGCATCGGATCAATTTTTCGCTGGGAGACTGGGCCTACTGGCGCAAATCCGGCGCAGTCAACTACCGTGGGCGCTTTAGCCGCTGGGCTGGTTTTCTGCGCGATTATCTGGTACAGCACCAGATTACCGACATCCTCTACTTTGCTGATCGCCTGCCCTATCATGCGGTCGCGCGCGAAGTGGCCGAATCGCTCGGCATTCGTACGTACGCGGTCGAATTCGGCTATCTGCGCCCCGATTGGCTAACGCTGGAGCGCGGCGGAATGGGCACGCTGTCGCACTTCCCCACCGATCCGCAAACGATTCGCGCGATCGCCCGCCGTGTCGGCCCATTGAAACAGGACGACGCACATTATTCACATTCTTTCGGGCAGGAGGCGTTCAACGAGGTCCTTTATAACCTCCTGACCTCGTTGGTGCCATACTTCTTCCCACTCTATCGTACGGACAAATATTACTTACCGTTACTGGATTATCTGCGCTGGTTGCCGCGCATGATTGGCCAGCGACTGTATGAACCGGCACGGGTAGCGGCTGCCGACGTATTGCGCCATTCCGACGACCGCTACTGGATGCTCGCGCTGCAAATGCAGGCCGATTACCAGCTACGCGCCAATTCCGCGTACAGCGATCAGCGGCACGTGATCGAGGAAGTCATTTCGTCATTCGCTCAGCATGCGCCGCAGGACGGCTCGCTGATCATCAAGCTACATCCGCTCGACAACGGGATGGAACGCTGGGAGCGATTTGTCGCACGCACGAGTGAACGTCACGGCGTGACATCGCGTGTCATCGCTGTGACGGATTGCGATCTCAAACGCACGATTAAACACAGTCAAGGTGTAATTACGGTCAATTCGACCGTCGGTCTGCACGCGCTACGTGCCAATTGCCCGGTAAAAGTCTTGGGCATGGCGATGTACGACATCGAAGGACTCACGCACCAGGGGCCGCTGGAAACGTTCTGGACTCAACCGCAGCGCGTCAACAAGCCGCTGCTCAAGGATTTCGTGGCGGCGATCGCCGCCACCGTTCAAGTACACGGCTCGTTCTACAACCGCGCGGGCCGCGATGCGGCATGCGCCGAAATCGTGCGTCGCGTGCTGAACGACGAGGTCAATGGCCAGGGCGCGTTTGTCGACCCGCCCCCGCGGCTCGATCGCGCGCTGCAGTCGAATGTCCCGATCTTCGGCTCGCTGCGCGGTAGCGGTATCGAACCGGCAACGGGCGTGGCCCCGGTCATCACGCCTCCCGAAACAGACGTGCAACCCAGTGGCGCCAACGTGGCACCTGCGGCGTAGCACGCCATTCGACGAGTTCCTGCAGTGCCCGCTCCGGCGTGGTGAAGCGCTTCGTCGTTCGGCTCACATAGGTGGGATACAGAATCAGCGCCGCCGCCACGAGTTCGTCGAGCTTCAGCACACGAGCGCGCCGCTGACGCACCGCTTCCGTCAAGCCGGCATCGCGTGTCATGCCCCAGCCCGCGTAGAAAGGCTGCCCGTAAGTCACGACCTTCACGCCACGCATCAGCGCCTCAAACCCGGCCAGCGACGTCAGCACATGCACTTCGTCCACGCTGCCGAGCAGTTCGTGAAACGAAACTGAGCCAAGCGTCTCGTCGCACCACTGCGCTGCGTCGCCCTCGCCGCGCCCCACATTGCGCAGGCCGGCCACGACGTCCGGGTGCGGCTTGTACAGCAGGTACGCATCGGGATTGGCGACCCGAACCGCACGCAACAGATCCATATTGCTGCGAATATCCGACGCACCGAAGCGGATCGACGCATCCGTCTCGACCTGTCCGGGCACCAGAATCACGCGCCGCCCCTGCGGACGGCTCCAGTTCGCGCGGCCCGCGAGGTTGTACTTGGTAATGCCCGCATCGCAGATGGCCCGGCGCAGACTGGCTGCACGTTCAACCAGTTCGGCGGAAAACGTCGCGTGTGCAAGCAGCATTTCCAGTCTGGAAGGCCGGGTGGCATCGTAATAGATGCCGACGTCGTCCTGCACCCACGACAACGGGCGAGTCAGGTCGGCGCCGAGGCCGACGGAGCGCACGAAGCCGTCCTCGACGCGGATGACCGGGTGCATCGCGGACAATGCGGGGGCAAGCCGGTCGTCAAGCTTGCGTCCCCACGTGGCAACGGCGGCATCGCTCGCCCGCGGCATCCGCCAGCGAAATCGAACGGCGCTGCCGCCGAAAAACTGACGCACATAGTCCTTCTTCCAACCTGAAAACCCGAGCGCATCGATCTCGACGGGAAATCGTTGCCGCATCCGGCGCTGCAACGCCAGCCACGCGATCACGGCTTCAACCTCGCAGCGCTTGCCGGTTTCCGGATCGACATAGCGGCAATAATCGATCAGCGCAGCATGAACGAGTTGCTCCAACGTGGCCATACCGCGTCGCCCGGGTGCCGGCAACTCGTCCCGAGTCAGCCCCCACCCCGCGTAGAACGGCATGCCGAATACACGCACCGGCAGCCCCCATATCAATGCCTCGAAACCGAGTTGCGAAGTCACCGTATAAACCTCGTGAACCAGCGGCAGCACACTGGCCGGATGCGCGCTGTCGGCCAGCACGCGCACGCGCGGCATCGCGCGCACCGCGTCGAGATCGAAATGGCCTTGCTTGCGGCCGGACACGACGTCGGGATGAACCTTGAGCAGAATCGTGCGATCGGGATGATCGCGCAGCGCGGCTTCCAGCATGCGGTGGAAGCTGGACGCGTCGGCAAGACCGCAGGAAATCGAGGCATCGCCACGCGTCTGGTCCACGACCAATATGCATCCATCGGGCAATGCCCTGTCCAGGTCGCGGCTGTGGTTGTATTTGGACACGCGGCCGTCCCGCCATGCCGCAGCCAGTGCGCGAGCCCGCGTGATCTGGTCGTCGCGCAGCGGCTGCGCAATCAGGGATTCCAGCCTCGATGGCTGGCTGCCGTCGAGATAAAGCCCGACATCGTCGAAAATGACCGAAAGCGGAGGGTCGTCCTTGCCGAGTCCGACTGAACGCACGAAGCCGTCTTCGATGTGATAGACCGTGAGGCCATGTTTCTTCGCGTAGCGCTCGGCGGCCATTGCGCTCGGACGGCGCCCCCATGCAAGGACACCCGCACCCGCGACCGGCTGGCCCACCGGCCGGTAGTGCAGTTGAAAATCATCCAGCAACGCGGCGAGTGTCGGGATGCGGTTCACGCCGGGCGCCATCGTATAGGCGCGCGGCGGCAAACCTGTCGACGCTTTTCGAAGCGGCTGCCCGGCGAATTCGCCCCGGCCAACAGAAAAATCAGTCAAAAACTTGAGCCTCGACAAATGCGGCCACACGCGCTCACGCGATCCGGTAATTGCCGAAAGCGGAGGTATATCCTGCGAAGCCGGAGTAATGGAATATCGATGCGCCCACCGGGATGGTCATGTCGAGCGGACTTCGGATATCGATCCGCGCAACCGGACGACAACGGCAGAAATGCTGCGCGCACGATGCAATTCATGCGCTCACCACCTGCCCTCATCCTCGCGCGGGAGCAATCGCATTGTACTTCTCGACCCGCCACCACTGCCGTATCCGGTCGATGTCGATATTTTAACGGGCAATCCCCTTCAAAGAGGCCGGCAAGCCGATGAATGCACACTGGAGCGGCCGCTCCGCCCCATGGCCTGCCATCGGTTGCGGATGCAACATCAACCTGTACCGACATCACAAATGTAAATAATTTACAATATTAAAAATTATTACGAGGGTGGAGCCATATAAATTTGTCATTGCCAGTTGCGCACACACGATCAAACATCTTTAGAATCACCCAATCAACAAAAAGTCCAGAACGCCCGCTCATGCCGGGATGATTTTGCACGAGTCGCGCATACGCGCGCCGACCAACCACACGCATTTGATGTTCTGATGTTGCGCAGGCTCCTATACCGAAAATCGGCACACGGCCCGTCTCACCTCCGTGGCAACACGGCGGTGCTACGTTGGCTCGTTCTGCATCAAGGTGAAAATCCGTCCACGGATTATTACGTGCTGCCGCGCCTGCGGGAGTCGGGGCTGCCTGTCGTCTATAAAAACCTGGACAGTGCATTGCCGGAATCCGGTGACCTGGCACCCGGGACGGCCGTCGTGATCATCCGCTACCTGAACACGCGATGGGCGCGCGCATTGCACATTCATCGCGCGCAATTGGCGCGAATCGTGTATTTCATGGACGATGACCTGCTGCAGCCACGGTCATGGAACGGGCTGCCTCGCCCGTATGTGAAAAAACTCCGCAAATACTGCCATGCGCATACCGCGGACATCCGCGACCTTGCCACGGAATACTGGTTTTCGACGCAGGCACTACGCGATCGCTATCCGGAGCGGGCGGCTAAACTCGTGACGCCGCGTGCATTGCCGGAGGATGCCCGCCCGCTGCAGGTACGCAACGCTGTAGTCGACGCACCGGAATCGCCGATCCTCGTGTTCTATCACGGCAGCGCCGCTCATGAAGCCGAGATCACATGGCTGCAACCGATCATCGCGCAAGTGCTCGCACGCTGTCCGAACGTCCATTTCGAGCTGATTGGCGCGCATGCGGTGAATGTGCTCTTTCGCAGCCTGCCACGCACACGGGTCGTACATCCGATGGACTGGGCCAACTATCGCGGCCACTGCCGCCTTCTCGACGGGCATATCGGCCTCGCCCCGCTGCTACCCTCCGCGTTCAACACTACGCGCGCGCACGTGAAGGCCTACGATATCGCCCGCTGCCGCGCGGTGGGGCTGTATGCCGCCGCGGGTCCGTATCAAGAGGTCATCCGGCACGCCGAGAACGGCCTCTTGCTCGCCAATGATCCGCAGATCTGGGTGGATGCACTATGCGCGCTGGCCGGCGATCCGGCCCGCCTACACGCACTGCGCGTGGCCGCACAGAAGCTCCTTCAACTTCCCCCTGCCGAACAGCCAGCCCCGATCGGGATGATTCGCACCGCGCCCGAGCAAGTCGCGCTTACTCGTAACCCAGCCGACTCAGGAACCAGCCGGATACGGCCGGATGTAATCCGGCCAGCAGGAAACATCCGAGGTTCAGTGGGAATGGAAAGCTGATTCGCGCACGATTGGTGCTCAGGCCCACGCGTATCACGCGCGCCGCCTTCGGCGCTTTCCAGAGGAATGGCTTCGGACCGGGCATATCGAAGCACATCTGCGACTCGACGTAGCCAGGCATGATCACGTTGACCTTGACACCCTCCGCAGCCAGCCCGTCGCGCATCGCTTCCCCGTAGGCCTTCACCGCAGCCTTGCTCGCACTGTAGCTGGGCGTCTCGGGCAATCCTCGCCATGCGGCAAGAGAGCTGACCAGTGCGATCTGCCCTCCGCGGCGCGCGCGCATCGCGGGCATCGCCGCATGCGCGGTGGCGATGCTTGCCTTCACGTTCACGTCCAGCAGACGGTGCATGTCCTCCCAGTCTTCGCCTTGATGCCCGGGGCCGGTATTGATATTGACGCCGGCATTTGCGATCACGAGATCGGGCGCTTCGGCCGCGCTCATTTCGCTGACCCAATTCCGCAACGTCTCGTGATCGCGAACATCGAATGCCGCCGTGATGACACGCGCACCGAGCGAGGTACAGGCGTCACTCACCTGTTGCAGCAGCGCGGTATTGCGGCCGTGCAAAATGAGTACCGCCGAGCCGGCACGCGCATATTCCTGCGCCAGCGCGGAACCGATGCCGCCCGTTGCACCCGTAATCAGCACGCAACGCGGAACCCCGTTTTTTCGTGTAGGCATGGTCGAGAGATATGGATTTGGATCGTGATATTTTCGGCAGCATTATCCGACATGCCCCACAAAAAACGCGCATCATTCATAGAATATTTTCCCCAAACAGTCCGCACGGCAATCCGGCGACTCGGGCATTTCCGCGCTTCGGCATAAGCGTCGGGAAAACATCTCCCTTGCTACATCGCTCGGGGTTTTAACACTCTTTCATCCTCGATCGACTTCTCTTCGGTTATAACCTTCCGTCGAAAAGCCGCCTGCCGGCCCCTTTTTCATTTATGGAGCCCCCATGCCGAACCTGGAATCTACCCAGCAATTCCTGATGACCCGCGGCCTCGACTTCGGCCTCAACCTCCTCGCCGCGATCGTCCTGTGGTTCATCGGCCGCTGGGCGATCCGCCTCGGCACGCGCCTGCTGGGCAAGGTGGTACGCCGCAGCGGCAAGGTCGACCCGACGCTCACCGACTACCTGACGTCCGTAGTCAGCGTGCTGCTGACGATCCTGCTGATCCTCGCGATCCTGCAGATCTTCGGTGTTCAGACCACGTCGTTCGCCGCCCTGCTCGCCGGCCTCGGCCTCGCGATCGGCACGGCCTGGGGCGGCCTGCTCGCGCATTTCGCCGCCGGCGTGTTCATGCAGGTGCTGCGTCCGTTCAAGATCGGCGACGTGATCAGCGCGGGCGGCGTCACGGGCACGGTGAAGGAACTCGGCCTGTTCGGCACGACGATCATCACCGCCGACAACGTCGTGACGATCGTCGGCAACAACAAGATCTTCTCGGACAACATCGCGAACTACAGCGCGACGCCGCATCGCCGCGTGGACCTGACCGCGAAGATCGCGAACGGCGTCGACGCGGCCGATGCGATCAACCGCCTGAAGACGCAGATCCAGTTGATCCCGAACGTGATGAAGGTGCCTGCGCCGGACGTCGGCGTGCTGCAGTTCACGCCGGAAGGCCCGCTGCTGTTCGTGCGTCCGTCGACGCAGCCGGAGAACTACTGGCAGGTGTACTGCGACACCAACCGCGTGATCCTCGAGACGTTCCGCGACGCGCAATACCCGACGCCCGAAACGCCGATCTTCCATCGCACGACCTGAGGAACGGTGTCGCCAAGCGGTTCGCGGAATCCGACTGAAGCTGCCGGCGTCGAGCAGCCGGATCGGCCGATACCGCACATCGGCAATCGATCGGACCGCACGAACCGCACGGACGAAAAAAAGCGTGGCAACTGCCACGCTTTTTACTGCGCCGAAGCGAAAACGCGCAGGCTCAGTGGCCGCGCGTGTTCTGCGTACCGCCCGAATGCCGCCCGCGCACCAGCTTCCACAGCGCGCCGATCGCGACCGGCACGATCGCCGCGCCGATCCCCGCCAGCACGATCACGTTCAGATACTGGCGGATGAACGGAATATTGCCGAAGAAGTAGCCGAGCAGCACCAGCAGCAGCACCCAGAGCAACGCGCCGACCACGTTGAACAGCTGGAAGCGCGCGACGCTCATCGACGACGCGCCGGCGACGAACGGTGCGAACGTGCGCACGACAGGGATGAAGCGCGCGAGCACGATCGTCTTGCCGCCGTGCTTGTCGTAGAACGAGTGGGTCTTCTGCAGCGCCGCGCGATCGAGGAAGCGCTCGAGCACCGGGATATGCGTATTGAACACCTTCGGCCCGACCCAGCGGCCGATCAGGTAGTTCACGGTATTGCCGGCAATCGCCGCGACCAGCAGCAGCACGATCAGCCCGCCGACGTTCATGTCGCCCGTCGCCGCGAACGCGCCGCCGATGAACAGCAGCGAATCGCCCGGCAGGAACGGCAACACGACGAGCCCCGTCTCGCAGAACACGATCAGGAACAGCACCAGATACACCCACGCACCGTACTGCCGGATGAAGTCGCCGAGGAACGCGTCGATATGCAGGACCAGGTTGACGAAATGAAGCAGCGTATCCAAATGCGATTCCTCGAAGGCGAAAGGGCCGGAGTGGCCGAAAAGCGGGAGTGCCCGCCGGACAAGGCGGTGCGCGGAACGCAGTCATCATACCGAAACTACCTTAAGGCTCCGTGAAAAAAACGTAAGCAGCCACGGCCACGGTATCCGCCGCCGCCTCGCTATAATTCGGCCATGTCCGAAATCACCGAAACGGCCGCAGGCGCCGTGCCCACGCCCGCCGCGCGCCCGCTGCGCGCGATCCAGCCCCTGCCCGACCAGCTGATCAGCCAGATCGCCGCCGGCGAGGTGGTCGAACGCCCGGCGTCGGTCGTCAAGGAGTTGCTCGAGAACGCGATGGACGCCGGCGCGACGACGCTGCGCATCGTGCTCGAGGAAGGCGGGGTCAAGCGCATCTCGATTACCGACGACGGCTGCGGGATTCCGCCCGACGAACTGCCACTCGCGCTGATGCGCCACGCGACGAGCAAGATCCGCTCGCTCGAGGAGCTCGAGGCGGTCGCGACGCTGGGTTTTCGCGGCGAAGCGCTCGCGTCGATCGCGTCGGTCGCCGAGATGTCGATCACGAGCCGCACGGCCGAGGTCGCGCATGCGACGAAGATCGACGCGACCACGGGCGCGCTGTCGCCGGCCGCCGGCGCGGTCGGCACGACGATCGAGGTGCGCGAGCTGTACTTCAACACGCCCGCGCGCCGCAAATTCCTGAAAAGCGAGCAGACCGAGTTCGGCCACTGCCTCGAAATGATCCGCCGCGCGGCGCTCGCGCGGCCGGACGTCGCGATCTCGGTGCTGCACAACGGCAAGGCCGTCGAGCACTGGAACGCGACCGAACCTGCACAGCGCGTCGCGAAGATCCTCGGCGACGGCTTCGCGACCGCACACCTGCCGCTCGACGAGCAGGCCGGGCCGCTCGCCGTCTACGGCTGCGCGGGCCTGCCGACCGCGAGCCGCGGCCGCGCCGACCAGCAATACTTCTTCGTCAACGGCCGCTTCGTGCGCGACAAGCTGCTCACGCACGCGGTGCGCGCGGCGTACGAGGATGTCCTCCACGGCGATCGTTACCCGTCGTACGTGCTGTTCCTCGATCTGCCGCCCGAAGCCGTCGACGTGAACGTGCACCCGTCGAAGATCGAGGTGCGGTTCCGCGATTCGCGCTCGATCCACCAGTACGTCTTCCACGCGGTGCAGCGCGCGCTCGCGCGCCATGCAGGCGCGTCGCCGGAAACCACCGCGGGCGGCCATGCCGCACAACTCTCACCGGCGCCGAGCGGCCCCGCATCGTTCCTGAATACGCCGCTCGGCCAGGGCGCGGCCGCCGGCACGGGCGGCAGCGGCTTCTCGTCGCCGTCGTCCTCTTCGTCGTCGGGCAACACGTGGATGCGCCAGGCGCGCATGACGCAGGGCACGCTGCCGGTCGCGCAGCCGCTCGCGCTCTACGACGCGCTGTTCGGCCGCAAGGACACCGGCGCGGGCACGCCGGACGGCACGACGATCGTCGCGCGCGACGCGGCCGATGCAGCGGCTGCGCCGGCCGCGCCGGCCGCGCCGCTGTCGAGCTTCGTCGCGTCGCCGCTCGCCGCCACCGCGCACGACGAGCAGCCGCTCGGCTTCGCGCTCGGCCAGATCCACGGGATCTACGTGCTCGCGCAGAACGCGCACGGCCTCGTGATCGTCGACATGCACGCGGCGCACGAACGGATCCTGTACGAACAGTTCAAGAACGCGCTCGCCGACCGCACGGTCGCCGTGCAGTCGCTGCTGCTGCCGATCTCGATGACGGCGACGCCGGTCGAGATCGGCACGGTCGAGGAAGAACGCGACACGCTCGAATCGCTCGGCTTCGACCTCGCGGTGCTGTCGCCGACGTCGCTCGCGATCCGCGCGGTGCCCGCGCTGCTGAAGGACGCGGACCTGCAGTCGCTCGCGCGCGCGGTGCTCGCCGACCTGCACGCGTTCGGCGGTTCGCGCGTGCTCACCGAACGCCAGCACGAGTTGCTCGGCACGCTTGCGTGTCACCACGCGGTGCGCGCGAACCGGCGCCTGACGCTCGACGAGATGAACGCGCTGCTGCGCCAGATGGAAGCGACCGAACGTGCGGACCAGTGCAATCACGGCCGGCCGACGTGGTATCAGCTCACGCTGAACGATCTCGACCGTCTCTTCATGCGCGGGCAATGAACGCTTCACCGCAGTCCGCTCCGACGACGATCGCCTGCCTGCTCGGCCCCACTGCATCGGGCAAGACGGCCGCGGCGCTGGCGCTCGCCGCGCGCCGTCCGATCGAGATCGTCAGCGTCGATTCGGCGCTCGTCTACCGCGACATGGACATCGGCACCGCGAAACCGACGCGCGACGAGCGCGCGAGCGTGCCGCATCACCTGATCGACATCATCGACCCGGCCGACGCATATTCGGCGGCCGAATTCCGCGCGGACGCGCTGCGCCTGATCGGCGAGATCGCCGCGCGCGGCCGCACGCCGCTGCTCGCGGGCGGCACGATGCTGTACTACAAGGCGCTCACGCAGGGCCTCAACGACCTGCCGACCGCCGATCCCGCCGTGCGCGCGGAGCTCGACGCCGAGGCCGCGCGCGACGGCTGGCCGGCACTCCACGCGCGGCTCGCGCAGGTCGACCCCGCGACGGCCGCGCGGCTCGCACCGAACGATTCGCAGCGGATCCAGCGCGCGCTCGAAGTGTTCCTGCTGAGCGGGCAGCCGATGTCGGTGCTGCTCGCCGCGCCGCGGCGCGCGGACGACGCGGCCGCGGCCTATCGCTTCGTGCCGGTCGCGCTCGAACCGTCGGACCGCGCGGTGCTGCACGCGCGCATCGCGCAACGCTTCGACGCGATGCTCGACGCGGGCTTCATCGACGAAGTCGAACGGCTGCGCCGCCGCGAGGATCTGCATCTCGGCCTGCCGTCGATGCGCTGCGTCGGCTACCGGCAGGCGTGGGAATTCCTCGACGGCGACACCGACTACCGAACCATGCGCGACAAGGGCATCTTCGCGACGCGCCAGCTGTGCAAACGGCAGATCACGTGGCTGCGCGCGATGCCGGAGCGGATCGTCGTCGACTGCGTCGCGCCGGATTCGACGGCGCAGGCGCTCGACACGCTCGAACGCGTGCTCGACGGCCGCATCGACGATCAATAACGGGGCAGGATCGCCGCGCATCGATCCTGCTTGCGCGCGATACCCTCGTCTTCGGTCAGCGTCGTTCCTCTTTCGGGCCGCCCGCCAATACGCCAAGCGCCACGCCAGAAAAAAAGCCGCCCGGATCGACTCCGGGCGGCTTTCCTTGCTGCATCCTGCGTGCGCTGCGTCAGACCACGACCGTCTGCGCCTCGCCTTCGCGGCTCGCACGCACGGTGCCGATCTTCCACACCTGTTCGCCGGCGGCCGTCAGGTCGGCGATCGCCGCGTCGGCATCGGCCGCCGAGACGATCACGGCCATCCCGATCCCGCAGTTGAACACGCGGTGCATTTCCGCGTCGGCGACGCCGCCGTGCTCCTGCAGCCACTTGAACAGCGGCGGCAGCGGCCACGCGTTCTGGTCGAGCTCGGCCGTGAGGCCTTCGCGCAGCACGCGCGGAATGTTCTCGACGAGGCCACCGCCGGTGATGTGGGCCATGCCCTTCACCGACAGCTTCTGCATCAGCGCGAGCAGCGGCTTCACGTAGATGCGCGTCGGCGCCATCAGCGTGTCGGCCAGCGAGCGGCCGTGGAAATCGGCCGACAGGTCGGGGTTCGCGCGCTCGATGATCTTGCGCACGAGCGAGAAGCCGTTCGAGTGGATGCCGCTCGACGCGAGGCCGAGCACCACGTCGCCTTCGGCGATCGTGCTGCCGTCGATGATCTTGCTCTTCTCGACCGCGCCGACCGCGAAACCGGCCAGGTCGTATTCGCCGTCCGGGTACATGCCCGGCATTTCGGCCGTTTCACCGCCGATCAGCGCGCAGCCCGACAGTTCGCAACCATGCGCGATGCCCTTGACGACGGTCGCGGCCGTGTCGACGTCGAGCTTGCCGCACGCGAAGTAATCGAGGAAGAACAGCGGCTCGGCGCCCTGCACGAGGATGTCGTTCACGCTCATCGCCACCAGATCCTGGCCGACGGTGTCGTGTTTGTTCAGATGAAACGCCAGCTTGAGCTTGGTGCCCACGCCATCGGTGCCCGACACGAGCACGGGCTCCTGGTACTTCTTCGGCACTTCGAACAGCGCGCCGAACCCGCCGATGCCGCCGAGCACGCCGTCGCGCAGGGTTTTCTTCGCAAAAGGCTTGATCTTGTCGATGAGCGCGTCGCCCGCGTCGATGTCGACGCCTGCGTCGCGGTAGGACAGACCTTGGGCGTCGGGAGCGGATTTCGGAGGATTCATGGGGGAATGCGAGAAGGTCGGTAAAATGCGATTTTACCCGAAGCCGGCCCGTTGGCCGGAATTCCCAGCACCGAATCGTCAGGGATTGCATCTTGGTCGACACGTCCCCGTTTTCATCGCCCCGCGAGCCGCGCCGGAAACCGCGCGCCGCCGTGCGTGCGGCCGCGTGTTCAGGCACCGGAGCAGCCCCCCGCGCGTGCCCGGCGTACGGCGCGCGTTTCATCAACCGACCTGCATTGTGACTGTTGTGTCCCGTCAACTGACGCTCGATCTCGGCACGCCGCCGCCCGCCACGTTCGACAACTTCATCATGAATGAGGAGAACGACGAGCTCATCTCGCGGCTCCAGAAGCTCGACCTCGCGCTCGCGGCGGGGCCCGTGCCGGACCGGTCGTTCTACATCTGGGGCGAGCCCGGCAGCGGCCGCACCCACCTGCTGCAGGCGCTCGTGAGCGACGCGTCGTACGGCTACGCGCGCTATCTGACGCCGCAAAGCCCGCTCGGCGCGTTCACGTTCGACCCGCGCATCGGCATCTACGCGATCGACGACTGCGACAAGATGAGCGACACGCAGCAGGTCGCCCTGTTCAACCTGTTCAACGAGGTCCGCGCGCACCCGTCGAGCGCGTTCGTCGCGGCGGGCCCCGCGGCGCCGCTCGCGCTCGACGTGCGCGAGGATCTGCGCACGCGCCTCGGCTGGGGGCTCGTGTTCCACCTGTCGCCGCCGTCCGACGCCGGCAAGATCGCCGTGCTGAAGCTCGCGGCGAAGGAGCGCGGGATCGCGCTCACCGACGACATCGCCGCTTACCTGCTCACCCATTTCCGCCGCGACATGCCGAGCCTGATGGCGCTGCTCGACGCGCTCGACCGCTTCTCGCTCGAGCAGAAACGCGCCGTCACGCTGCCGCTGCTGCGCCGGATGCTGGCGCGCCCCGGCGACGACATCGCACCGCCGGGCACAGGCCCGAACCGCTTCGAGTAAAATGCGCTTCCATGACTAATCTGGCACTCTTTGACCTCGATCACACGCTGATCCCGACCGATAGCGACCACGAATGGGGCCGCTTCATGGTGAAGCTCGGCATCGTCGACGCGGAAAGCTTCTCGCGTCAGAACGATCAGTTCTTCGCCGACTACAAGGCCGGCAAGCTCGACATCCATGCTTACCTGTGCGCGATGCTCACGCCGCTCGCGAAGTATTCGCGCGCGCAACTGGCCGAATGGCACGAGCAGTACATGCACGAGGTGATCCGCCCCGCGATGACGCCCGCCGCGCTCGAACTCGTGCGCAAGCACCTCGATGCCGGCGACCTGTGCTGCGTCGTGACCGCGACCAACGAGTTCATCACGCGTCCGATCGCGACCGCGTTCGGCGTCGACACGCTGATCGCGTGCGAGGTCGAAACGACCGACGGCCATCCCGACTCGCCGTACACGGGCCGGCCGACCGGCACGCCGAGCTATCGCGAAGGCAAGATCGTGCGCACCGAAGCGTGGCTCGCGTCGCTCGGCAAGCACTGGGACGACTTCGAACACAGCTACTTCTACAGCGACTCGCACAACGACATCCCGTTGCTCGAGAAAGTCACCGACCCGATCGCGACCAACCCCGACGACACGCTGCGTGCGCATGCAAGCGACCGCGGCTGGCGCATCCTCGATCTCTTCTGAACGTCGTGATCAAAAAATTCATTCGCAAGCTGCTCGGCCAGGACGGCGCCGAACACACGTCGCCCGTCGAGGCGCCCGCCGTCGAAACGGCCCCTGCCCCGCGCCCCGCGAAGGGGAGCCGCGGCGGCGGCGCCAGGAAGGCGCGCAGCAACCACGAGCCGACCGTCGTGCCGGCCAGCGTGCACCAGATCGATCCGTCGCTGATCTCGCGGAACGCCGTGCGCGTGACCGACACGCTGCAGCAGGCGGGCTTTCGCGCGTTCATCGTCGGCGGCGCCGTGCGCGACCTGCTGCTCGGCATCGCGCCGAAGGACTTCGACGTCGCGACCGACGCGACGCCGACCGAGGTGCAGCGCCTGTTCCGCCGCGCGCGCCTGATCGGCCGCCGCTTCCAGATCGTCCACGTGCAGTTCGGCCAGGAACTGATCGAGGTGTCGACCTTCCGCGCGCTGGTCGACGCGCCGCCCGAAGCCGCCGCGGCCGAGCCGCCGAAGCGCCTGAAGCGCGACGAGCTCGACCGCCGCACGCACGCGGTGGACGCGAGCGGCCGCGTGCTGCGCGACAACGTGTGGGGCGAACAGCACGAAGACGCCGCGCGCCGCGACTTCACGATCAACGCGATGTACTACGACCCGTCGACGCAGACGGTGCTCGACTACCACGACGGGATGGCCGACATGCGCGCCCGCCTGTTGCGGATGATCGGCGACCCGGCCACGCGCTTCCGCGAGGATCCGGTGCGGATGCTGCGCGTCGTGCGCTTCGCGGCGAAGCTCGGCTTCGAGATCGAGCCGCACACGCGCGAGCCGATCAACGCGCTCGCCGACCTGATCAACAACGTGCCGGCCGCGCGCCTGTTCGACGAAATGCTGAAGCTGCTGCTGTCGGGCCATGCGCTCGCGTGCCTGCAGCAGCTGCGCAAGGAAGGCCTGCACCACGGGCTGCTGCCGCTGCTCGACGTCGTGCTCGAGCAGCCGCAGGGCGAGAAGTTCATCACGCTTGCGCTGAACAACACCGACGCGCGCGTGCGCGCCGGCAAGCCGGTGTCGCCGGGCTTCCTGTTCGCGACGCTGCTGTGGCACGACATGCGCCAGCGCTTCGAGCAATACACGGCGGAGGGCGAAATCCCGGTGCCGGCGCTCCATCGCGCGATGGACGACGTGCTCGACATGCAGACCGAGAAGCTCGCGATCCACAAGCGCTACTCGGCCGACATGCGCGAGATCTGGGGCCTGCAACTGCGCCTCGAAAAACGCTCGGGCCGCAGCGCGATGCGGCTGCTGGAACACCAAAGGTTTAGAGCGGGGTATGATTTCCTCCTGTTACGCTGCGAATCCGGCGAGCTCGATGCGGAAGTCGGACAGTGGTGGACGGATTTCATCGAAGGCGACGCGGCCGCCCGTGAGGCACTCCTCACGCAGGGCGGCTCGAAGGAAAAATCGCCCCGCAAGCGGCGCCGCCGCGGCGGTGCGCGAAACCGCAAGCCGGGCGAAGGCGCCGCCGAGCAGGCGCCGGACACCGCGGGCGGTTCCGACGACTGACGCGCTCGCCGGCGAACGACGTAGGAAGTGATGCCATGACGGTTGCATATATCGGACTGGGGGCGAATCTCGGCGATGCGCGCCAGACCCTGAAGGACGCGGTGGTGTGCCTCGCGCAGCAGCGCACCATCTCGATCCTCGGCAAATCGAGCCTGTATCGCACGGCGCCCTTCGAAGCGGGCGGCGACGATTACTACAACTGCGTCGTCAAGCTCGACACGACGCTGTCGGCCCGGGAGCTGCTCGCGCTCTGCCAGAAGATCGAACATCACTTCGGGCGCGAGCGCCCGTATCGCAACGCGCCGCGCACGCTCGACCTCGACATCCTGCTGTTCGGCTCCGATTCGATCGACGAACCCGACCTGATCGTCCCGCATCCGCGCCTCACCGATCGCGCATTCGCGCTCGTGCCGCTCGTCGAAATCGAACCGGCGCTCGACATCCCCGCGCGCGGCCGCGCCGATGCGTTCCTCGCCGCCGTCGCCGATCAGCGCGTCGAGAAGGTGCAGACCTGCCAATGCCTGATGCAGAAGGCCCTTGCCGCCGGCGCTGACGCCGACAAGAACCCCTGCCGATGAACACCACTCCGCTGACCGTCACCGCGCCCGACCTGCGCGCCCCGCATCGCTACCTCGTGATCGAAGGCCCGATCGGCGTCGGCAAGACGACGCTCGCGCGCCTCTTCGCCGAGCGCTGGTCGATGCAGGCGCTGCTCGAACGCCCGCAGGACAACCCGTTCCTCGAACGCTTCTATCGCGACACCGCGCGCTATGCGCTGCCCGCGCAGCTGTCGTTCGCGCTGCAGCGCGCGCAGCAGGCGCGCGAACTGATCGGCGCGCTCGATACGGGCCGGCCCGTCGTCGCCGATTTCATGCCGCAGAAGAACGACATCTTCGCGCGGCTGAACCTGCCGGAAGACGAATGGCAGCTGTACCGGTCGATCGCGACGCACCTCGACGTGCCGCAGGCACCCGCGCCCGATCTCGTCGTCTACCTGCAGGCGAGCCCCGAGGTGCTGTTCTCGCGCATCCAGAAGCGCGGGCTGCCGATGGAGCTGCAGATCAGCGACGCGTACCTGCGCTCGCTCGTCGATGCATACAACGAATTCTTCTATCACTACGACCGCACGCCGGTGCTGACGGTCGCAGCCGAACACCTGAACCCGCTGGATTCCCCCGAAGACCTCGCGCTGCTGATCGAGCGCATCGACACGATGCGCGGCCGCAAGGAATTCTTCGTCAAGGGCGAGACGACGCGCTGACGCGTCCTCGCCTGTCGTTCCTCCCCATCGAACCGGATTTCCCATGACCTATCTCCAGGAATCGAGCCGGCCTGCCGTCACGGTGCCCAAGCTGCAGGCAATGCGCGAAGCCGACGAGAAGATCGCGATGCTCACCTGCTACGACGCGAGCTTTTCCGCGCTGCTCGATCGCGCCGGCACCGACGTGCTGCTGATCGGCGACTCGCTCGGCAACGTACTGCAGGGCCACACGACCACGCTCCCGGTGTCGCTCGACGACATCGCGTACCACACCGCATGCGTCGCGCGCGTGCAGCCTCGCGCGCTCGTCGTCGCCGATCTGCCGTTCGGCACGTACGGCACGCCGGCCGAGGCGTTCGCGAACGCGGTTACGCTGATGCGCGCCGGCGCGCAGATGGTGAAGCTCGAAGGCGGCGAATGGCTCGCCGACACGATCCGCTTCCTCGTCGAACGCTCGGTGCCGGTGTGCGCGCACCTCGGCCTCACGCCGCAGTCGGTGCATGCGTTCGGCGGCTTCAAGGTGCAGGGCCGCACGGAAGCCGGCGCCGCGCAGCTGCTGCGCGATGCACGAGCGATCGAAGATGCGGGCGCGCAGCTCGTGGTGCTCGAGGCGGTGCCGACGCTTGTCGCGTCCGAAGTCACGCACATGCTGAAGATCCCGACGATCGGCATCGGCGCAGGGCTCGATTGCTCGGGCCAGGTGCTGGTGCTGCACGACATGCTCGGCATCTTCCCCGGCAAGCGGCCGCGTTTCGTGAAGGATTTCATGCAGGGGCAGCCGAACATCCAGGCGGCCGTCGAGGCGTACGTGAGCGCGGTGAAGGACCGCACGTTCCCGGGCCCGGAACACTCGTTCTGACGCGGGACGGGCGTGCCGTGGCGCGCGGTCGGCGCTTGCTGCGGCACACTCGCTGACGTGGCCGCGATGCGGTGCGCCGTTTCTCGTAGTGCATGACGAACAGCGCGTACTTTCTAACTCGTCCTATTCCTGCACACCTTCGTCGCTGCGACCATCAAGCCTTCGTCGATCGAAGGAGTGGAAAGGATGGCGCACGTGTATGAAAAGGCGGCTGACCTCGTCGGGCAAAAGCTGGCAGGCGACGGAGAATGCGTCGCGCTGGTCAAAATTTATACTTCCGCCGGCCCCACCGCCATCTGGCGCCCAGAAAAAAGATAGGCGGCGACGGGAGTATCCGCGCCGGTACCGTCATTGCGACTTTCGAGAACGATCGCTACCCAAGCCGATCGCATGGCAATCATGCGGCGTTCTATCTGGGCCAGGATGTGCGCGGTATCCACGTCGTTGAACAATGGCGCTCACTCAAGGCAATTCAGAGAAGATGCATTCCGTTCAAAGGCAAGGACAAAAATGGCCGTTACATCGATCCGAGCAATAACGCCGATGCATTTTCGGTCGTGAAATAATGACGCTCATCCGCCAAACACCGTATCGGCTGCTCGCCATCGCCGCGCTCGCATGCAGTTCACTCGTCGCATTACCCGCGTCCGCTGCGACCGAAGACTGTCCCGCACGCGTTGCCGTTACCCAGCAGCTCGACGGTCAACCACCCGATGGCTGGAAAAGCTTCGACACGCAAAGCACCTACCCGCTTGCCAGCGTCACCTTCTGGTCAGGGCCGCCGGACCGGATGATGTCCTTGCTGCCGAACCGCTCGCGCTCCGAACCTAAAAGCGACGTCTATACCTGGTCGCTCGCTGAAAACCGTGAGGATTACTGGGTCTCATGCGACTACGGGAATACGAGCGTCGTGATCGCACGACCGCTCGGCAGACAGGCGCAGACTTGCGTCGCGCGTTACAGGCGTGGGCACGCCATCGTACAAAGCTGGCAATGCACGCCGCGGAAGTAATCCGCGTTCAGGCCGGTGCGCTGCCTTGAATCAGCCGCGCCGCGACCGACCCGCGCAACGCATTGCAGATCATCAACTCGTCTGCGTTCAGCACATCGTCGAGCGTCAGCACACGCTCTTTTGCGCCTAGCGCCGGATCGTCGAGCAGCACACCGCGCATCACGCCGGGCAACACGCCGCACGACAACGGCGGCGTCAACCACACGCCATCACGCTTCACGAACACATTCGACCGCCCGCCTTCAGTCACCTCGCCGCGCTCGTTCACGAACAGCATGTCGAAGCCGCCGAGCGCTTCCGCCGCCTGCCACGCGCGATCGTATTCCGCGCGGTGCGTCGTCTTGTGCAAGAGCAGCGCATCGTCCGTGCGGGTTGGCGCAAAGCCGTGCGCGGACGCGAGCATCACGCCGACCGGCCCCGCGGGCAGCGGCTTCAATACCGCGGCCGTGATGTCGACCGTGCCGTCCTTCGCGAGCGCGAGCTTCATCCGGTACGGGCCGTCGCCGTCGAGCGCCGCGCAGCGCGCGTCGATCTCGCGGCGCAACGCGTCGGCGTCGAGGCGGAAGCCGAACGCATCCGCGCTGCGCTGCAGCCGCGCGAGATGGCGCTCGAGATGCCGGATGCCGTCCGCACGTGTCGCGGCCGTGGTTTCGAACAACTGGAAGCCGGGATCGGCATCGGTCAGGAATCGCGCTTTCAATTCACACTCCGCATATTCGTCGGCGGCGACGCTGTCGAGCACGATGCCGGCGCCGACACCCATCCTGCCGCGCCGCCGGCCGCTAGCGGCCGTTGCCGCGTCGCGCGCGTCGATCGTTGCAGCCGCATCGACGGCGGTCGCATCGAGCGTCAGCGTCCGGATCGCGACCGACAGGCAGAAATCACCGCAGCCGGCCGCGCCGTCGGGCACCGCAGTGCCTGCCGGAGAGCCTTCCTTCGGTGCATCGAGCCAGCCGATCGCGCCCGTATAGAGCCCGCGCGGCGTCGACTCGATTGCGTCGATCAGTTCCATCGTCTTGTGCTTCGGCGCACCGGTGATCGATCCGCACGGAAACAGCGCACGCAGCATCTGCGCGAACGTGGTGCCGTCGCGCCAGCCGGCCTCGACCGTCGACGTCATCTGCCACACCGACGCATACGGCTCGACCGAGAACAGCGCCGGCACCTTGACCGTGCCCGTGCGCGCGATCCGCGACACGTCGTTGCGCAGCAGGTCGACGATCATCACGTTTTCCGCGCGGTTCTTCGGATCGCTCGCGAGGAACGCGGCGGCCGCCGCATCGTCGCGCGGATCGGCCGAGCGCGGCGCGGTGCCCTTCATCGGCCGCGCGCGCAGCACGTCGCCGTGCTTCTCGACGAACAGCTCCGGCGAGCACGACACGACCCACGCGCCGTCGGGCAGCGCGATCAGCGCGCCGTAACGCACGGGCTGACGCGCGCGTAGCCGCCGGTACAGCGCGAGCGGCGTGCCGAACATGTCGAAATTCAGCCGGTACGTGTAGTTGATCTGATACGAATCGCCCGCCCGCAGCGCGTCGTGCACCGCGGCGATCGCCGCGTCGAACGCGTCGCGCGACACACTCTTCGCGACGTGCGCGACGCCCGCGATCGACGGCGGGCCGCCGCCGTCCTGCTGCGCGAGCCATGCATCGACTTCATCGCGCGACAGGCGCTCGCAGCGCGCATACAGCAAAAAGCGCAGCGGGGCATGGCCCGGCTGCGCTCTGTCCAGATTGCGTCCGAATTCGTAGTCGCCGACGACGATCGCATGCAGCCCGTCGCGCAGATCCTGCGCCACCGCCGCATCGACTTCGTCGAGCCGTGCCGGATCCGTGCACACGCGTTCGCGCACGAAACCGGAATACAAACGACTCGACCGCGCGGACGCGGTCGAGTCGCAATCGTCCAAGAGCGCGAACGACGCGCTCTCGTTGCCTTCAGTCATGCCGTTACTCGAAGAAGCTCTTCACCCGGTCGAACCAGCTCTTGCTCTGCGGGCTGTGACGCGCACCGCCCTCGGCCAGCGACTTCTCGAACTGCTTGAGCAGATCGCGCTGCTGGTCGGTCAGCTTCACGGGCGTCTCGACCTGCACGTGTACGTACAGATCGCCCGCGATGCTCGAACGCAGACCCTTGATCCCCTTGCCGCGCAGGCGGAACGTCTTGCCCGACTGCGTGCCTTCCGGCACCGGGAACGACGCACGGCCGGCCAGCGTCGGCACCTCGATCTCGCCGCCCAGTGCGGCGGTCGTGAACGGGATCGGCATCTGGCAGTGGAGATCGTCGCCGTCGCGCTCGAACACCGAGTGCGGCTTGATGTGGATCTCGACGTACAGGTCGCCCGGCGGCCCGCCGTTGATGCCCGGCTCGCCGTTGCCGGCGGAGCGGATCCGCATCCCGTCATCGATGCCGGCCGGGATCTTCACTTCGAGCGTCTTGGTTTCCTTCACCTTGCCCGAGCCGTGGCAGTGCACGCACGGTTCCGGGATGTAGGTGCCGGTGCCGTGGCACTTCGGGCAGGTCTGCTGGATGCTGAAGAAGCCCTGCGACATGCGCACCGTGCCCTGGCCGTGACAGGTCGGGCAGGTTTCCGGCTTCGTGCCGGGCTTCGCGCCCGACCCGTGACAGACTTCGCACGATACCCAGCTCGGCACGCGGATCTGCGTGTCGTAGCCGTGCGCGGCCTGCTCGAGCGTGATTTCCATGCTGTAGCGCAGGTCGGCGCCGCGATACACCTGCGGACCGCCGCGGCCGCCGCGCGCGGCACCGCCCGCGGCCTGGCCGAAGATGTCGCCGAAGATGTCGCCGAACGCATCCGCGAAGCCGCCGAAACCCTGTGCGCCCGCACCGCCCATGTTCGGATCGACGCCCGCGTGGCCGTACTGGTCGTACGCCGCGCGCTTCTGGTCGTCCGACAGCATTTCATAGGCTTCCTTCGCCTCCTTGAAATGCTCTTCCGCATCCTTGTTGTCCGGATTGCGGTCAGGGTGATACTTCATCGCAAGCTTGCGATACGCCTTCTTGATTTCGTCGTCGCTCGCGTTCTTCGCGACGCCCAGAACCTCGTAGTAATCCCGTTTCGCCATATCGATTCACTGTGCCGTCGCGCGTCACGCACGCGGCGGCTCCTTTCGCCCGCAGTAAAGTCTCTCGACTCGTCTGGCGCTGCGCCGTCCGCGGACGGCTCGCGCAGCACCCGCCAAAAAACAAATGTGCCCGGAGGGCCGCGAAGCCCGCCAGGCGTGGAGTCGATCCGGCCATCCGGAAGGAAAGACAGACCGCTTTCAGTCGTTGGTCAACCGCGCCGCGCGCGTTTCCACGCGCGGCGTACGGTGCCATTGCAACCCGGCTTAGTCCTTCTTCACTTCCTTGAACTCGGCGTCGACGACGTCATCGGCAGCCTGCTGCGCACCGCCCGCCTGGGCCGCGCCTTCCGCTGCACCCGCCGCGCCGGCTTGCTGCGCCTGCATGTCGGCGTACATCTTTTCGCCGAGCTTCTGCGAAGCCTGACCGAGTTCCTCGACCTTCGCGTCGATCGCCGCCTTGTCGGCCGACGTATCCTTCAGCACGTCCTCGAGCGACTTCAGCGCCGCTTCGATCTTTTCCTTCTCGCCCGCGTCCAGCTTGTCGCCGTACTCGGTGAGCGCCTTCTTCGTGCTGTGGACCAGCGCGTCGCCCTGGTTGCGCGAATCAGCCAGCTCGCGCAGCTTGTGGTCTTCCGCTGCGTTCGCTTCCGCGTCCTTGATCATCTGGTCGATTTCAGCGTCGGACAGGCCCGAGTTCGCCTTGATCGTGATCTTGTTTTCCTTGCCGGTCGCCTTGTCCTTCGCGCCGACGTGCAGGATGCCGTTCGCGTCGATGTCGAAGGTCACTTCGATCTGCGGCACGCCGCGCGGCGACGGCGGGATGCCTTCGAGGTTGAACTCGCCGAGCAGCTTGTTGCCTGCCGCCATCTCGCGTTCGCCCTGGAACACCTTGATCGTCACGGCCGACTGGTTGTCGTCCGCCGTCGAATACACCTGAGCGTGCTTCGTCGGGATCGTCGTGTTCTTGTTGATCATCTTCGTCATCACGCCGCCGAGCGTCTCGATACCGAGCGACAGCGGGGTCACGTCGAGCAGCAGCACGTCCTTGCGGTCGCCCGACAGGACCTGGCCCTGGATCGCCGCGCCGACTGCGACGGCTTCGTCCGGGTTCACGTCACGGCGCGGATCCTTGCCGAAGAACTCCTTCACCTTCTCCTGCACCTTCGGCATGCGGGTCTGGCCGCCGACCAGGATCACGTCGTCGATGTCCGACACCTTGACGCCGGCGTCCTTGATCGCGATGCGGCACGGTTCGATCGTGCGCTCGACCAGATCCTCGACCAGCGCTTCCAGCTTCGCGCGGGTGATCTTCAGGTTCAAGTGCTTCGGACCCGATGCGTCGGCCGTGATGTACGGCAGGTTGATTTCGGTCTGCTGGCTCGACGACAGCTCGATCTTCGCCTTTTCAGCGGCTTCCTTCAGGCGCTGCAGCGCGAGCACGTCCTTCGACAGGTCGACGCCCTGCTCCTTCTTGAACTCGCCGATGATGTAATCGATGATGCGCTGGTCGAAGTCCTCGCCGCCGAGGAACGTGTCGCCGTTGGTCGACAGCACTTCGAACTGCATTTCGCCGTCGACGTCCGCGATCTCGATGATCGACACGTCGAACGTACCGCCGCCGAGGTCATACACGGCGATCTTGCGGTCGCCCTTCTCGGCCTTGTCGAGGCCGAACGCGAGCGCGGCTGCCGTCGGCTCGTTGATGATCCGCTTGACTTCGAGGCCCGCGATGCGGCCGGCGTCCTTGGTTGCCTGGCGCTGGCTGTCGTTGAAGTACGCCGGCACCGTGATCACGGCTTCCGTGACCGGCTCGCCGAGGTAGTCTTCGGCCGTCTTCTTCATCTTGCGCAGCACTTCGGCCGACACCTGCGGCGGCGCGAGCTTCTCGCCGTGCGCTTCGACCCATGCGTCGCCGTTGTCGGCCTTGATGATCGCGTACGGCATCAGGCCGATGTCCTTCTGGACTTCCTTCTCTTCGAAGCGGCGGCCGATCAGGCGCTTCACGGCGAACAGCGTGTTCTTCGGGTTGGTCACGGACTGACGCTTGGCCGGCGCGCCGACGAGCACTTCGTTGTCGTCCATGTAGGCGATGATCGACGGCGTCGTGCGCGTGCCTTCCGAGTTCTCGATGACCTTGACCTGGTTGCCTTCCATGATGGCGACGCACGAGTTCGTGGTGCCGAGGTCAATACCGATGATCTTTCCCATTTTCACTAATCTCCAGAAATGCTTGTTTGCTGCGCGAAACCCCGCGTTTTTGGGCAGTTTCGCGCGCCAGAATTCAACTCTGTTCCCGAAATGCGTCCGGCCGATCCGTTTTCAAGACCCGCCAAGCGATGCGGATATTAAATTTTTTCAATCGCCGCCGGTAGCCGGATCGTACGAACCGGCGTCGCGGCCCGACGGCGCGCCGGCCGCCGCGGCGATCTTCGCGCGCGCCGCCGACACCGCCGCCTGGAACTGCGCGAGGCCATGCCAGCCGGTCGCGCGGCCGAGCCTCTTGCCGCGGTGGAAGAAGAACCACGTCGGCACGCCGTGCAGGCCGAAGCGGCGCCCCAGCTCATGATGTTCGTACACGTTGCAATGGAACCACTTCAGATCCAGCGCGCGGATCGCGTCCGGCTGGGCGAGCATCGCCTTCTTGGCGATCTCGCAGTTGAAGCAGTCGACGCCCCAGAAGAACACCACGGCGAGCGCATCACCGGCGCCGGCGATCGCGGCGTCGAACGTGTCGGCCGCCAGCGCCTGCATGTCGAACGCGTCGAACGCGGCCGGATCGACGCCGGCGGGAACCATCGCGTCGGCCTTACTTCGGCTGGGCGACCGTGACGAGCGCCGGGCGCAGCACGCGGTCGGCGATCATGTAACCCTTTTGCAGGACGGTCACGACGGTGTTCGGCTCCTGCTCGGCCGGCACCATCGAAATCGCCTGGTGCTGGTGCGGATCGAACTTCTCGCCGACCGGGTTGATCGCGACGACGCGGCCCTTCTCGAGCGCGCTCGTCAGCTGGCGCAGCGTCAGTTCGACGCCTTCGCGCACCTTCGTGATGTCGCCGGACGTATCGCCGACGGCAGCCTCGAGGCTGTCCAGCACGGGCAGCAGGTGCTCCGCGAAGCCCTCGATCGCGAACTTGTGCGCCTTCGAGACATCTTCCTGCGCGCGGCGGCGGACGTTCTCGGTCTCGGCCTTCGCCCGCAGGAAGCTCTCCTGCAGCTCGGCGACCTTGGCTTGAGCCTCCGCGAGCGCCGCGTCGGCTGCTTCGGCGGCGGGCGCCGCGCCTTGCGCCGCCTGCTTCTCGCTGCCGATGTCTTCGGCCGATTGGGTAGCCGGGTTCTCTTGCGTGTTTTCCATGTCGCTGAAAGTCGATTAGAGGTTGAAGCCAAATCGGCAACCGCCGGACCGTATGTCGGCGGCACCGCACATTGTTGGTGCAAATAAGGGCGAAAACTGCGATTTCAAGGGGGTTATTCACCGGCATTCGCCAATGCCGTGAAACAACCGCGCTGCACGCCGCCGATTACGTGCATTTGTCGCCGGATCGGACGAAACGACCGGTAACAACGCTTACCAGGCAAGTACTAGCTCGGCACAGGGGGGTGCACTACACTCCATTCAAGCGTCGAAAAAGCGCGTTTACCCTAGCTTACCGGCGCCTGACATCCACCTGGCGCTGCATTCACAGTCCCATCGAGGCGCGTACCGTGAAACTGACCTTTGCCATATCGGTGGTCGCGCTGGTACTGATTGCCGGCACCACCACCATCTGCCTGTCCGGAGCCGTCACCGACCGCACGACCGAATACGGAAGCGCGCGGGCGACGTTCGACCAGATGTTCAGCTCCCACCAGAAAATCTGTCGATGATGCGCCGGTCGCGCTTGGTCGGCCGGCCGTGCAGTTCCGCCGCCGGCTCGCGATAGGTGCGGCGCCGTTCCAGTTCGGCGAGCCGCGCGACGCGCCCCGCTTCCGTTTCCTCGTAAAGCGTCTGCGCGATGCTCGCGGGCCCGCGCACGTCGCAAATGCCAAGCACGGCAATGTGCCAGACGACACCGTCGATCGCAATCTCGACCTCGTCGCCGACGCGCACGTCCTTGGCCGGCTTCACCGCCGCGCCGCCGATCTTCACGTGGCCCTTGTCGACCGCGTCGGACGCGAGCGAGCGCGTCTTGAAGAAGCGGGCCGCCCACAGCCATTTGTCGATGCGCAGCTTCGCGCCGGGTTCAGTCGAAATCCTGTAGTTCATCGCGTTCAACTCACCGTTTCGGGCTGCGCGGCCTTCACCGGCCAGCCCTGCAGATTCTCGGCGACGATCTCGCCCAACGCGCCGATCCACGCGGGCGCGCCGTTCAGGCACGGAATCCGGTGGAACGCCTGGCCGCCGCCCGCGATGAACTCGTCGCGCACCTCCATCCCGATCTCCTCGATCGTCTCCAGACAATCGGCCGTAAAACCGGGACAGAACACGTCGGCCCGCCGCACGCCCGCCTCGCCGAGTTCGCGCAGCGTCGGCGCCGTGTAGGGCTGCAGCCACTCGGCCTTGCCGAAGCGCGACTGGAACGTCACGCGGCATTCGAGCGTCGACAGCCCGAGCGCGGCCATCAGCAGCGCGCCCGTCTGCTGGCACTGGTCGTGATAGGGGTCGCCCAGGTCGAGCGTGCGCTTCGGCACGCCGTGGAAACTCAGCACGAGCTTGTCGCCGGCCGCGAAGTCGGGCCGGCCATGCTGCGCCCAGTACTGGCGCACCTGTTCGGCGAGCGCGTGGATGTAGGCCGGATGGTCGGCGTAGTGCCGCACCGTGCGCACTTCCGGCTGGTTGCGCATCCGCGCGAGCGCGGCGAACGCGGCATCGAATGCCGTCGCGGTGGTGGACGCCGAGTATTGCGGGTACATCGGCATCAGCAGCACGCGCTCGACGCCAGCACGCTTGAATTGCGCGAGCGCCTGCGCAATGCCCGGGCTGCCGTAGCGCATCGCGTAGTCGACCGTCACCTGATAGTCGTTCGACGCGAGCAGGTGGCGCACGCCGTCGGTCTGGCGCTCGGTGTATACGCGCAGCGGCGAGCCTTCGGGCATCCAGACGGCCGCGTACTTCTTCGCGGACGCGCGACCGCGCAGCGGCAGGATCAGCGTGCGCAGCAGCACCTGCCAGACGACCTGCGGGATTTCGACGACGCGCGGGTCCGACAGGAACTCGGCCAGATAGCGCCGCACCGCGCGTGGTGTCGGGGCGTCGGGCGTGCCGAGATTGATCAGCAGCACGCCGATGCGATGGGCAGCTGCGACGCTCGAAGGCGGCTCAAGATCGAAACGCATGGGCAGGAACGTGCTCGGGGCACGCAGTCGGACGGCCCTCAATTATAGCGGGCCGTCTCGCCCGGGTCGGCTGGCCGTTCGGCCGACTGGCGGTACGCACGGCGCCGCGGCACGATGGCGGGACGGTATCGGTCGGGTTACTGCTGGCTCAGCGTGAGCGACAGCAGCCGCGCGGTGATGTCGACGATCGGGATCACGCGGTTGTACGCCATGCGGGTCGGGCCGATCACGCCGAGCGTGCCGACGATCTGGCCGTTCACCTCGTAGGGCGCGGTCACGACGCTCATTTCCTCGATCGGCACGAGCGTCGATTCGCCGCCGATGAAGATCTGCACGCCCTGGGCGTGGCTCGACACGTCGAGCAATTGCAGGAGGCCCGTCTTTTGGTCGAACACGTCGAACAGCTTGCGCAGCCGCGCCATGTCGGACGACAGATCCGCCACTTCGAGCAGGTTGCGCTCGCCGGAAATGAGCACGGTGTCCTCGGTATCGGGCACCTCGGTGCTGGCCGTCACGGCCGCATGCATCAGCGTGGTCATGTCGCCGCGCAGCTGGTCGATCTCGTCGCGCAGGCGGCGGCGCACCTCGTCGAACGACAGCCCGGCGAAGTGCGCGTTGATGTAGTTGGACGCCTCGGTGAGCTGCGACGGCGAATAGTCGCGCGGCGTCGCGAGCATCCGGTTCTGCACGTCGCCCTCGGGCGTGACGATGATCAGCAGGATGCGCTTGTCCGACAGCCGCATGAACTCGATCTGCTTGAACACGTGGCTGCGGCGCGGCGTCAGCACGACACCCGCGAACTGCGACAGGTTCGACAGCACGCTCGCCGCGGCCGCCACGACCCGCTGCTGCGGTTCGCCGGCCTGCAGCGTGTTCTGCACCTGGCGCGCGACGGCCTCGGCGTCGATCGGCGCCTCGACCGTCAGCATCGTGTCGACGAACAGCCGGTAGCCGCGCGGCGTCGGCACGCGGCCGGCCGACGTATGCGGGCTCGACACGAGGCCGAGCTCCTCCAGGTCGGACATCACGTTGCGGATCGTTGCCGGGCTCAGTTCGAGCCCGGAGTAACGGGACAACGTGCGCGAGCCGACCGGCTGACCGTCGGCGATATACCGTTCGATCAGGGTTTTCAGGAGGGTTCGTGCGCGAGGATCTAGCATGGTGGAAAATTTTAGCGCAACCGCGCGAGCACGGCGAGTGGCCGCGGCCACTGTCGCCCGGGCCGACCGATCCGGCCCCGTTCGCGCACAGCCGGTTCTTTTCGTCAACGAGCTATGGTGTAATGCCGGCATGAAAACCGGTAATCAGTTCAACACCGTCGCGCTCGTCGGCCGGAGCAACACGCCCGGCATCGCCGAGCCGCTCGCCACGCTGGCTGGCTGCATCGCGAAGCTCGGCTTCGAGGTCGTGTTCGAAGCCGAAACGGCGCGCGAGATCGGCATCTCCGGCTATCCGGCGCTCACCCCGGCGGAGATCGGCGCGCGCGCGGACGTGGCGGTCGTGCTCGGCGGCGACGGCACGATGCTCGGCATCGGCCGCCAGCTCGCGCCCTACAAGACGCCGCTGATCGGGATCAACCACGGGCGGCTCGGCTTCATCACCGACATCGCGGCGGCCGACATGCAGGCGCGCGTCCCGGTGATCCTGTCGGGCAAGTTCGAGCGCGAGGAGCGCTCGCTGCTCGAGGCCCGGATCGTGCGCGACGGCGAACCGATCTACCACGCGCTTGCGTTCAACGACGTCGTCGTGAACCGCAGCGGCTTTTCCGGGATGGTCGAGCTGCGCGCGTCGGTCGACGGCCGGTACATGTACAACCAGCGTTCGGACGGCCTGATCGTCGCCACGCCGACCGGCTCGACCGCGTACGCGCTGTCGTCGGCCGGCCCGATCCTGCATCCGCAGCTCCAGGGCATCGTGCTCGTGCCGATCGCGCCGCACGCGCTGTCGAACCGGCCGATCGTGCTGCCCGACGATTCGAAGATCGCGATCCAGATCGTCGGCGGCCGCGACGTCAACGTGAACTTCGACATGCAGTCGTTCACCTCGCTCGAACTGAACGACACGATCGAGGTGCGCCGCTCGAAGCACACGGTGCCGTTCCTGCACCCGGTCGGCTACAGCTACTACGCGACGCTGCGCAAGAAGCTGCACTGGAACGAACACGCATCGAACGAAGACGACAAGGCGTCCTGACGCACCCACGCCCGACACCATGCTCCGCCACCTCTCGATTCGCGACTTCGTCATCGTCGCCGCGCTCGATCTCGAATTCGACAGCGGCTTTACCGTCTTTTCCGGCGAAACCGGCGCCGGCAAATCGATCCTAATCGACGCCCTGGCCCTCGCGCTCGGCGAACGCGCCGACGCGAGCGTCGTGCGCGCCGGCTGCGGCCGCGCCGACATCACCGCCGAATTCACGCCGCACGACCGCGTCGCGCGCTGGCTCGACGAACACGCGTTCGACGCCGAGGACACCGTGATGCTGCGCCGCGTGATCGACGCGAACGGCCGCTCGCGTGCGTTCATCAACGGCACCAGCGCGACGCTCGCGCAGCTGCGCGAGCTCGGCGAGATGCTGGTCGACATCCACGGTCAGCACGCGCACCAGCTGCTGATGCGGCCCGACGCGCAGCGCGAGCTGTTCGACACGCACGCGGGGCTCGTGGCCGATGCCGCGAACGTCGCACGCGCGTGGCGCGTCTGGCGCGACGCAACGCAGGCGATCGACGCCGCGAAGGCGCATGAGCGCGAACTGCAGCTCGAACGCGAGAAGCTCGCCTGGCAGCTCGCCGAACTCGACAAGCTCGCACCGCAACCCGGCGAATGGGACGAAGTCGGCAGCGAGCACAAGCGCCTGTCGCATTCGGCGAACCTGATCGCCGGCGTGCAGGGCGCGCTCAACGCGCTGTCCGAGGCCGACGACGCGATGCTCCCGCAGCTCGGCGCGATCGTGTCGAAGCTGCGCAGCCTGGCCGACTACGACACGGGGCTCGGCGATGCGCTCGCGTCGCTCGAACCGGCCGAAATCCAGCTGCAGGAAGCCGTCTATTCGCTGTCGCACTACGCGCAGCGCCTCGATCTCGACCCGGCCCGGCTCGCGCAGGTCGAAACGCGCCTCGACGCGCTGCACTCGACCGCCCGCAAGTTCCGGCTGCCGCCCGACACGCTGCACGAGGAACATGCGGCACGCCGCGCGCAGCTCGCCGCGCTCGACGCGGCCGCCGATCTCGGCGCGCTCGAAGCCGCGCAGGCGAAGGCACGGGAAGCCTATCTCGCCGACGCGAAACACCTGTCGACGGCCCGCGCGCAGGCCGCGAAGGCGCTCGGCACGGCCGTCACGGCCGGCATGCAGGAACTGTCGATGGCGGGCGGCAGCTTCGAAGTCGCGCTCGTGCCGCTCGCCGACGGCGGCCCGCACGGGCTCGAACAGGTCGAATTCCGGGTCGCCGGGCACCCCGGCGTGCCGCTGCGGCCGCTCGCGAAAGTCGCGTCGGGTGGCGAACTCGCACGGATCAGCCTCGCGCTGGCCGTGATCGCTAGCGCCGCCAGCCCGACGCCGACGCTGATTTTCGACGAAGTCGACACGGGGATCGGCGGCGGCGTCGCCGAGGTGGTCGGCCGCCTGCTGCACCAGCTCGGGCGCGACCGCCAGGTGCTGTGCGTGACGCACCTGCCGCAGGTCGCCGCACGCGGCGACCATCACTTCCAGGTCGCGAAAGGCGCCGACGAGCGCGGCGGCACCGTCTCGTCGGTCGTCCCGCTCGACAAGGCGAGCCGGGTCGAGGAAGTCGCGCGGATGCTCGGCGGGCTCGAGATCACCGCCACCACGCGCAAGCACGCGAAGGAAATGCTGGCGGCCTGACGCCGGCTTCGTCGGCCGAAATGCAGAAGATCGGCGCATGCGCCGGTCCCGGACCGCCGACGAACCCCACGTTTTTCGGAACGCGGCGTGTCGCCTTTCCCGGAACAGGCCTGCAGCGGCACGGCGAGCAGGCAGACCGATCTGCCGGTCGAACCGCTCGCACGGCGCAGTTTTTCGATGGACGAGCGCCGCCCGCCCTACCCCGCGGATTCGAGCGTCCTGCCGCGAACGCGGGATTCAAACGTCCGCCTCAAACGCCCGTTTCGACCGCGCCGAACACACGCTCCCACAACGCCGTCACGGCCGCCCGCTCGTCGGCCACGAGCGCCGGATCGACCCGCGCCTTCTCCATCCCGTCGAGCCGCAGCTTGTGCTGCAGCTTCCGGTACTTGCGATACGCGGCGCCGACGCGCTCGGCCTCGTCCTCACCCATCAGCCCGAACCGCGCGACCTCGCGCAGCAGCGCGATGTTGCCGGTGTTGCGGATCAGCTCGGCATCGCTCGACGCATGCAGCAGCACCCAGTACTGGACGATGAACTCGATGTCGACCATCCCGCCGCGATCGTGCTTCAGGTCGAACAGCTCGGTCTGGTTCGGATGGCCGGCGAACACCTTGCCGCGCATGTCGACGATTTCCTTCGCGAGCACCGCCCCGTCGCGCGGCGTCGTCAGCACCTGCTGGCGAATCGCCTCGAAATCGGTGCCGATCTGCGGGTCGCCGGCGCTGTAGCGGGCGCGCGTCAGCGCCTGGTGTTCCCACACCCACGCGGTATTGGCCGCGTCGCCCTCGCGCAGCTGGTAGCGGCGGAACGCGTCGAGATCGGTCACGAGCAGCCCGGCCTCGCCGTTCGGCCGCAGCCGCAGGTCGATGTCGAACAGCGCGCCCGCGCCGGTCGCGGTCGTGAGCCACGTGATCAGCCGGCGCGTGAACGTCGTGTAGACGTCCGCCGAGCGCTCGTCGGGGTCGTCGTACAGGAAGATCAGGTCGAGATCGGATGCGTAGCCGAGCTCCTTGCCGCCGAGCTTGCCGTATGCGATCACCGCAAACTTCGGCACGTCGCGGTGGCGCTTCGCGAGCTGCGACCAGACGACTTCGATCGTCACGTCGAGCACCGCGTCGGCGAGCTCGGACAGGCGGTCGCTCACATGCTCGACCGACAACTGGCCGGCCAGGTCGATCAGCAGGATGCGGAACACTTCCGCGTGCTGCGCGTGCCGCAGCAGGTCCATCTGCTGCTCGGGGCCGTCGGCGGCCGCGAGGCGCGCACGCAATGCGTCCTTGAACGCAGGCCAGTCGAACGGGCTCGCGATCGCTTCGTCGTCGAGCAGTTCGTCGAGCAGCTGCGGATGGCGAATCAGGTAGCCGCCGCCCCAGCGCGTCGCGCCGAGCACCGACAGCACGCGGTCGAGCGCGGCCGGATACTCGGTCAGCAGCGCGAGATAGACGCCGCGCCGGCTGACCGTCTCGAGCAGGTCGAACAGCCGCACGATGGTGTCGTCGCGGCGCGCGGCGTCGATCCGCGGCGCGGCCTCGAGCGCGCGCTGCGCGACGCTGTCGAAGCGCTGCCGGCTCTTTTCCGGCAGGCCCGCGTAGCGCGACGACTGCCAGATCGCGCGCAGCCGCGCGAGCACGGCCGCCGGATCGGTGAAGCCCACGCCGTCGAGGCGCGCGAGCAGCGCGTCGTCTTCGCCGTCGTCGGCGAGCGCCCCGCTCCAGATCCACGTGGCGGCCGTGTCCTCGCCCGCCGCGCAGGGGCCGCCGTTCACCTTGTCGGCAAAGATCTGGTCGAACTGCGCCTCGACGAACGTCCGGTGACCGTCGAGCACCGTCATCAGCGCCGCATAGTCGGCAAAGCCGAGCGACGCGGCCAGCACCGCCCGCTCGCCCGCATCGACCGGCATCGCGTGCGTCTGCGCGTCGTCGCGGTACTGCAGCCGGTGCTCGAGCGTGCGCAGGAAGTTGTAGGCGTCGGTCAGGCGCTCGCGCACGTCCTCGCCGATCAGCCCGCGCGCCTGCGCATGGCGCAGCACCGCGAGCGTCGGCCGCACGCGGAATTCCGCATCCTGGCCGCCGCGGATCAGCTGGAACACCTGCGCGCTGAATTCGATCTCGCGGATCCCGCCGCGCCCGAGCTTGATGTCGTCGGCCTTGTCGGGCCGCATCGACGCGCGGCGCGCGGCTTCCTGGCGAATCTGCTGGTGCAGCGCACGGATCGCGCCGATCACGCCGAAGTCGAGATAGCGGCGGTATACGAACGGCTTGACGATCGATTCGAGCTGCGCCGCCAGCCGCCGCGCCGCGTCGCTGTCGCCTTCGGATACGAGCCGCCCCTTGATCCACGCGTAGCGCTCCCATTCGCGCCCCTGCACGTAGAAATACTCCTCGAGCATCCCGAGACTGCAGACGAGCGGCCCCGAATCGCCGTTCGGGCGCAGCCGCATGTCGACGCGAAACACGTAGCCGTCGGCCGTGACCTCGGACAGCACGCCGATCAGGCGGCGGCCGAGCCGCGTGAAATATTCCTGGGTGGACAGCGGCGAGCGCGTGCCGCCGGCCGTTTCGCCGTCGTCCTCGTAGACGAAGATCAGGTCGATGTCCGACGACACGTTCAGCTCGCGGCCGCCGAGCTTGCCCATCCCGACCACGCCGAGCACGACGCGCTGGCCGTCGGCGCCGCGCGGCTCGCCGTACATCGCCTCGAGTTCGGCCGACAGCAGCGCGAGCGAGCGTTGCACGGCCACTTCGGCGAGATCGGTCATCGCGCCCGTCACCTCGGCGACGCTCGCGACGCCGCGCAGGTCGCGCTCCGCGACCGCGCCGAACACCTCGATACGCAACTGCCGCAGCGCACGCTTCAGTTGCTCGTCGCCCGGCGCGGCCGTGCCGGCCGGCGTGGCGAGCAGTTCGGTCAGGCGCGCGTCGAGCTGCGCGCGCGTGAGCGGCGCGGCGGCCCACGCGGCGATCTGGCCGGACAGCGCGGGACGCGCGGCGGCCGCGCGGGCGAGATAGCGGGAATAGGACGTGCTGATCAGGGCGGAAGCGTCGGTCATCGAAAAGCGGGCCTGGCAGTATGGCCCCGCTGCGGGAACAACGCGTGCGCGCCCCGCTGCCGACAGGCCCCTTGGACTCGGCGCGGTGTCGCGACGCGGGTGCGCCGCCGCGACAACCGCGCGCCGGAAAGCCCGTGCCGTGCGGCCTCAACGGCCGCCGGCACGAACCCGTGTGATACATTTCAACGTCAGTCTGCAAAACTACCATATCGCCGCCCTTCCGCCGCATGTCCGACCGTCAGGAATCCGCCGTAGCTGAGCCCGAAGCGGGACCTCCGAAGCACGATCATCCGGTCCTGCGTCGCGTGTTCAGGGTGACGCTGGCAGTCGGGATCGGCACGTACTTCGTCGCGTCCGGCGTGTTCCTCGGGATGCGCTACGTGCTGCTGCCGCGCATCGACGAGTACCGCCCGCGCATCGAGCGCGCGGTGTCCGACAAGCTGCACGCACAGCTTTCGATCGGCAAGCTGTCTCCGCACTGGTCCGGCATGCAGCCGGGCGTCGAAGTCGCCAACCTCACCATTCGCGGCCGTGACGGCCAGATCGCGCTGTCGGTCCCGCACGCGACGGCAGCGCTGTCGTGGATGTCGCTGCTGCGGCTGTCGCCCGCGCTGTCGAGCCTGATCGTCGACCATCCCGACCTCGTCGTCGCGCGCGCCGCCGACGGCTCGCTGAGCGTCGCGGGCGTCGGTGTCGCGACCACCCATGGCGGCAACGACACGTTCGGCACGTGGCTGCTGAAGCAGGAAGCGATCGTGCTGCGCAACGGCACGCTGCGCTGGCGCGACGCGCAGCACGACGCACCGGAACTCGCGCTGTCCGGCATCCGCCTCGCGGTGCTCAACCACGGCCGCGAGCACAAGGCCGCGCTGCAGGCGCCCGCGAATGGCACGCTGCTGCTCGGCCCGCTCGATTTCCGCGCGCGTTTCCGCCACAAGCCGCTCGCGCCGATCGGCAAGCCGACGAACTGGACCGGCGACGCGTACCTGTCGACCGGCCCGGTCGACCTGCAGACGCTCGGCCGCTATCTCGACATTCCGCTCACGATCCACGCGGGCCGGATCGACAACGCGATCTGGGCGACCTTCCAGGACGGCCACCTGCGCTCCGCGGGCGGCGACCTGCAGGGCGCCGACGTCGTGCTGCGCGTCCGGCCGACCCAGCCGCGCCTCGACGTGCCGACGGTCGGGTTCGGCTGGGACATGGCGCTGGACGCCGGCCACGACTACACGCTGCACCTGACGCGCTTCAACGCGGAGCTCGGCCAGCCGCCGCTGCCGGACGGCACGCCGCTCGCCCGTTCGCTCGCGCTGTCGACGCTGACCGCCCGCTACCGCGTGCCGACCGCCGACCAGGGACAGCTGCTCAGCGTCGTCGGCGACCGCGTCGATCTCGGCATCCTCAGCGAGTTCATCCGCGGGCTGCCGCTGCCCGCGCGGCTGCGCAACGAGCTGATCAAGCTCGACCCGCGCGGGATGGTGTCGAACTATCACATCGAGGTCGAACGCGCGAAGCCGGCGCGGGCCGAGCTCGCCGACGAAGAACGTCGCACCGGCGCCGCGCCGATCGTCCGCTACCGCTTCCTCGGCGATCTGCAGGGCATCAGCGTCGCCGCGCAGGAGCCGCCGCCGGGTCTTTCCCCGCGCGGTCACCCGCGCGCCGGCTGGCCGGGCGTCGAGAATTTGTGGGGCCACATCGACGCGAACGAAACCGGCGGCAGCGCGCACTTCGACACGGTCAATGCGGCGGTCACGGTGCCCGGCGAATTCGACGAGCCGCGCCTGACCTTCGACCGGCTGCGCGGCAACGCGAAATGGGTGATCACGCCGGCGCCGGGCGAGAAGCACGCACGCGTCGACGTGACGTTGCCCGACCTGTTCGTCGCGAACCCCGATGCGGAAATCGCGGTGTCGGGGACGTACACGAACCCCGGCCACGGCCGTGGCTCGCTCGACCTGCGCGCGGATTTCGCGCGCGCGTCGGTTGCGCGCATCCCGCGCTACCTGCCGACCGGGATGTCCGAGCACCTGCGCGACTATCTCGGCCATGCGCTGCAGGACGGCCAGGTGACCAAGGGAGCCTCGATCGTCGCCCGCGGCCCGCTCGAGAAATTCCCGTTCGAACACGAGCCGGACGCCGGCGTGTTCCACATCGTCGCGCCGTTCACCGGCGGGCGCTTCGAGCCGACGCCGTACCCGCCGCGCAAGCTCGCGAACGGCACGCCGAGCATCTGGCCCGCACTCGACGGAATCGACGGCGTGTTCGAGCTCGCGCAGAACAAGCTGCGCTTCGACATCGCGCGTGCACACTACAAGCGCGTCGCGCTGACGAAGGTCGCCGGCCGGATCGACGATCTCGGCAATCCGTCGAAGTCGCCGCTCATCATCGACGGCCATGCGCAAGGCCCGCTCGCGGACCTGATCGACTACGCGGACAACAGCTCGCTCGGCGCGATGAGCGGGCACATCGGCCAGCGGATCGATGCGCAGGGGCCCGCGGCGCTCGCGCTCAAGATCACGATTCCGCAGCACGTTCCGCATCCGCATACGCACGTCGAGGGCACGCTCGCGTTCGGCGGCAACACGCTGTCGACCGACGGCGTGCCGCCGCTGTCCGCGCTGCGCGGCAGCGTGCGCTTCAGCGAGGCCGGCGCGTCGCTGCACGAGCTGTCGGGGCGCTTCCTCGGCGGCCCGGTGCGCGCGAACGGCAACTTCCAGTCGCACGGCCCGTACGCGGTGGACGTCGACGGCAAGCTCGCGCTCGACGCCGCGCGCGGCCTGAACCTGCGCGGCACGGCCGCGGCGCTGCTCGAGCACGTGGTCGGCGACGCGCCGTACCAGCTCGCCGTGCGCGGCGCGCCGGGCCGCCTGCCGGAGGTCACCGCGCATTCCGACCTGACGGGCGTCGCGCTGAATTTCCCGGCGCCGTTCGCGAAACCGGCCGGCACGCCGATGCCGTTCCGCTTCACACTGCAGCCGGCCGCCCAGGCCGGCGGCAAGCGCCTCGAGCATGCCGACCTGACGCTCGGGCCCGTGTCTGCGACCTACCTGCTCGACGCCACGTCGGGCCAGCCGCTGCGCGCGGTGCGCGGCGCGATGGGCATCCACCGGATGCCCGATCTGCCGCAGGACGGCGTGAGCGCCGCCGTCGACGTCGACGAACTGGACGCCGACGCCTGGCTCGCGCTCGCCCGCACGCTGCAGCACGACACGCCGCGCGCGCCGGAGCCGCAGGCCGCGCCGCGCGTCGACGTCGCGAGCTTCACGCCGAAGCGCTTCGCGCTCCACTTCGGCACGCTGAAGCTGCTCAAGCGCAACTGGGAAAACGTGATCATCGGCGCGTCGCACGTCGACGAGCTGTGGCAGGCGAACATCGCGTCGAACCAGGTCTCGGGCTACCTGTCGTGGGCGCCGGGCGGCGGCCACAACGGTGCGGGCGTGCTGAACGCGCGGCTCGCGAAGCTCGTGATCCCGCAGAGCGCGCAGCACGACCTCGTCGGCCGCGCGATGAACCTGCCGACGCCGACCGACCGGCCGATGCCGTCGGTCGACCTGATCGTCGACCAGGTCGTCGCGCGCGATCACGACATCGGCAGGCTCGTCGTCAACGCGCGCAACCTCGAGGAAGACGGCGCGCCGGTGTGGCAGCTCGACAAGTTCGAGCTGGCGAACCCGGCCGCGAAGCTGACGGCGACCGGCAACTGGCGCACGTCGCGCCGCGCGCTGGCCCGCGGCGTCGACGAAAACGATGCGCCGCGCCGCAGCGTGTTCGACTTCAAGCTCGACGTCGGCAACGCGGGCGCGCTGCTCGACCTCGTCGGCCTGCCGCGCACGCTTGCAAACGGCCACGGCAGCGTGACCGGCAAGGTCGGCTGGCGCGGCGGCCCGACCGCGGTCGATCTGCCGTCGCTCGGCGGCCAGGTCGCGCTCGACCTGGAACACGGCCAGATCCTGAAGGTCGATCCGGGTGCCGCGAAACTGCTCGGCGTGCTGAGCCTGCAGAGCCTCGCGCGCTTCCTGACGCTGAATTTCCGCGACGTGATCGGGAAGGGACTGCCGTTCGACAAGATCACGGGCACCAGCCGGATCTCGAACGGGATCGCGCGCACCGACGACTTCTCGATGACGACGGCACCGGCGAACGTGACGGTGCGTGGCGCGGTCGACCTCGGCGCCGAGACGCAGGACCTGCACGCGCACGTCGCGCCGAAGATCGGCGCCGGCACGGCGGCAATCGCGGCCGCGATCATCAATCCGCTGCTGGGTGTCGGCGTGCTGGCCGCGAACTACGCGCTGTCGGAGACGCTGTCGCACGCGTTCGCGCTCGACTACGCGATCACGGGCTCGTGGGCGCATCCGCACATCGAGCGGGTGCGAGGCGATCAGGGTAAGATGAATCACGGTCCGGCCGATGCGGCGAGCCACTGACGCGCGCAGGGTGCCGGGCCGCACCCCATTTATGACGCAACCGATCCAGCGATGACCGATCACACCCGTTCCGCCACGCCCTTTCGGGTCGCCGCGCTGCAGATGGTGAGCACGCCGGACGTCGCACGCAATCTCGCCGAAGCCGGCCGCCTGATCGCGGAAGCGGCCGGCGACGGCGCGCAGCTCGTACTGCTGCCCGAGTATTTCTGCTTCATGGGCCATCGCGACACCGACAAGCTCGCGCTCGCCGAACCCTACCGCGACGGCCCGATCCAGCGCTTCCTGTCGGAGGCCGCGCACCGTCACGGCATCTGGGTGATCGGCGGCACGCTGCCGCTGAAGGCGCCGGAGCCCGATCGCGTGCTGAACACGACGCTCGTGTTCGACCCGAACGGCCAGGAAGCCGCCCGCTACGACAAGATCCACCTGTTCAACTTCGAGAAAGGCGACGAATCGTTCGACGAGGCGCGCACGATCCGCGCGGGCGACACGGTCGTCGCGTTCGACGCGCCGTTCGGGCGGGTCGGCCTGTCGGTCTGTTACGATCTGCGCTTTCCGGAGCTGTATCGCAGGATGGGCGACTGCGCGCTGATCGTCGTGCCGTCGGCGTTTACGTATACGACGGGCCGCGCGCACTGGGAAATGCTGCTGCGCGCGCGGGCCGTGGAGAACCAGTGCTACGTGCTCGCGGCCGCGCAAGGCGGCAAGCACGAGAACGGCCGGCGCACCTGGGGCCACAGCATGCTGATCGACCCGTGGGGCGAGATCGTCGCGGTCCGCGACGAAGGCGCGAGCGTCGTGACCGGCGCGCTCGATCCGCAGCGCATCGCCGACGTGCGCCAGAGCCTGCCCGCGTGGCGGCATCGCGTGCTGGCCTGAACCGCTGAACCGCCCGGCGCTTGAAACGCCGCCCGGCCAACCCATCTGCCCAGAACGCACCCGACAACTTTTTGAGAACCCTCGATACCCGCATGAACATCATCGAACCCGGCATCCGCAATCTTGCGCTGGCGAAGGACATCCTCCTCACGCCGTACGGCCTCGACGAGAGCCTGCTCACGCGCACGATCGCCGACATCTTCACGCATCGCGTCGACTACGCCGACCTGTACTTCCAGGCGACCCGCAGCGAAGCGTGGAGCCTCGAGGAAGGCATCGTGAAGTCGGGCAGCTTCAGCATCGACCAGGGCGTCGGCGTGCGCGCGGTCGCGGGCGACCGCACCGCGTTCGCCTACTCGGACGACCTGTCGCCGGAAGCCATCGCGCAGGCGGCCGCGGCCACCAAGGCGATCGCGGCGGCCGGCGGCGGCCGCCAGAAGATCAAGGCGGCGACGTCCCTGAAGGGCATCTCGGGCCGCGACCTGTACCTGCCGTCCGATCCGCTCGCGTCGCTCGACGCGACCGCGAAGGTCAAGCTGCTCGAGCGCATCGAGCAGATGGCGCGCGGGCGCGACCCGCGCGTCACGCAGGTGATGGCGGGCCTCGCCGGCGAATACGACGTCGTGCTGGTCGCGCGCAGCGACGGCGCGCTCGCGGCCGACATCCGCCCGCTCGTGCGCGTGTCGGTCACGGTGATCGCCGAACAGAACGGCCGCCGCGAGATCGGCTCCGGCGGCGGCGGCGGCCGCTTCGACTACGGCTACTTCACCGACGAAGTGCTGTCGCGCTACGTCGACGACGCCGTGCACGCGGCGCTCGTCAACCTCGACGCGCGCCCCGCGCCGGCCGGCGCGATGACGGTCGTGCTCGGGCCGGGCTGGCCGGGCGTGCTGCTGCACGAGGCGATCGGCCACGGCCTCGAGGGCGACTTCAACCGCAAGGGTTCGTCGGCGTTCGCCGGCCGGATCGGCGAGCAGGTCGCCGCGAGGGGCGTGACGGTGGTCGACGACGGCACGCTGCCGAACCGCCGCGGCTCGCTGAACATCGACGACGAAGGCAACCCGACGCAGTGCACGACGCTGATCGAGGACGGCATCCTGAAGGGCTACATCCAGGACACGCTGAACGCGCGCCTGATGAAGATGCCCGTCACCGGCAACGCGCGGCGCGAGTCGTACGCGGCGCTGCCGATGCCGCGCATGACCAACACGTACATGCTGAACGGCGACAAGGATCCGCAGGAAATCATCGCGTCGGTGAAGAACGGCCTGTACGCGGTGAACTTCGGCGGCGGCCAGGTCGACATCACGAACGGCAAGTTCGTGTTCTCGGCGTCCGAGGCGTACATGATCGAGAACGGCAAGATCACCTACCCGGTGAAGGGCGCGACGCTGATCGGCAGCGGCCCGGAATCGCTGAAGTACGTGAGCATGATCGGCAACGACATGTCGCTCGACTCGGGCGTCGGCGTGTGCGGCAAGGAAGGCCAGAGCGTGCCGGTGGGCGTCGGCCAGCCGACCCTGCGGATCGACAAGATGACGGTCGGCGGTACGGCATAACCGCATCGCGGCGCAGACAATCCGCGCATTTTGACAAAAGCGCGCGGATTCTCCGCATTTTTGAGCACCCCCGGTTGCCAGCGACGCGGCGACCGGGTATAAATTCCGAATCAACTTTTTTGACGAACCGAATCTCCGTCATGTCCGCCAAGTTTTATTTTTACTTTTTTTGGCATCTCAGACCGCTGGCGGATCGAGAGGGTTGATGGCGCGTGAAGCGCAACCGAAATTCCCGAAAAAACCGCCGGCGAACCCGGCGGTTTTTTTTTCGCCCTTCGCCACCCGGTCGCCGCCGCAGCGGATCCCGCGGCCCCGACCGAAATCACTGAATCGCTTGAATCGATGAATCTGCCGCACGCGCACTGACCGAACGGCGCCCGCAAAACCAGGAGAAACAGCATGCCCCCGCACAACACCGACGACGTCCGCATCCGCGAACTCAAGGAACTGACGCCGCCCGCCCACCTGATCCGCGAATTCGCGTGCTCCGAGGCCGCGTCCGAGCTGATCTACAACTCGCGCCAGTCGATGCACCGCATCCTGCACGGGATGGACGACCGGCTGATCGTCGTGATCGGGCCGTGCTCGATCCACGATACGAAGGCGGCGATCGAGTACGCAGGGCGGCTCGTCAAGGAGCGCGAGCGCTTCAAGGGCGAACTGGAAATCGTGATGCGCGTGTACTTCGAGAAGCCGCGCACGACGGTCGGCTGGAAGGGGCTCATCAACGATCCGCACCTCGACAACAGCTTCAAGATCAACGAAGGGCTGCGCACCGCGCGCGAGCTCCTGCTGCAGATCAACGAGATGGGGCTGCCGGCCGCGACCGAATACCTCGACATGATCAGCCCGCAGTACATCGCCGACCTGATCTCGTGGGGCGCGATCGGCGCGCGCACGACCGAGTCGCAGGTGCACCGCGAGCTGGCGTCGGGGCTGTCGTGCCCGGTCGGCTTCAAGAACGGCACCGACGGCAACGTGAAGATCGCGGTCGACGCGATCAAGGCCGCATCGCAGCCGCACCATTTCCTGTCGGTGACCAAGGGCGGCCATTCGGCGATCGTGTCGACGGCCGGCAACGAGGACTGCCACGTGATCCTGCGCGGCGGCAAGACGCCGAACTACGACGCGGACAGCGTGAACGCCGCGTGCGCGGACATCGGCAAGGCCGGCCTCGCCGCGCGCCTGATGATCGACGCGAGCCACGCGAACAGCTCGAAGAAGCACGAGAACCAGATTCCCGTGTGCGCGGACATCGGCCGCCAGGTCGCGGCCGGCGACGAGCGCATCGTCGGCGTGATGATCGAGTCGCACCTCGTCGAGGGGCGCCAGGACCTGAAGGAAGGCTGCCCTCTGACCTACGGCCAGAGCATCACCGACGCGTGCATCGCGTGGGACGACAGCGTGAAGGTGCTCGAAGGCCTCGCGGAATCGGTGAAGGCACGCCGCGTCGCGCGCGGCAGCGGGAACTGATCGCCGGCGGGCCCGAGGCGGCACATGCCGCCTGCGGGCCCCGGCCTGCGCCGCAAGAAACGAAGCCCGGCTTGCGCCGGGCTTCTTCATGTGCGAGCAGCCGCCGTCAGATCCTCATTCGAGCGCGCCCGAGCCGAAGATCTCGGTGTTGATGCGTTCCGGCGCGACGCCGAGCGCGACCAGCGCATCGCGTTGCGCCTTCATGAACGCGATCGGGCCGCAAATGTAGTAGTCGGCATCCGCAACCAGCGCGTATTGCTTCACGCGTTCCGGCGTCAGGCGCCCTTCGAGGTCGTGATCGATGCCGACGCGATCGTTCGGGCCGACCAGCTCGTACAGCACCGTGCGCTTGACGTTCGCGTGTTCGCGCACCGTATCGTTCAGCCAGTCGCGGAACGCATGCACCGCGCCCGACCGGCATGCGTGGACGAACCGTACTTCACGCGTGCTGCCTTCGCCGACCAGCGTCGAGGCCATCGACACCATCGGCGTGAGCCCGACGCCGCCCGAGATCAGCACGACCGGCGTATCGACGCCGCGCTTCAGCGAGAATTCGCCCATCGGCGAGGTCACCTCGACGATTGCGCCCTCCTCCACGCCGTCATGCATCAGCGTCGACACCTTGCCGGCCGGGATCGCTTCCGGCTGGCCGGCCTCGCGCTTCACCGAGATGCGCAGCCACTTGCCGTGCGGCGCGTCGGACAGGCTGTACTGGCGCGGCTGATCGACGCCGAGATCGCCGACGAAGCGCTTCACCGTGACGTACTGGCCGGGCGCGAAGGTCGGCGCGTCGCCGCCGTCGGCGGGCGTCAGGTAGAACGACGTGATCTCGTCGCTCTCACGCACCTTGCGGGCAACCTTGAACGGACGGAAGCCGCTCCACGCGGCGCCCGCGTACAGGTCGGCCTCGGCGCCGATCAGGATCTGCGCGAGCTGGCCGTACGCGACGCGCCATGCCTCGAGCGTCTCGGCGTCGACCGCATCGCCGAGCACTTCGACGATCGACGCGAGCAGGTTCTCGCCGACGATCGGGTAATGCTCGGGGCGGATGTTCAGGCTCGCGTGCTTGTGCGCGATGTGCGACACCGCCCCGCCGAGCGCGCCGAGGTTGTCGATGTTCGCCGCATACGCATAGACCGCCTTCGCGAGCGTTTCCGGCTGGCTGCCGGTCTTCTGGTGCGTCTGGTTGAACAGGTTCTTCAGTTCCGGATGCCGCGCGAACATGCGCTGGTAGAAATGCTTCGTGATCGTCGCGCCGTGCACGGCGAGGACAGGGGCAGTGGCCTTCACGCGAGCCATCTGGTCAGCGGTGATGTGGGTCATGTCGTTCTCCGTTAAACATGCGCTTACGATACATCTTTAAAAACAGACGTCCGTCGGGCAAATTGTCGCAGTGCGGAAACACGACGCCGGGGGTCAGCGGACGCGCCCGCGCTCCCACAGCACGTCCGAGCCGCCATCCGCGCGGTTCAGCACACGCGCCAGCACGAACAGCAGGTCCGACAGCCGGTTCACGTAACGCCGCGGCGCGTCATTGAGCGTGTCGGTGCGCCCGAGCGCGACGATCGAGCGCTCCGCGCGGCGGCACACCGTCCGGCAGACGTGCGCGAGCGACGCCGCGCGCGAGCCGGCCGGCAGGATGAATTCCTTCAGCGGCGGCAGCGTCGCGTTGTAGTCGGCCAGCCACGTGTCGAGGCGCGCGAGGTGCGTGTCGTCGAGCACCGCATGGCCGGGAATGCACAGCTCGCCGCCGAGATCGAACAGGTCGTGCTGGATCGTGACGAGCGCCGTGCGCACGTCGTCCGGCAGCGTCTCGGCGAGCAGCACGCCGAGATTCGAGTTCAGTTCGTCGACGTCGCCGATCGCGGCGATCCGCGCGTCGTCCTTGCCGATGCGCCGGCCGTCGCCGAGGCCGGTGGTGCCGTCGTCGCCCGTGCGCGTCGCGATCTTGCTCAAGCGGTTGCCCATGCGAATGTCCTCTCGTGCGCGGCCGCGATGCGGCCCGGTTGGGTTGGGTTGGTACGCGATTATCGCAGCCCGCGGCGGCGGGCGCAGCGGGCGTTCCAGCGTAGAATGGGCCGAAGGTTTGACAAGCAGTCGTCAGGAGACATTCGTGAATCACCCTGCCCCGCCGGCCACCACGCGCCGCCCGCTGCCCCCCGCCATGCTCGATGCGCTGCGCGCCGCCTTCGGCGAGCGCGTGTCGACCGCCGACGCCGTCCGCGCCCATCACGGCCGCGACGAATCGCCGTTCGATCCGCAACTGCCCGACGCCGTCGTGTTCGCCCGCAACGCCGATGAAGTCCGCCAAGTCGTGTCGCTGTGCGCGCTCTACAGCGTGCCGCTGATCCCGTACGGCGCCGGCTCGTCGCTCGAAGGCCATCTGCTCGCGGTGCGCGGCGGCGTCTCGCTCGACTTGTCGGAAATGAACCGTGTGCTGTCGATCAACGCGGAAGACCTGACGGTCACGGTCGAACCGGGCATCACGCGCAAGGCGCTCAACGAAGCGCTGCGCGACACCGGCCTGTTCTTCCCGATCGATCCGGGCGCCGACGCCAGCATCGGCGGGATGACCGCGACCCGCGCATCGGGCACCAACGCCGTGCGCTACGGAACCATGCGCGAAAACGTGCTCGGCCTGACCGCCGTGCTCGCCGACGGCCGCGTCGTGAAGACGGGCTCGCGCGCGCGCAAGTCGTCCGCCGGCTACGACCTCACGCGCCTGTTCGTCGGCTCCGAAGGCACGCTCGGCGTGATCACCGAGATCACGCTGCGCCTGCATCCGCTGCCCGAAGCCGTGTCGGCCGCGATCTGCACGTTCCCGTCGATGGGCGACGCGGTGCGCACGGTGATCGAGACGATCCAGATCGGCGTGCCGATCGCGCGCGTCGAATTCGTCGACGCGCTCGCGGTGCGCTCGATCAACCGCCATTCGAACCTGACGCTCGCCGAAGCGCCGACGCTGTTCTTCGAATTCCACGGCACCGAGGCCGGCGTGAAGGAACAGGCCGAGCTCGTGCAGGTGCTCGCGGGCCAGAACAACGGCCAGGGCTTCGAATGGGCGACCCGCCCCGAGGACCGCACGCGGCTCTGGGCCGCGCGCCACAACGCGTACTTCGCGATGCTGCAGCTGAAGCCCGGCTGCCGCGCGGTGACGACCGACGTGTGCGTGCCGATCTCGCAGCTCGCCGCGTGCGTCGAGGAAACCGAGATCGACCTGCGCGCATCGTCGCTGCCCTGCCCGATCGTCGGCCACGTCGGCGACGGCAATTTCCACGTCGCGATCCTGATCGATCCCGACAAGCCCGAGGAAATCGACGAAGCCGAACGCATCAACGACCGGATCGTCGAGCGCGCGCTGCGCCTCGGCGGCACCTGCACCGGCGAACACGGCGTCGGGCTGCACAAGATGCGCTTCCTGCCGAAGGAGCACGGCGACAACGCGATCGATGCGATGCGCGCGATCAAGCTGGCGCTCGATCCGCGCAACCTGATGAATCCCGGCAAGATCTTCACGTGCTGACACGGCGGCGCGCCGCCGCGCCCCGGCTGGAGACCCAATGAACGCTTCCGTCGAACTGTCGAGCGCGACCCGCGCGCAGCGCCAGCGCGAAGTCGTGCAGGCGCTGATGGCCGTGCTGCCGACGCATTGCCTGCTGTTCCGCGACGAAGACACCGCGCCGTACGAATGCGACGGCCTGTCGGCGTACCGCCGGCTGCCGCTCGCGGTCGCGCTGCCCGAAACCGAATCGCAGGTGCAGCGGATCGTGCAGATCTGCCGCCGCATGGAAGTGCCGATCGTGCCGCGCGGCGCCGGCACGAGCCTGTCCGGCGGCGCGCTGCCGATCGCGAACGGCGTCGTGCTGTCGCTCGCGCGCTTCACGCGCATCGTCGAGGTCGATCCGTACGCGCGCACGGCCACCGTGCAGCCCGGCGTGCGCAACCTCGCGATTTCGGAAGCCGCCGCGCCTTACGGGCTGTACTACGCCCCCGATCCTTCGTCGCAGATCGCCTGCACGATCGGCGGCAACGTCGCGGAGAATTCCGGCGGCGTCCATTGCCTGAAATACGGGCTGACGGTGCACAACGTGATGCGCGTGCGCGCGGTCACGATCGACGGCGAGGTCGTCGAATTCGGCTCGCTCGGTCTCGACGCGCCGGGCCTCGACCTGCTCGCGGTGATGATCGGCAGCGAAGGGATGTTCGCGATCGTCACCGAAATCACGGTGAAGCTGATCCCGAAACCGCAGACCGCGCAGCTCGTGATGGCGAGCTTCGACGATGTCGTGAAGGGCGGAGAGGCGGTCGCCGCGATCATCGCGTCGGGCATCATCCCGGCGGGGCTGGAGATGATGGACAAGCCGGCCACCCAGGCCGTCGAGGCGTTCACGCACGCGGGCTACGACCTCGACGCGAAGGCGATCCTGCTGTGCGAATCGGACGGTACGCCCGAAGAAGTCGCGGAGGAAATCGTCCGCATGACGGCCGTGCTGCGCGAGCATGGCGCGACGCGCATCCAGGTGTCCCGCAACGAAAGCGAGCGGCTGCGCTTCTGGTCCGGCCGCAAGAACGCGTTCCCGGCCGCCGGGCGCATTTCCGCCGACTATTACTGCATGGACGGCACCGTGCCGCGCCGTGCGATCGGCCCGCTGCTCGCCCGCATCGAGCAGCTCGAGACGCGCTACGGGCTGCGCTGCATCAACGTGTTCCATGCCGGCGACGGCAACATGCATCCGCTGATCCTCTACAACGCGAACGATCCGGACGAGCTGCACCGCGCCGAGCAGTTCGGCGCGGAAATCCTCGAATGCTGCGTGGAATTCGGCGGCAGCGTGACGGGCGAGCACGGCGTCGGCATCGAAAAGCTGAATTCGATGTGCGTGCAGTTCTCGCCGCAGGAGCGCGATGCGTTCTTCGCGGTCAAGCGCGCGTTCGATCCGGCCGGGCTGCTGAATCCCGACAAGGGCATCCCGACCCGCGCGCGCTGCGCCGAATACGGCCGCCAGCACGTGCGCGGAGGGCTGCTGCCGCACCCCGACCTGCCGCGCTTCTGAGCGCCGCGCGGTGCGCGGCCCGTGCCGCCGCGCGGGCCGCGATGTGCCGCCCTGCCCGCGCCGGCCGTGCGCGCGGCGACGCCCGCATGCATTCGTCATGCGCGGCTTAGGGATAGTCGCGATGTGGATTCGCGCCACCCCGGTACAATCGACCGGACAACAACGAGGCAGCAATACAACATGGAAGAGGACGACATCGTCGCCGGATGGGCCGAACGCGTCCGCGCCGCCAGTGCCGACGGCCGGCCGCTGCGGATTCGCGGCGGCGGCACCAAGGACTGGTACGGCCAGGCGCTGGACGGCGAAATACTCGACACGCGTGCGTTTCAGGGCGTCGTGTCGTACGACCCGGCCGAACTCGTCGTCACGGTCCGCGCGGGCACGCCGCTCGCGCAGCTTGAAGCCGTCCTCGCCGAGTGCGGCCAGATGCTGCCGTTCGAGCCGCCTCACTTCGGCCGCGCGGCCACCGTCGGCGGCTGCGTCGCGGCGGGCCTCGCGGGGCCGCGCCGCGCGACCTGCGGCGCGCCGCGCGATTTCGTGCTCGGCGTCACGCTGATGAACGGCCGCGGCGAAGCGCTGCGCTTTGGCGGGCAGGTCGTGAAGAACGTCGCCGGCTACGACGTGTCGCGGCTGATGGCCGGCTCGCTCGGCACGCTCGGGCTGATGCTCGAGCTGTCGATCAAGGTGCTGCCGGTGCCCGTCGCCGAAGTCACGCTGAAGTTCGAGATGACCGCGACCGACGCGGTGCGCAAGCTCAACGAATGGGGCGGCCATCCGCTGCCCGTCAGCGCGAGCGCGTGGCGCAACGGCACGCTCGTGCTGCGGCTGTCGGGCGCCGAGGCGGCCGTGAAATCGGCGAAGACGCTGCTCGGCGGCGAAGTCGTCGACGCGGTCGAGGCCGAGCGCTTCTGGGCCGGCGTGCGCGAGCACACCGACCCGTTCTTCAACGGCATCCCGCCCGGCTATGCGCTGTGGCGGCTCGCGCTGCCGTCGATCACCGAACCGATGCACCTGCCCGGCACCCAGCTGATGGAATGGGGCGGCGCGCAGCGCTGGTGGATCACCGACGCCGACGCGCAGACGGTGCGCATGAGCGCAAAGCAGGCCGGCGGCCATGCGACGCTGTTCCGCGCGGGCGAGTCCTACGACCGCAGCGCGGGCGTGTTCACGCCGCTGCCCGCGCCGCTGATGAAGATTCACCGCGGGCTGAAGGCTGCGTTCGATCCCGCGCGCATCTTTAATCGCGGCCGGCTTTACCCTGATCTTTAGGGTCTGTTTATATATGGAACGCACATGCGAATGCCCGAAATCGCGCGTAGGGCAAGAAGTGAGGAGCGCCGTTTGGCCGAGCCAAACAAGCGACGAGCGACGCCGCCATACGGGCGATTTCGGGCATTCCCGTGGAATGAATCTTTTGATTAGGGGTTGCCACGAGAACGGCCGCTCGCCGCGTTGCGCTCCTTGCGAATACGCCAGTATCCGCGGCGTCACGCGCCTCGCGAGCGGCCGTTCTCGTGGCAACGCATGCGCGTTCCATATATAAACAGACCCTAAGATCGATGCAAACGAACCTCGCCGATTTCATCCGCAATACGCCCGACGGCGACGAGGCCGACGCGATCCTGCGCAAGTGCGTGCATTGCGGCTTCTGCACCGCGACGTGCCCGACCTATCAGCTGCTCGGCGACGAACTCGACGGCCCGCGCGGCCGCATCTACCTGATCAAGCAGATGGTCGAAGGCGCGCCCGTCACGCGCAGCACGCAGCAGCACCTCGACCGCTGCCTCACCTGCCGCAGCTGCGAGACGACCTGCCCGTCGGGTGTCCAGTACGGCCGGCTCGTCGAAATCGGCCGCAAGCACGTCGAGGCGCAAGTGCAGCGCCCCGTGCAGCAACGGCTCGTGCGCCGCGTGCTCGCCAGCCTCGTGCCGAACGCGGCGCTGTTCTCGCCGCTCATGCGACTCGGCCAGCACATGCGGCCGCTCTTGCCGAAACGGCTGCGCGACAAGGTGCCGCCGCGCACGCGGCTGCTCGAATGGCCGCAGCGCCCCCATTCGCGCAAGATGCTGATGCTCGCCGGCTGCGTGCAGCCGTCGATGCTGCCGAACATCAACATCGCGACCGCGCGCGTGCTCGACGCGCTCGGGGTCGAGACGATCGTCGCGCCCGACGCGGGCTGCTGCGGCGCGATCCGCCTGCACCTGAACTATCACGACGAGGCGCTCGACGACGCGCGCCGCAACATCGACGCGTGGTGGCCGTACGTCGACCAAGGCGCCGAGGCGATCGTGATGAACGCAACGGGCTGCGGCGCGACGGTGCTCGAATACGCGCACCTGCTGCGCGACGATCCGGCCTACGCGGAGAAGGCGCAGCGCATCGTCGCGCTGACGCGCGACATCTCCGACGTGCTGCTCGCGTTCGAGGCCGAGATCGCGACGCTCGCGCGGCGCCGCGCGATCCATACCGTCGCGTACCACCCGCCGTGCACGCTGCAGCACGGCCAGCAGTCGCGCGGCAAGGTCGAGCGCCTGCTCGAGACGCTCGGCATCGACGTGCGGCTGCCGGCCGACAGCCATCTGTGCTGCGGCTCGGCCGGCACCTATTCGCTGACGCAGCCGTCGCTGTCGTACCGGCTGCGCAAGCAGAAACTGCTGAAGCTGCAGGCACTCGAGCCGCAGATGATCGTGTCCGGCAACGTCGGCTGCATCGCGCACCTGCAAAGCGGCACGCAGATTCCGGTCGCGCACTGGATCCAGCTCGTCGAACATCTGCTGTACGGCTGACGCGGATGGCCGGCCCCGCCGGCGCCCCGTCCGTATAATGGGCGAACCGATGCGGCGCGTGCCGTGCCGCACCCGCTGCCGCATTCGTCGCCATTCGCCGCCGTACTCGCTTCCCGTGCCTGCTTCCGTGCCCGTCATGTCCGATTTCGCCGTCCGTCTCGATTCCGTTCACCGCCGCATCGCCGACGCCGCCCGCGCGGCCGGCCGCGATCCCGCCACCGTCTCGCTGCTCGCCGTGTCGAAGACGTTTCCCGCCGACGACGTGCGCGCCGCGCATGCGGCCGGCCAACGCGCGTTCGGCGAGAACTACGTGCAGGAATCGATCGACAAGATCGACGCGCTCGCGGATCTGCGCGCCGCGCTCGAATGGCATTTCATCGGGCCGCTGCAATCGAACAAGACGCGCCCGGTCGCCGAACGGTTCGACTGGGTCCATTCGGTCGACCGGCTGAAGATCGCGCAGCGCCTCGCCGAACAGCGCCCCGCGCACCTGCCGCCGCTCAACGTATGCGTGCAGGTCAACATCAGCGGCGAGGCGTCGAAGAGCGGTGTCGCGCCGGCCGACGTGGCCGACGTCGCGCGCGCGGTCGCCGCGCTGCCGGCGCTGCGCCTGCGCGGCCTGATGGCGATTCCCGAGCCGGCCGGCGATATCGATGCGCAACGCGTGCCGCATCGCGCGCTGCGCGCGCTGTACGACGCATTGCGCGCCGACGGCCTGCCGCTCGACACATTGTCGATGGGCATGTCCGCCGATCTCGAGGCCGCGGTGCTCGAAGGCGCGACCATCGTGCGCGTCGGCACCGCGATCTTCGGCGCCCGCGATTATTCGCACTGAGCGCCGCCCTTTTCCGCCCTCCCGTTCACTCACTTGCTCAATTCGACACCATGAAAATCGCATTCATCGGCGGCGGCAACATGGCCGCGGCCCTGATCGGCGGCCTGATCAAGCGCGGCGTCGCCGCTGACGGCCTGTATGCCATCGACGTCAACGAAGACGCCCGCGCGCGCACCGCGCAGCAGTTCGGCATCCGCACCGGCGCGGCCGTCGACGCGACGCTCGCGGACTACGACGCGATCGTGCTCGCGGTGAAACCGCAGGTGCTGAAGGACGTCGCGCAGGCGCTCGCGCCGCACCTGAAGTCGCAGCTCGTGATCAGCATCGCGGCCGGCATCCGCGGCACCGACCTCGCCCGCTGGCTCGGCGACTACGCACGCGTCGTGCGCACGATGCCGAACACGCCGGCGCTGGTCGGCATGGGCGTGACGGGCCTCGCCGCGCTGCCGGGCGTCGACGCGGCCGGTCGCGAGCTCGCGTCGAACGTGCTCGGCGCGGTCGGCGAGATCGTCTGGTTCGACGATGAAGCGCAGCTCGACGCGGTCACGGCGATCTCGGGCAGCGGCCCGGCGTACGTGTTCTATTTCATCGAAGCGCTGCAGGAAGCCGCGCGCCGCCTCGGCATGAACGACGAACAGGGCCGCGCGCTCGCGGTCGCGACGTTCGCGGGCGCCGCGCAACTCGCCGCGCAGTCGGGCGAACCGGCGAGCGTGCTGCGCGAGCGCGTGACGTCGAAGGGCGGCACGACGGCCGCCGCGCTCGCGTCGTTCGACGCGCAAGGCGTGAAGGAAGCGATCGTGCGCGGCGCGCTCGCGGCCGAGGCACGCGCGAAGGAAATGGGCGACGAGCTCGGTCGCGCGTAAGCGCCGCGTCATCGGCCGGGCTTGCCCGGCCGCACCAACAAAAAAAGCGGCCGCGGCCGCTTTTTTGTTGGCATCGCGCGCCGGCGAGGTGCCCGTACTGCTTCAGTTGGCAGCCGGCCCCGCCAGCAGGTAATGCACGGCGATCCCCGCGAACAGCACGCCGCCGAGCCAGTTGTTGTGCCGGAACGCCGCGAAGCACGGCATCCGCTCGCGATCCTTGATCAGCGTGTAGTGATACAGCGCGCAGCCGACCGCCGCGGCCCAGCCGGCCCAGTACGCGAGACCGAAGCCGAGCGTCACGCCGATCCACACGTAGATGCCGAGCGTCACCGCATAGCACGCCATCACGGCCGCGACGTCGAAGCGGCCGAACGTCAGCGCGGACGTGCGAATGCCGATCTTGATGTCGTCGTCGCGGTCGACCATCGCGTATTCGGTGTCGTACGCGACCGACCAGAAGATGTTCGCCACCAGCATCACCCACGCGAGCATCGGCACCGTGTCCTGCACGGCCGCGAACGCCATCGGGATGCCAAAGCCGAACGCGATGCCGAGATACGCCTGCGGAATCGCGAAGAAACGCTTCATGAACGGGTACGAGCCAGCGACGAACAGCGCGACGACCGACAGCTCCTTCGTCAGCGTGTTGAGCGGCAGGATCAGCAGGAACGCGATGAACGACAGCACCACCGCGATCGCGACGGCTTCCCATGCGCGGATCTTGCCCGACGTCAGCGGCCGGTCGGCCGTGCGCTTCACGTGACGGTCGAAATCGCGGTCGGCATAGTCGTTCATCGCGCAGCCGGCCGAGCGCATCAGCAACGTGCCGAGCGCGAAGATCACCAGCAGCGGCCAGCGCGGATGACCGTCCGACGCGATCCACAGTGCATTGAGCGTCGGCCAGAGCAGCAGCAGGCTGCCGATCGGCTTGTCCATCCGGACGAGCCGCAGGTACAGGGGAAAGCGGGCGAGCATGGCGAACCACCGGGAAGAGAATCCCGGCATTTTAGAGCCGAGCGGCGGTTCGCGTCATGTCGGGACGGCCCGCAGCCGGGTGCGGCGGCGCGCGCGCAGGCTGCCCGGGCCCGCTGCACGCGGCCGAGCAGCCGCATACGTCGATCAGGGGACAGATGCATGGGCGGTGCGCAGCCCGCCCTGCCGACATTCGATGCCGATGCAGGCAATCCGACCCCGCTTCGACTTCGGGACACCGCCCGGTTGCCGATCACCCGCTGACACCGGCCGCACGACGCACGGCCGGTCACCCCGGATTCAGGCAAGCAGCGACCGCAGCATCCACGCAGTCTTTTCATGCGTCTGCAGGCGCTGCGTCAGCAGGTCGGCGGTCGGCTCGTCGCTCGCCGCATCGGCGATCGGGAAGATTTCGCGCGCGGTGCGCACGACCGTCTCGTGCCCTTCGACGAGCTGGCGGATCATCTCTTCGGCCGCCGGCACGCCGTTCGCTTCCGGCACCGACGACAGCTTCGCGAAATCCGCGAACGTGCCCGGCGCGACGACGCCGAGCGTGCGAATGCGCTCGGCGACCAGGTCGACCGCGAGCCACAGTTCGTTGTACTGCTCTTCGAACATCAGATGCAGCGTGTTGAACATCGGCCCGGTGACGTTCCAGTGGAAGTTGTGGGTCTTCAGGTACAGCGAAAACGTATCGGCGAGCAGACGCGACAGGCCGTCCGCGATCTTCTTGCGGTCCTTGTCGCTGATGCCGATGTTGATCTGCGTGGCGTTGCCTTTCCTGGCCATCTTCGGGACTCCTCATTCGAAATGTTGAACCGGCGAAAACGCGTCGAGCAATCCGCACGCCGCGCCGTGCGGCATCCGTTCGCGACGTGCCAGTCTAGCGCGGCGCGCGATTCGCTGCGCTCAGCCGCCGGCGCTCGACACGAGCGGTGCAAGCGCGTGCAGCGCCTGCGCGACCAGCTCGGCCGCACCGCCGATGACGATCGCGAAACCGACGATACGGCGCGCCAGCTCGGCCGGCGTGAACGCGGCGCGCATGTTCAGCATCATTTGCGTCATGGTCGTCACTCCTTCGACAAGACCTTGAATCGGAAGAAAAAACGGCCGGTCGTGCGACCGGCCGTTTCACGTTACAGCGTGACTGCGTCAGCGCATCGCGACTTTCACGCGAGGTCGAAGCGGTCGAGGTTCATCACCTTGTTCCAGGCCGCGACGAAATCGCGCACGAACTTCTCGTGCGCGTCGGCGCTGCCGTACACCTCGGCCAGCGCCCGCAGCTGCGAGTGCGAACCGAAGATCAGGTCGACGCGCGTGCCGGTCCACTTGACCTGGCCCGTCGCCCGGTCGCGCCCTTCGAACACGTCGTTCGCGGCCGACACCGGCTTCCACTCCGTGCCCATGTCGAGCAGGTTCACGAAGAAGTCGTTGGTCAGCGCGCCCGGACGATCGGTGAACACGCCGTGCTTTGCGTCACCGACGTTCGCGCCGAGCACCCGCAGGCCGCCGACGAGCACCGTCAGCTCCGGCCCGCTCAGCGTCAGCAGCTGGGCCTTGTCGACCAGCAGCGCCTCGGCCGGCGTCTTGTACGCGTGCTTCAGGTAGTTGCGGAAACCGTCCGCAACCGGCTCGAGCACGGCCATCGCCTCGATGTCGGTCTGCTCTTGCGACGCGTCCATCCGGCCCGGTGCGAACGGCACCGTCACCGCGACACCCGCGTTCTTCGCGGCCTGCTCGACGCCGGCTGCACCGGCGAGCACGATCAGGTCGGCGAGCGACACCTTCTTGCCGCCCGTCTGCGCATCGTTGAACGCCTTCTGCACGCCTTCGAGCGTCTCGAGCACCGCGGCAAGTGCCGCCGGCTGGTTCACTTCCCAGTCCTTCTGCGGGGCGAGGCGGATGCGCGCGCCGTTCGCGCCGCCGCGCTTGTCCGAACCGCGGAACGTGGAAGCCGACGCCCACGCGGTCGACACGAGCTGCGCGACCGACAGCCCCGACGCGAGCACCTTCGCCTTCAGCGCCGCGACGTCGGCGGCGTCGATCAGTGGGTGGTCGACGGCCGGGATCGGGTCTTGCCACAGCAGTTGCTCGGCCGGCACTTCCGGGCCCAGATAGCGCGCACGCGGACCCATGTCGCGGTGCGTGAGCTTGAACCAGGCGCGCGCGAACGCGTCGGCGAACTCGGCCGGGTTCTCGTAGAAGCGGCGCGAGATCTTCTCGTAGGCCGGGTCGAAACGCAGCGACAGGTCGGTCGTCAGCATCGTCGGGCGATGCTTCTTCGCCGGATCGAACGCATCGGGAATCACCTCGTCGGCGCCCTTCGCAACCCACTGGTGCGCGCCGGCCGGGCTCTTCGTCAGTTCCCATTCATAGCCGAACAGGTGCTTGAAGAAGTCGTTGCTCCACTTCGTCGGCGTCGACGTCCACGTGACTTCGAGGCCGCTCGTGATCGCGTCGCGGCCCTTGCCCGATGCGTACGTGCTCTTCCAGCCGAGGCCCTGCTGCTCGATGGCCGCCGCTTCCGGCTCGGGGCCGACGTTCGTGGCGGGGCCGGCGCCGTGCGTCTTGCCGAACGTGTGGCCGCCGGCGATCAGCGCGACCGTCTCTTCGTCGTTCATCGCCATCCGCGCGAACGTCTCGCGGATGTCGCGGGCCGCCGCGACCGGGTCGGGTTTGCCGTCCGGGCCTTCCGGGTTCACGTAGATGAGGCCCATCTGCACGGCAGCGAGCGGGTTCTCGAGATCACGGTCGCCCGAGTAGCGGCTGTTCGGGCCGCCGCTCAGTTCCAGCCAGATCTTTTCCGAACCCCAGTAGACGTCGTCCGGTTCCCATGTGTCGACGCGGCCGCCCGCGAAGCCGAAGGTCTTGAAGCCCATCGATTCGAGCGCGACGTTGCCGGTCAGGATCATCAGGTCGGCCCACGAGATGTTGCGGCCGTACTTCTGCTTGATCGGCCACAGCAGCCGGCGCGCCTTGTCGAGGTTGCCGTTGTCCGGCCAGCTGTTCAGCGGGGCGAAGCGCTGTTGCCCGCCGCCCGCGCCGCCGCGGCCGTCGGCGGTCCGGTACGTGCCGGCGCTGTGCCAGGCCATCCGGATGAACAGGCCGCCGTAGTGGCCGAAGTCGGCCGGCCACCAGTCCTGCGACGTGGTCATCAGCGCCTGCAGGTCTCGCTTCACCGCCGCGAGGTCGAGCTTCTTGAACGCTTCCGCGTAGTCGAAATCCTTGTCCATCGGATCGGACAGCGCCGAGTGCCGGTGCAGGATGTTGAGATTGAGCTGGTTCGGCCACCAGTCCCTGTTCGACGTGCCGCCGGCCGCCGTATGGTTGAACGGACACTTCGATTCGGTCGACATGCTTTTTTCTCCTTTGCTTGACTCGTAAGCCCCCACTTGCCGGGCGCGGTTCATGGAGCATTGCGGGGGGATGAAACGGAACAGGTTGATCCTGTCGTACTACGGGGTGTCAGGCCGCGCGGCCTTCGATGCGGGTTGCGGGACTTCGGACATGCAACGCTCCCTCATGGCTGAACGGCGGTGAGTCGGGGAACACCGAACCTGCATGCAACGGCACTCATCCGCCATACGTACGGTCCGCCAGGTACGCGAACGCAATCGGGCGCAGGCTCCGGGCCGCGGCCCTCGCACGATTGACGACCTCGTCGCGCGACGGGATGTTCCGCTGCGCGTGCTGCAGTACCGACCGCATCATGACATCCTCCTTTGACGCTTGCATTCAACGTGCGAATCGAACCGCCGATCCGACGCAATCCATGGAAATGATTCTAATTACGTCTATCGATAATTTGAATTTAATAAATTTCATCTATTCGATAGGCAAAAATAAACGGGGTCGCCAGACCCCGTTCATCCGCCTGCCTCGGGAGCACTGCTCCCTGATCAGTTCACTCAGTTCATCGTCGCCGGCATGTCGAGCTTCGCGACGCCCGGCAGCTCGCACGCGGCGATCGCCTCGCTGATCGCGTCGATCGCGGGCATCCGCGTGAAGCTCTTGCGCCACACCAGCACGACGCGGCGATCCGGCACCGGTTCGTTGAACGGCACGTACGACAGCAACTCGGCGTCGGGGCCGTTCGCGCGCGGACCAACCTCGGCGACCGACATCCGCGGCAGCACCGTGATGCCGACGCCGCTCGCGACCATATGGCGAATCGTTTCGAGCGATGAGCCCTCGAAGGTCTTCTGGATGCCGTCGGCCGTCTGCGAGAAGCGCATCAGCTCCGGGCACACGCCGAGCACGTGATCGCGGAAGCAATGGCCGTTGCCGAGCAGCAGCATGGTTTCCTGCTTCAGGTCCTCGGCGTCGATTTCCTCGCGCTTCTCCCACGGATGGCCAGCCGGCAGCGCGACGACGAACGGCTCGTCGTACAGCGGCCGCACCATCAGGCCGGTTTCGGGGAACGGCAGCGCCATGATCGCGGCGTCGATCTCGCCCTGCTTCAGCAGTTCGAGCAGCTTCAGCGTGTAGTTTTCCTGCAGCATCAGCGGCATCTGCGGCACGCGCTGGATCATCTGCTTGACGAGCGTCGGCAGCAGGTACGGCCCGATCGTGTAGATCACGCCGAGCCGGAACGGGCCGACGAGCGGGTCCTTGCCCTGCTTCGCGATCTCCTTGATCGCGAAGGTCTGCTCGAGCACGCGCTGCGCCTGCGTGACGATCTGGTCGCCGATCGGGGTCACGCTCACCTCGCTCGCGCCGCGCTCGAAAATCTGCACGTTGAGCTCGTCTTCGAGCTTCTTGATCGCCACCGACAGCGTCGGCTGGCTCACGAAGCACGCTTCGGCCGCGCGACCGAAGTGCCGTTCGCGCGCGACCGCGACGATGTATTTCAATTCAGTCAGGGTCATTGTGGGTCAATCAGGGATATACAGGCGATAGGTTTAATTTATACACCCGTTGGCACCGGTTCGCCAAGTTTCTCTGTATCGCAACACGCCGAATCAGCGCTGCATGGCGGTTTTAAATCCGACCCTGAATGCGCGAATCAGGCCTTCAGATATTGCTCGCGCGCGCCGAGCCAGCGGGCGAGATGCTGCGTGACCACGTCGGGATACGCGGCGATCAGCCGCGCCGCCGCGTCGCGGGCCGGATCGATCAGCCAGCCGTCGGTCTCGAGGTTCGCGAAGCGCAGCATCGCCGCGCCGGACTGGCGCGCGCCGAGGAATTCGCCGGGGCCGCGGATCTCGAGGTCGCGCCGCGCGATCTCGAAGCCGTCGGTCGTCTCGCGCATCGTCTTCAGCCGCTCGCGGCCGGTCAGCGACAGCGGGCCCGTGTACAGCAGCACGCACACCGACGCCGCGGTGCCGCGCCCGACGCGGCCGCGCAGCTGGTGCAACTGCGCGAGGCCGAAGCGCTCCGCGTGCTCGATCACCATCAGCGAGGCATTCGGCACGTCGACGCCGACTTCGATCACGGTCGTCGCGACGAGCAGTTGTACGTCGTTGCGCGTGAAGGCCTCCATCACGGCCGCCTTGTCGGCCGGCGACAGCCGCCCGTGCACGAGCCCGACCTTCAGCTCGGGCAGTGCCGCGGCCAGCGTTTCATAGGTTTCGACGGCCGTCTGCAGCTGCAGCGTCTCGCTCTCCTCGATCAGCGGACACACCCAGTACACCTGGCGGCCGGTCAGCGCGGCCTCGCGCACGCGGGCGATCACCTCCTCGCGCCGCGCGTCGCCGACGAGGCGCGTCAGCACCGGCGTGCGGCCCGGCGGCAGCTCGTCGATCGTCGACACCTCGAGGTCCGCGTAATACGTCATCGCGAGCGTGCGCGGGATCGGCGTGGCCGACATCATCAGCTGGTGCGGCTGGAAATCGCGCGCGCCGTTAGCCGCGTTCGCGGCCTTCGCGCGCAGCGCGAGACGCTGCTCGACGCCGAAGCGGTGCTGCTCGTCGACGATCACGAGGCCGAGCCGCGCGAATTCGACGGTGTCCTGGATGATCGCGTGCGTGCCGATCACGAGCTGCGCGGTGCCGAGCGCCGCGGCCTCGATCGCCGCGCGCTTCTCCTTCGCCTTCAGGCTGCCCGCGAGCCATGCGACCGTGACGCCGAGCGGTTCGAGCCACGCGCGCAGCTTGCGCGCATGCTGTTCCGCGAGGATTTCGGTCGGCGCCATCAGCGCGGCCTGGTAGCCGGCGTCGATCGCCTGCGCGGCCGCCAGCGCCGCGACGACCGTCTTGCCGCTGCCGACGTCGCCCTGCAGCAGCCGCTGCATCGGGTGCGCGAGCGTGAGGTCGTGCGCGATCTCGTCGACGACGCGCGACTGCGCGCCCGTCAGCGTGAACGGCAGCGCCGCGTAGAGACGCGTGGTCAGCGCATCTGCATCGGTCGTGGCGCGGCGCGGCATCGCGGGCGCCGCGCGCGTGCGGCGCTCCTCGTGCGCGCGCTTGAGCGACAGTTGCTGCGCGAGCAGCTCCTCGAACTTGATGCGGGTCCACGCCGGATGCGAGCCGTCCATCAGCGCGGCTTCGTCGGAATCGACGGCCGGGTGGTGCAGGATGCGCACGGCCTGCGCGAGCGTCGGCACGCCGAGCGGCTTCAGGTAGTCACGCTCGATCTCGGGCGGCAGCAGCTCGGGCAGCGGCGTGCGCTCGACCGCGTTCTCGATCGCCTTGCGCAGATACGCCTGCGACACGCCGGCCGTGCTCGGATAGACGGGCGTGAGCACCTGCGGCAGCGGCGCATCGGCCTCGACGACGCGCACGGCCGGATGCACCATCTCCATCCCGAAGAAGCCGCCGCGGACGTCGCCGCGCACGCGCAGCCGCTGGCCGACGGCCATCTGCTTGACCTGCGAGCCGTAGAAATTGAGGAAGCGCAGCACGAGCTGCTCGCCGTCATCGTCCTGGATCTTCACGACGAGCTGCCGACGCGGCCGGTACGCGACCTCGTTGTCGAACACGACGCCTTCGGTCTGCGCGATGCCGCCCGGCAGCAGTTCGCCGATCGGCGTGAGCGTGGTTTCGTCCTCGTAGCGCATCGGCAGATGCAGCACGAGATCGATCGAGCGCGTGAGGCCGAGCTTCGCGAGCTTGTCGACGGTCTTCACGGGTTTGTCGGCGGCCGGCTTCTTCTTGCGTTTCGCACCGGATGGTCCCGCTGCACCCGCTTCACCCGCTTCGTCGCCGCCCGCGCCCGGTTCGGCGTCGGGTGCGGCAGCGGCCGGCTGCGCGAGCCGCCCGTCGGCACCGCGCTTCGGGCCCGTGCGCCGCGGCGCGATACCGCGCGGTGACTCGTGCTCCCCCGCGCTGCGCGCGGGTAACGCGGCATCGTCCGCGTCGAACGGATCGGCGGAATCGGCAACGGCGGCGGTGGAACGGCGTGGTGACACAGGCATCGGATCGTCTGGGTGCTTCGCAAGGCAAGTACAATAGCGGCTTTCACGTCGTCCGAACGAACGACGCCGGCCAGGCCGCGCATCCCGCCATCATAGCGGCTCGCGCGCCCCATTCATGCGTTTCCGCCTTGTCGGCGGCGCCCGCCGGCCGTTTCGAACCAGCCCGCATGTTCACGCTTTCCGATTTCGATTTCAATCTGCCTCCCGAGCTGATTGCGCAAACCGCGCTGCCCGACCGTACCGCGAGCCGCCTGCTCGAGGTCGACGGCACCGTCGAGCCCGCGCGCCTCGTCGACCGCCGCTTCGCCGAGCTGCCGTCGTGCATCGCGCCCGGCGACCTGCTCGTGTTCAACGATACCAAGGTCCTGAAGGCACGGTTCTTCGGCCAGAAGGCCAGCGGCGGCAAGATCGAGGTACTGATCGAGCGCGTGACCGGCACGCACACCGCGCTCGCGCAGATCCGCGCGAGCAAGTCGCCGGGCGCCGGCACGACGCTGCGCCTCGCCGACGCGTTCGACGTGACGGTCGGCGAGCGCGTCGAGCCGTTCTTCACGCTGATCTTCCCCGAGCCGTGCCTCGACCTGATCGAGCAGTTCGGCCGCCTGCCGCTGCCGCCCTATATCGAGCACGATCCGGACGCGACCGACGAAACGCGCTACCAGACCGTCTATGCGAGCAATCCGGGCGCGGTCGCCGCGCCCACGGCCGGGCTCCATTTCGACCAGCCGCTGCTCGAGCAGCTCGACGCGATGGGCGTCGAGCGCGCGACGCTGACGCTGCACGTGGGCGCCGGCACGTTCCAGCCGGTGCGCGTCGACAACATCGCCGAGCACAAGATGCACAGCGAGTGGTACGACCTGCCGCAGTCGCTCGTCGACAAGATCGCCGCGACCCGCGCGCGCGGCGGCAACGTGATCGCGGTCGGCACGACCTCGATGCGCGCGCTCGAAGCCGCGGCGCGCAGCGCCGACGCAGCCGGCCGCCCGCTCGCGGCGACGCAGGCCGAGACCGACATCTTCATCACGCCCGGCTATGCTTTCCGGATCGTCGACCGGCTCGTCACGAACTTCCACCTGCCGAAGTCGACACTGCTGATGCTGGTGTCGGCGTTCGCGGGCGTCGAGACGATCCGCGCCGCGTACCGGCACGCGATCGACGCACGCTACCGCTTCTTCAGCTACGGCGACGCGATGCTGCTCACGCGGCGCGGCACGCCGGAGGCGCCGCGCGCGTAAGCGCGGCAGGTGCGAAGACACGCCGGCCCGCGACCGCGCTGCGGCCGCTGCGCGTCGCGCCGTCGCGCCGTTGTCCCCGCGCCGTCGCCCCCGTTTTGCTGCGGTACGCGCTACGATGGCGCGCACCCGCTTTTCCCCGCCGCCGGTTGCCCGGCGGCGTTTCCAACATGCGCCGGACTGTTCTCCGGTGGCAAGGAGAATGACGCGATGACCGAAGGTTCATCCCACGATACGCACGCTCATCCGCACGCCCCCGTGCAGGACCGCCCCGCGAACGGGCTCGAATTCGAACTGCTGACGACCGACGGCCATGCGCGCCGCGGCCGCGTGAAGCTCAACCACGGCGTGGTCGAGACGCCGATCTTCATGCCGGTCGGCACGTACGGCACCGTGAAGGCGATCCAGCCGCGCGAGCTGCACGAGATCAAGGCCCAGATCATCCTCGGCAACACGTTCCACCTGTGGCTGCGCCCGGGCCTCGACACGATCGACGCGCACGGCGGCCTGCACGGCTTCATGGGCTGGAACAAGCCGATCCTGACGGACTCGGGCGGCTTCCAGGTGTTCTCGCTCGGCGACCTGCGCAAGATCACCGAGGACGGCGTGACGTTCGCATCGCCGATCAACGGCGACAAGCTGTTCCTGTCGCCGGAAGTGTCGATGCAGATCCAGAAGGTGCTGAACTCGGACATCGTGATGCAGTTCGACGAGTGCACGCCGTACGCGACCAACGGCGTGCCGACCACGCACAAGGAAGCGGCCGAGTCGATGCGCATGTCGCTGCGCTGGGCGAAGCGCTCGCTCGACGAGTTCGACCGGCTCGGCAACCCGAACGCCCTCTTCGGGATCGTCCAGGGCGGGATGTTCGAGGACCTGCGCGACGAATCGCTCGCGGGCCTCGCGGAGCTCGGCTTCCACGGCCTCGCGATCGGCGGGCTGTCGGTCGGCGAGCCGAAGGAAGACATGATGCGCGTGCTGCGGCACGTCGGCCCGAAGCTGCCGGCCCACAAGCCGCACTACCTGATGGGCGTCGGCACGCCGGAGGACCTGGTCGAGGGCGTCGCGAACGGCATCGACATGTTCGACTGCGTGATGCCGACCCGCAACGCGCGCAACGGCTGGCTCTTCACGCGCTTCGGCGACGTGAAGATCCGCAACGCGACGCACAAGAACTCGCTGAAGCCGCTCGACGCGAGCTGCACGTGCTACACGTGCCAGAATTTCTCGCGCGGCTACCTGCATCACCTGCACCGCGTCGGCGAAATCCTCGGCGCGCAGCTCAACACGATCCACAACCTGCACTACTACCTGCAGCTGATGAGCGAGATCCGCGACGCGATCGAGACCCATACGTTCGACGCATTCCGCCAGCGCTTCGCGGAGGATCGCGCGAGAGGGGTCGACTGACGGGCCGGCGGCCCGCAGCGCGCCCGTCACATAGGACGTGTACTAAATAATGCGTTCCGGGTGCCCGTCGCGACCGCCAAACATTACAATCGCCTTTCCAAACGAGTCGCAACGGCGTCGTTTCACGCTTAACAGCTTGATCCGAAAGCGCATTTGCCGAGCCGTTCGCGCATGGGGCCGGTGGTAGAATAACCGGCTTATTTTTCGATCTTCCCCTACGGAGAGACCAACGTGCCGTTCATTTCCAATGCCTTCGCGCAAGGCGCCGGTGGCGCCGAATCGAGCCTGATGAGCTTCCTGCCGCTCATCCTGATGTTCGCGGTGCTGTACTTCATCATGATCCGTCCGCAGATGAAGCGCCAGAAGGAACACCGCAACATGCTCGCGGCCATGGCGAAGGGCGACGAAGTCGTCACGAGCGGCGGCCTCGTCGGCAAGGTGACGAAGGTCACCGAAGGCTACATCGGCGTCGAAATCGCCGAAGGCACCGAAATCACCGTGCAGAAGGCTGCGGTCACGACCATTCTGCCGAAGGGCACGATCAAGTCGCTGTAAGGTTTTCACCGAGCGTCCGGCTCCCCGCGCCGTGCCCGCCTGACAGCGCGGGCCGCCGCGGCGCCGGACGCGACGCTTTCACGCCAACCACCCGTTCGGCCCCCTCATGAATCGTTATCCACTCTGGAAATATGTCGTGATGGTCGTGGCGCTCGCCATCGGCCTTCTGTACACATTGCCCAACTTCTTCGGTGAAGCGCCGGCGGTGCAGGTGTCGAGCGGCAAGGCCACGGTCAAGCTCGACTCGACCACGCTGACCCAGGTCGAATCCGCGCTCGCGTCCGCGCAGATCACGCCGGACGACGTCACCTTCGAGAACACGGCGTCCAACGCGAACATCCGCGTGCGCCTGAAGGACACCGATACGCAGCTGCGCGTCAAGGACCTGCTGCAGAAATCGCTGAACACCGACCCGAACGATCCGCAGTACGTCGTCGCACTGAACCTGCAGAGCGCGTCGCCGCGCTGGCTGACCGCGCTGCACGCCCTGCCGATGTATCTCGGCCTCGACCTGCGCGGCGGTGTGCATTTCCTGCTCCAGGTCGACATGACGGGCGCGCTCACCAAGAAGCTCGACTCCGACGCGTCCGACGCCCGTGCGCTGCTGCGTGACAAGAACATCCGCGACGGCGGCGTGAGCCGCGTCGACCAGTCCGTCGTCGTCAACTTCAGCGACGCGCAAACGGCCGAAGACGCCCGCAAGGTGCTCGCCGCGTCGGTCACCGAACTGCAATGGGCGACCCAGCCCGGCGGCGGCGGCACGCAAGTCGTCGGCACGTTCACGCCGGCCGTGCAGAAGGCCGTCGAGGACGCCGCGCTCAAGCAGAACCTGACCACGCTCCACAACCGCGTGAACGAACTCGGCGTGTCCGAGCCGATCCTGCAGCAGCAGGGCAGCGACCGTATCGTCGTCGAACTGCCGGGCGTGCAGGACACCGCGAAGGCGAAGGACATCATCGGCCGCACCGCGACGCTCGAGGCGCGCCTCGCCGATCCGCTCAACACGCACCCGAACCCGAACGACCCCGTGCCGCCGGGCGAGGAGCTGTTCACGCAGGGCAACCAGGCGCCCGTGCTGCTGAAGAAGGAAGTGATCTTCACCGGCGACCGCATCATCGATGCGTCGGCCGGCTTCGACGAACACCAGCGTCCGTCGGTCAACATCCGCCTCGACTCGGCGGGCGGCCGCTCGGTGCGCGCGGTGTCGCGCGAGAACATCGGCAAGCCGATGGCGATGGTGCTGTTCGAGAAGGGCAAGGGCGAGGTGCTGACGGTCGCGACGATCCAGTCCGAACTCGGCGACCGCTTCCAGATCACGGGCCAACCGACGCCGCAGGCGGCGGCCGACCTCGCGCTGCTGCTGCGCGCCGGTTCGCTCGCCGCACCGATGGACATCATCGAGGAACGCACGATCGGCCCGAGCCTCGGCGCGGACAACATCAAGATGGGCGTCCACTCGGTGATCTGGGGCTTCTGCGCGATCGCCGTGTTCATGATCGCGTACTACATGCTGTTCGGCGTGATCTCGGTGATCGGCCTGTCGGTGAACCTGCTGCTGCTCGTCGCGGTGCTGTCGCTGATGCAGGCGACGCTGACGCTGCCGGGTATCGCGGCCATCGCGCTCGCGCTCGGCATGGCGATCGACTCGAACGTGCTGATCAACGAGCGCGTGCGTGAAGAACTGCGCGCCGGCCAGCCGCCGCAGCTCGCGATCCAGGCCGGTTACGCGCATGCGTGGGCGACGATTCTCGACTCGAACGTCACGACGCTGATCGCCGGCCTCGCGCTGCTCGCGTTCGGCTCGGGCCCGGTTCGCGCATTCGCGATCGTGCACTGCCTCGGCATCCTGACGTCGATGTTCTCCGCGGTGTTCTTCTCACGCGGGATCGTCAACCTCTGGTACGGCGGCCGCAAGAAGCTGAAGTCGCTCGCGATCGGCCAGGTGTGGAAGCCGGAAGGCGCCACGGCCGGTGCCGCAGGTGCAGCGTTCGGCGCGGCCGACGAATCGACCGACACCGCGCGCGCCGCGAAGCTCGCCGCACCCGCGAAGGGCGACGCACCGCGCGCCGGCAAGCCGCAGCTGCGCAACCGCGCGCAGCAAGGCGTGTCGCCGAAGAAACCGGGCTCGACCCAATAAGGCCCCGGAGACGAAGCCATGGAATTTTTCCGCATCCGTAAAGACATTCCGTTCATGCGGCACGCGCTGGTGTTCAACGTGATCTCGCTGGTCACGTTCCTCGCCGCCGTGTTCTTCCTGTTCCACCGCGGGCTGCACCTGTCCGTCGAATTCACCGGCGGCACGGTGATCGAGGTCCAGTACCAGCAGGCCGCGCAGCTCGAACCCGTGCGCGACACGCTCGGCAAGCTCGGCTATGCCGATGCGCAGGTGCAGAACTTCGGCACGTCGCGCAACGTGCTGATCCGCCTGCAGCTGAAGGAAGGCCTCACGTCCGCGCAGCAGAGCGACCAGGTGATGACCGCGCTGAAGGCGCAAAGCCCCGACGTGACGCTGCAGCGCGTCGAGTTCGTCGGCCCGCAGGTCGGCCGCGAGCTTGCGACCGACGGTCTCCTCGCGCTCGCGTGCGTGGTGATCGGCATCGTGATCTACCTGTCGATCCGCTTCGAATGGAAGTACGCGGTCGCCGGTATCATCGCGAACCTGCACGACGTCGTGATCATTCTCGGCTTCTTCGCGTTCTTCCAGTGGGAGTTCTCGCTGGCGGTGCTCGCGGCGATCCTCGCGGTGCTCGGCTACTCGGTCAACGAGTCGGTCGTCATCTTCGACCGGATCCGCGAAACGTTCCGCCGCGAACGCAAGATGAGCGTGCAGGAAGTGATCAACCACGCGATCACGACCACGATGTCGCGGACGATCATCACGCACACGTCGACGGAAATGATGGTGCTGTCGATGTTCTTCTTCGGCGGCCCGACGCTGCACTACTTCGCGCTCGCGCTGACGGTCGGCATCATGTTCGGCATCTACTCGTCGGTGTTCGTCGCGGGCTCGCTCGCGATGTGGCTCGGCATCAAGCGCGAAGACCTCATCAAGGAAAAGAAGACCGCGCACGATCCGGACGATCCGAACGCGGGCGCGCAGGTTTAAGCGCTGTATCGCTTCGGCTGATACCGGAAGGCCGGTCCCTCGTGGACCGGCCTTTTTTCATGGGCGAGCCGCCGCCCTCCTCGTCCGTCGCGACTGCACGGACCGTCGGCTACAATCGCGTCACCGTCCCGCCCCGCCACCCGCCGAAGCCGCGGTCCTCATGATGCCAGCCACGCGTGTCGTTCATCGCATCGTCGCCTGGAGTACCGGCGCAGCCGCCGCGGCTGCGTTCGTTGCATGCGCATCGGCCGCGCGCGCGCAATCCGCGTCCGCGCCGCCTGCCGTCCCGCCTGCGGCCCCGTCCGCGGCCGCGGCGGCCGCTGCTGCCGCCGCGTCGCAACCGTCACCCTGCCCGCCCGACTGGGAACCGCAGCTCTGCGAACTGAAGGCCGCGGTCGACGTGCTGAAGAAGCAGCACCTGACCGACGTCGACATCGGCGCGCTGCTCGACGCCACCGTGCACGACGGGATCAAGACGCTGCCGCACGCGCGCTTCTTCAACGCGAAGGAGGAGCAGGAACGGCGCGACGACGAGCGCCGCGCGCGCGACGGCACGCCGGGCATCGGCATCGTGTTCGAGACACGGCCCGACGGGCTGCACATCCTCGACGTCATCCCCGACGCGCCCGCCGAACAGGCCGGCGTGCGGCCCGACGATCTCGTCGTCGCGATGAACGGCCGGAGCGTCGTCGGCATCGACAGCAGCGAGGTCGTGAAATTCGCGAAGGGCGACGCGGGCGTGCCGCTGAAGCTCACGGTCCGGCGCGGTCCGAACCACGCGACGCTGACCTTCGCGCCGGTCCGCGCGATCGTCCGGCCACACCCGGCGACGACGAAGCGGCTCGCCGGCGACATCCTGTACACGCGGCTGTCGAGCTTTCCGGAGCCCGCGGTCGGCAGCTATATCGACGCGGTGCAGGCCGCGCGCCGCGCGGGGCCGCCGGTGAAAGGCGTGATCCTCGACCTGCGCATCAACGGCGGCGGCGCGCTGAATGCGGCGATCGGCATCACCGCGCTGTTCGCCGGGCGCGACCGTACCGCGATGATCACGCTCGAGCGCGACGGCACGAAGCGCCGCCGCTTCACGACCAACTGGCCCGACTACGAACTGCCGGTCATGCGCGGCCAGGATCCGCTCGCGCCGCTGCAGGCCGACGACTGGTGGCGCACCGTGCCGCTCGTGGTGCTCGTCGACGGACAGAGCGCGTCGGCCGCCGAAGCGACGGCGGCGGCACTGAAGGATCTCGACCGCGCGCGGCTGCTCGGGATGCCGACCTACGGAAAGGGACTCGCGCAGACCGGCGTCGACCTGATCGACGGCACGCGCCTTGCTTTCACGTTCGCGCGCAACCTGCGGCCGAACGGCTGCCCGATGGACGGCTACGGCGTCGTGCCGGACTGGCTCGTGCCGCCGCGCCGCGACTCGGACGTCGACGGCGTGCTGCTGTGGTACCGCGAAGTCGATCTCGCCCGCGCGCCGTATGCGGACCGGGTCGCGCCCGACCCGTTCGCGCAGGTTCGCAAGGCACGGCAGGCACTGCGCGAAGCCCGCGTGCGCGCGAAGATCGATACGGCGAAGAGCGCGGCGCTTCCGCAGCGCGAATTCGGCACGGCAAGTGACTGGCAGCTCCGGCAAGCGCTCGACGCGCTCGCCGGCCGCCCGGTGCAGACCGTCGCTGCACCGGCGCAACTGATGCCGGCGCAGCCGGTATGCGAGCGCGGCGAGCACTGACGTGCCGTCGGACCGACCGCATCGGCCGCGGTGGTAGATTGAACGCTCCGTCACCTCCGGACCGAAGCCGATGACACACGCCAGACCACGCCGCTCCATCCGCGCATTCCTCGAACATCCGCTCGCCGTGGGAATCGCCTGTGCACTGATCGGCAGCGCCAGCACCTGGATCGTCAACCACGAGATGGCGCGCGCCGACGAGCAGCGCAAGGCCTTCGATGAAGCGTGGGGTCGAGCCGAGCTTTTCGCCGAGAAGCAGGCACGGTACGACGATGTCGCGGCACTCGACGCGCTGGCGGCAGAGATGCCGCAAAACCCGGTGTCGGCGCTCCTCCGGAAGCACTATCGCGCGCTCGGTGCCGATGCGCAACGTGCTCGAGACGACGCACGCGATGCACTGGCCACTCGGCGCCTGCTGCTCTCGAAACCACAGTACGACGCCACTTACCGCTTCATCGAAACGGTATCCGCGACGAACCCGGCCGGCCGGCAGAACATCCCGGCCGATCTCGAAACGCTGCGCGCGACGGCAAAGACGCTGCGCGATACCGACGGCTGATCGACGGCCGCCCTTCCCGATCACCGGAACCCGAACCGCCGCCGCAACACCACCAGCGCCGCGAGGCTCAGCACGGCCGCGAACATCAGGTAGAAGCTCGGCGCGGTCTTCATCCCGGTCGCGCGGATCAGCCATGCGATGATGAACGGCCCGAAGCCGCCGAAGATCGTCACCGCGACGTTATACGCAAGCGACATCCCGGTCGTGCGCGTCTGCACCGGAAACACTTCGGACAGCAGCCCCGGCAGCGCCGCGAAATAGCCGGTCATCAGGAACGCGAGCAGTACCTGCAGCGCGATCAGCGTGCCGAAGCCCGGATGCGCGACGAGATACGCGAACGCCGGATAGATCAGCACGAGAATGCCGACGGCCGGCGCGAGCATCACGCGCACGCGGCCGTAACGATCCGACCAGTGGCCGACGAGCGGCGCGAACGCCATCTGGATCACGCCGACGACGAGGATCGCCGCGAACGCGGCCGACGGCGCGAGGCCGAGCTGCTTCACGCCGTAGGTCGGCATGAACAGCACGAGATAGGTCGCGACGGTGCCGAGCACCACCACGCCCATCGCGGCGACGAGCCGCGCCTTGTGCGACGCGAACGTGTCGCGCAGCGGGCTCGCGGTGCTTTCCGCCGCGAGGAATTCGGGCGTCTCGTCGACCTTCGAGCGGATGTAGTACGCGACGGGCCCGAGCAGCAGTCCGAAAAAGAACGGGATGCGCCAGCCCCACGCGGCCATCTGCTCGGCCGTGAGCTGCGCGTTCAGCACGGTGCCGAAACCCGCCGCGAGCAGCGTCGTGAGCCCCTGGCTCGCGACCTGCCAGCTCGCGAAGAAACCGCGCCGCCCGGGCACATGCTCGGCCAGGAACGCGGTCGCGCTGCCGAATTCGCCGCCGGCCGAAAAGCCCTGCATCAATCGCGCGGCGACGAGGATCAGCGGCGCCGCGACGCCGATCGTCCGGTAGGTCGGCAGTACCGCGATGACCAGCGTGCCGGCCATCATCAGCAGGATCGACAGCGTGAGCGCGGCCTTGCGGCCCGCGCGGTCGGCGTACGCGCCGAGGACGATCGCGCCGAGCGGGCGCATGAAGAACGACACGCCGAACGTGCCGAGCGTGAGCAGCAGCGACACGGTGTCGTTGCCGGCCGGAAAGAACAGCTTCGAGATCGTCACCGCGAAGAAGCCGTAGACGACGAGGTCGAACCATTCGAGCGCGTTGCCGATCGACGCGGCGACCACCGCGCGCCATACGCGCGACGACGAAGCAATGGAGCTGGACTGCGTGACGGCGTGCATCGGCGATCTCCTTGTCGTTGTACGTTCTGTCCGACGCGTCCGTTCTCGCGCCGCGAGCTGTGCGCACGATTATAGGCGCGCAAAAAAAACCGCCGCGCCCCCGAACAACGGGAGCGCGGCGGCTGGCACGCGACGGGCCGGCGAGCGTGACGCGGCGGCCGGCCCGGCCGGGCGCGTTACTGCTGCTTGACGGCTTCGGCCGTGATCAGCAGCTTCGTCTTCATCTTGAAGCCGTACTGCTTGCCGTAGTCGAGGCCGAAATCGTCGCGGCTGAATTCGCCGACCGCGTCGACGCCGCACACTTCACGCTTGAGCATCGGATGCGGCATGCACTTGAACGAATCGATCTTCAGCGTGAGCGGCTTCGTGACGCCGTGCAGCGTCAGGTTGCCGACCACCGACACCGGCTTGTCGCCGTCGAACTTGATGGTGCCCTTGTAGTTCGCCTGCGGGAACTTGGAGACGTCGAAGAACTCGGCCGTCTGCAGGTGCTCGTCGAGCTTCGCGCTGCCCGTCTGGATCGACGCGACGTCGGTCGTCACGTCGACCGTGCCGGTCTTCGCCGCGCGGTCGAGCGTCACGCTGCCGCTCGACTTGTCGAACTTGCCGCGCCAGACCGACAGGCCGCCGAAGTGGTCGGCCTCGAAGCTCGGGTACGTATGGCTCGGGTCGAACTGGTACGTCGCGCTGTCGGCGAATGCCGAGAACGACAGCGAGGCGGCCAGCGCGCCCGCGGCGATGATCAGATGCTTTTTCAAATGCTTTCTCCTTGGAACAGCGCCGCGCCCTCGCGCGGCATTCGGGGTGATGCGACAGCCCGCCGCTTACTTCGTGGCGACGAGATGGAACTTGATCTGCACTTCGTCGGCGACGATCGACGTGTCCTTCCACTCGCCGGTGCCGACGTTGAACGCCGAACGCTTGATCGGCAGCACGCCGTCGAAGGTCTGCGTCGCGCCGCTCTGCGTGACCGTGACGGGCACGGTGACGGTCTCGGACTTGCCCTTGATCGTCAGCTTGCCGGTCACGTTGTACTTGTTGCCGCCGGCCGGCGCGATCGCCGACGACGCGAAGGTCGCCTGCGGATACGCCTTCGCGTCGAACCAGTCCTTGCCCGTGACCTGCTCGTTGTACATCTTGTCGCCGAGGTCGAAGCTCGCGATGTCGATCGACATTTGCGCGCTGCCCTGCGCCGCCTTCGCGGGGTCGAACTTCACCTGCGCGGAGAACTTCTTGAACGCGCCTTCGGTCGGCACGTTCATCTGCTTCGACACGGCGGACACCTTGCTCTTCGAGAGATCGACGTCGGCATGCGCCGCGGCCGACGCGACAAGTGACACCGCGGCGAATGCGGTCAGCATGGAGCGGGAGAAAGACACTTTCATGGGATCCTTCATTTGGCGGAGGGAAGCATCCGCGACAGCAGGCCGTCGCGGTCCAACAACTGGTGCTTGAGCGCCGCGAGCACGTGCATGGCGACGAGCGCAAGCAGAATGTAATTCAAGGACACGTGCAGCGTCTTGAAGGTTTCCTTCAGCACCGGATCGGGATCGATCAGGCGCGGCAGCGGCACGATGCCGAGGTAGACGACCGGGATGTTCGACGCCGAGCTGTACAGGTAGCCCGTGACCGGGATCACGATCATCAGCACGTACAGCAGCATGTGCACGCCGTGCGACACCGCGCGCTGCCACGCCGGCGTGTCGCCCGGCAGCGGCGGCGGCACGTGGGTCGCGCGCCACAGCACGCGCGCGACGGCCAGTGCGAACACCGTCACGCCGATCCACTTGTGCCACGAGAAGTACTTCAGCTTCGTCGGCGTGAAGCCGGGGATGTCGGTCATGACCCAGCCGAGTGCGAAGCCGCAGACGATCAGCAGCGCGATCAGCCAGTGCAGCGCGATCGCGGTGTGCGCGTAGCGTGCCGGCCCGGCCGGCGGCGATTTCGATGCCATCTTGGATTCCTCAGTTGAGCGAACGGCTGCGCCGGCCCATTCGTCCGACGCTTGTCAAGGCCGCCATGCTACCGCAACCTTTTGCCACGCGCGGACTCTGAGGACACGCGCGCCAGCCGGCTGCCAGGTTTACGCCATGTTACCGACCGGTCACGCGGCAACCGGGCGTTGACACGTCGAAAAAGCCGTTTTGGTAAGATTGGCGCGGGTTCCGGCCCCGTCGACGCGTCTCCCGCCCGTCGAACAACCGCTTTTCCCATGCAACGACACGACCTGATTGCCTGCCACGAATGCGACGCACTGTTGCATAAACCGCACCTCGCGCGCCGCGAAATCGCACGCTGCCCGCGCTGCGACGCGCTGCTCTATCGCGACAGCACCACGCAGATCGAGCGAATCAGCGCGCTGGCGGTCGCGGCGCTCGTCACGTTCATCATCGCGCAGGGATTCCCGATCCTCGAAATGGACCTGAACGGCACCCGCGTGCAGACGACGCTGATCGGCGCGATCGACGCGCTGTGGCATCAGGACATGGAGATCGTCGGCGTGATGGTGTTCTGTTCGACCGTGCTGTTCCCGCTCGTCGAGATGGCCGCGCTGCTTTACGTGCTGCTGCCGATCCGGCGTGGCGTCGTGCCGCCGGGCCTGAACTTCGTGCTGCGCATGATCCAGTTCGTGCGGCCGTGGGGGATGATCGAGGTGTTCATGCTCGGGATCCTCGTGACGATCGTGAAGATGGTGAGCCTCGCGCGCGTCGTGCCCGACGCGGCGCTGTTCGCGTTCGCCGCACTCACGCTGATGACCGCCGTCGTGCTGATGTTCGATCCGCGCACGCTGTGGGACATGGCCGACGACCTGCGCGCCGGGCGCTCGCCCGTGCGGCCCGACAACACCCCGCCGCGACCGGAAGCCCCCCGCCGATGACGACGCCGACCGCCGCCCGCGAGGGCTATGCCAGCTGCCACGCATGCGGGCTCGTGCAGACGATCGACCATCCGCACGCGCATTGCGCGCGCTGCGGCAGCGCGCTGCACATCCGCAAGCCGAACAGCATCATGCGTACCTGGGCGCTGCTGATCGCGGCCGCGATCCTCTATATCCCGGCGAACCTGCTGCCGATCCTGCACACGTCGTCGATCGTCGGCTCGCAGGAAGACACGATCATGAGCGGCGTCATCTATTTCTGGACGTCCGGCGACTGGCCGCTCGCGGTCGTCGTGTTCGTCGCCAGCATCCTCGTGCCGATGCTCAAGCTCGGCGTGCTGACGATCCTCGTCACCAGCGCGCAGCGGCGCGCCACGTGGCGGCCGCTGCAGCGCACGCGCCTGTTCCGGATCGTCGAGCGGATCGGCCGCTGGTCGATGCTCGACATCTTCGTCGTGACGCTCACCGTCGCGCTCGTCCATTTCCGTTCGCTCGCCGTCATCACGGCCGGCCCCGGCGCGCTCGCGTTCGGCTCGGTCGTGATCCTGACGATGCTCGCGTCGATGCAGTTCGATCCCCGCCTGATCTGGGATCCAGTCGAAACCTCAGGGAAACACCATGAATAGTCCGCAAGGCCCGCAGCACGATGCGTCCCGGCCGCCCGATCCCGCGATCTCGACGAAAAGCGGCTGGCTGCCGTCGCTCGTCTGGCTCGTGCCGCTGATCGCCGCGCTGATCGGCATCGGCCTCGTGATCAAGTCCGTGCGCGAGCGCGGCCCGGAAATCTCGATCAGCTTCCACAGCGCGGAAGGGCTCGAGCCGGGCAAGACGCAGGTCAGGTACAAGGACGTCGAGATCGGCACGGTCAAGACGATCAAGCTGTCGAAAGACCTGTCGCGCGTGCTGGTGCAGGTGCAGCTGAAGAAGGAAGCCGAGGACTTCGCGATCAAGGGCTCGCGCTTCTGGATCGTGCGTCCGCGCATCGGCGCGACGGGCGTGTCGGGGCTCGGCACACTGCTGTCGGGCGCGTACATCGGCGTCGATGCCGGCCACGGGCAGGACACGCAGACCGACTTCACCGGCCTCGAGACGCCGCCGCCCGTGACCGGCGACCAGAAGGGCACGCAGTACGTGCTGCGCGGCGATTCGCTCGGCTCGGTCGACATCGGCTCGCCCGTCTACTACCGCCGCGTGCAGGTCGGCCAGGTGGTCGGCTTCTCGCTCGACAAGGACGGCACCGGCGTCACGTTCAACGTGTTCGTCAATGCGCCGTACAACCAGTACGTCGGCGTGAACTCGCGCTGGTGGCAGGCGAGCGGCGTCGACCTGCGGCTCGATTCGAGCGGCCTGAAGCTGAACACGCAGTCGCTCGCGACGGTGATCCTCGGCGGCATCGCGTTCCAGACGCCGCCGAACCAGGACAGCGGCGCGACGGCGCCGAACAACACGACCTTCCGCCTCGGCTCCGACGAGGCCGACGCGATGCGCGATCCGGACGGCCAGCCGCTGCAGGTCGTGATGAACTTCAACCAGTCGCTGCGCGGGCTCGCGGTGGGCGCGCCGGTCGACTTCCGCGGCATCGTGCTCGGCGAAGTCACGAACATCGGCATCGACTTCGATCCGAAGACCAAGAACTTCCTGATGCCGGTGACGATGAACGTGTATCCGGAGCGGCTCGGACCGCGCTTCCGCGAAACGATCGAAAGCAAGGGCGAACCGGCCCGCCGCGAGATCGTCGAGCGCCTGGTCCAGCACGGGCTGCGCGGCCAGCTGCGCACGGGCAACCTGCTGACGAGCCAGCTGTACGTCGCGCTCGACTTCTTCCCGAAGGCGCCGGCCGTGAAGATCGATACAGCGCGCCAGCCGCTCGAGCTGCCGACCGTGCCGAACACGCTCGACGAACTGCAGCTGCAGGTTGCCGACATCGCGAAGAAGCTCGACAAGGTGCCGTTCGACCAGATCGGCGCGAACCTGAACAGCGCGCTGTCGAATGCCGACAAGCTGTTCAAGCAGCTCGACACGCAGGTCGCGCCGGAAGCGCGCGACACGCTGTCGGCCGCGCGGCAGACCTTCTCGACCGCCGAGGTGACGCTGCAGCAGGATTCGCCGCTGCAGTCCGACGTGCGCGGTGCGCTGAAGGAACTCACGCGCACGCTGCAATCGCTGAACGCGCTCGCCGACTATCTGGAGCGCCATCCCGAATCGCTGCTCAAGGGCAAATCAGGAGATCGATAATGACGACGACACGCGTGAACGTCCTCGCGAGCGGCGCGGCGGCAGTGTTCGCCGCACTCGCGCTCGCCGCGTGCAGCTCGCCGCCCGCGCGGTTCTATACGCTGAGCCCGGCCGACGCCGCGGCGCCCGTGCGCACCGCACCCGCCAACCCGCCGTTCCTGATCGAGGTGCCGTCCGTCGGCGTGCCCGAACAGGTCGCGAAGAACCAGCTCGTCGTGCAGAAGAACGCCGCGCAGGTCGACGTGCTCGAGCAGGAACGCTGGGCCGCGCCGCCCGCCGACGAGATTCGCCGCGCGCTGTCCGACGACCTCGCCGCACAGCTCGGCACGATCGACGTCGCGAATTCCGCGTATCCGGCCGGCGTGCCCGTCTATCGGATCAGCGTGAACGTGCAGCGCTTCGAGTCGTGGCCCGGCAAGCGTGCGGCGATCGATGCGGTGTGGAGCGTGCGCGCGGTCGGCACGCAGGCACTGATGACCTGCCGCACGAGCGTCGCGGAACCGGTCGCCGACGGCTACGACGCGCTCGTCGCCGGTCACCGGCGCGCGCTCGACGTGATTGCATCGCAGGCCGCGTCCGGCGTGCGCGCGCTCGCCGCGCGGCGCGGCTCGACGGCTGCCTCGACCCCGTCGACGACCGCGTCCGGCAAGGCAGTGGCCGCCGCGCCCGTCATGCCCTGCCCGGCCAATCCGACGCCCGGCGGCGACGCGAGCGCGAGCGTCAAGTCCGGCGCGTAAGCGCGGCGCGCGGCCGGCGTCCGGTGCCTGCGCGCCTGCGACCGGATTCGGCACGCGCTGCCCGATAGTCCTCGTCGGCATCGATCCGCGTGCGCGCGCCGCCGCGCACGCGAACCCGCCGCCCTCGTCGCCACGGCCGACGCAGCACGGCATCCATCGGCCGGACGGCCGCTTTGCAGTGTTTGTCAAAATCCGCCGGAACCGGCGCCATGCAATGCGGTCGGCTTGCGTTTTCGCGCCCGATTGACGATCCTACGCACTTTCCGGCGCGTGCCGCCTGTCGCGCGCGCCAGCCGGCGGCGATCCGCCCGTTGTGGCCGGCCCGGCCGCCGCGTCTCCCGGGGCTCGCACGCGTGTTCGCGTGCACCGTATCGGGGCAGCCGCATCGCGGGTCGCCGCGCATCGTCCGGCATCCCGACCAGCTTCACCGTTCTCGCCGGCGCCGCGCCGTGTGTTCCCGGCCGGCATCCCGAACCCGCCCGTCCAGGGCTATCGCTATTCCGTTTATGTTTCATTCCCTGACGACCCTGATCAAGAAGTGGCGCGCGTCGCGCAATGCGGGCCACCAGCTCGATGCGCTGCTCGCGCATGCCGACGCGGACGCGCCGTACGCCGAGCGCAGCGAATGGCTGATCGAGCTCGCGCACTGGCTGCGCCGCAACGGCGCGATGCAGGCCGCGCACGACACGCCGGCCGCACGCGATGCCGACGCACGCGCGTATCCGGCGCACGCGCGGCTGCGCTACCTGTTCCACGTGCTCGACCGCAACCCGGCATGGAAATCGCACGCGGCGCGCATCCTGCGCGGGATCCTGCGCGAATGCGACGGCATCTCGCTGCTGTGCGACGCGGGGATGCCCGTGCATTCCGGTTTCTTCGGCGCGCTGTTCGAGCGCATCGACTCGTCGCTGATCCCGCCGGCGCCGAACCGCCGTGAGCTGACGGCGCTGTTCACGCTGATGTTCCCGACGCCGGAAGACGCGCAATGGATCGACGCGCTGCCCGACGACCTGCTTGCCCGCCTCGCCGAGCTGATCTCGTTCGACGTCACCGACGAAGAACGCCACGAGCCCGGCTCGTTCTCGCGCGACCTGCTGGCCGCGCTGCACAACCTGACCTGCCAGATCAGCTCGACCGGCCTGTCGCAGACGGTGCGCAGCCGCCTGTCCGACGACGACGCGCGCAAGCCGCTCGAAACGCAGCCGTTCTACCGCCTCACGCGTGCGATGCTCGCGGTCGAGACCGCCCACGCGGCCGTCGAGGACGGCGGCGACCCGAGCAAGCTGCTGCACGAGGTGAATTACCTGCGCGTGCTGCTCGACGAATGCCGGATCGCGGTCGACGACGTGTTCGCGCACCTGTACCGCAACGGCGTGTCGGTCGACATCGTGTTCCAGGTCGAACGGATGCGCATGCGCATCCTGCGCGCGGAACTGCTGCTCAACGCGTGGATGGCACGCGACGACCTGCGCGGGATGGCGCGCCTGACGGCCGAGCTCGTCGACGCGAACCAGAACAGCCAGAGCGTGTCGCACCTCGTGCGCAGCAACTTCTCGCTGTTCGCGCGCAAGCTCGTCGAGACCAACGCGGACACCGGCGAGCACTACATCTCGCGCGGCCGCGCCGAGTACCTGAAGATGCTGCGGATGGCCGCGGGCGGCGGGCTCGTCACCGTCGTGACCGTGTGCGTGAAGTTCGCGATCACGGGCGCGCACCTGCAGTCGATGCTCGAAGGGCTGCTCGCGGGCGTCAACTACGCGGCCAGCTTCATGCTGATGCACTTCCTGCACTTCACGCTCGCGACCAAGCAGCCCGCGATGACCGCGCCGACGCTCGCGCGCGAGCTCGACGACACCGGTCACGAGGAAGGCGTGAAGGCGTTCGTCGCGTCGGTGATCGCGCTGATCCGCACACAGGCCGCGGCGATCTCCGGCAACGTGCTCGTCGTGCTGCCCGTCTGTCTGCTCGTGCAGCTGTTCGCGGGCAACCTGCTGCACGCGAACCTGATCTCGCCGGAAAAGGCGCATGCGACGCTGCATTCGTTCTCGCTGCTGGGCCCGACCCCGTTCTATGCGGCGCTCACGGGCGTGCTGCTGTGGGCGTCGAGCCTGCTCGCGGGCTGGGCCGACAACTGGTTCGTGCTGCACCGGGTCGGCGACGCGCTCACGTACAACCGCCGGCTGCGGCTCACGCTCGGCGCGTCGGGCGCCGCGAAACTCGCGCACTTCTGCCGCTCGAACGTCGCGGGCGTGGTCGCCAACGTCGGCCTCGGCCTGATGCTCGGCCTGATCCCCGCGATCGTCACCGTGTTCCTGTTCCCGTTCGAGGTGCGGCACGTGACGCTGTCGGCCGGCTCGATCGGAATCGCGCTCGGCGTGCTCGGCAAGGGCGCGCTGAGCACGCCCGAACTCTGGTGGGCCGGCGCCGGCGTGCTGAGCATGGCGATCCTCAACGTGCTCGTGAGCTTCGCGCTCGCGTTCACGATGGCCGTGCGCTCGCGCAGCCTGCGCCGCACCAAGGTGCGCGCGCTGGTCGGCGCGATCGTCCGCACGGTGCTCGCGAAGCCGTCCGCGCTGTTCTGGCCGGCCGGCGGAACGGCCGCGCGCGCCGGCCAGCCGGGCTCGCACTGAGCGTTCGACGGCGGCGCGCCCGCCCGGGCGGGCGCCGCCGCGCGGCCCGGCGGGCCGCCCGTCACGGCCGGCCGACCCGCGCCGGCGTCCCGAATCCGACGCAACGCCGGCCCCGGGCGCCCGCGCCGCGTACAATAGTGGACTTTTGCACGTCCTCACCCGCCTTATGTCCTCGCCCACCCTGTACGAATTCTTCGCTCCCTGCCCGCGCGGCCTCGAAGCGGCGCTTGCCGCCGAGCTGGCCGAAATCGCCGGCCGCCATCTGGACGGCGCGCCGTTCACCGCGGGCGCGCAGGTGCCGGGCGGCGTCCATTTCCGCGGCGGCTGGGCCGCCGGCATGGCCGCGAACCTCCATTCGCGAATCGCGAGCCGGATCCTGCTGAAGATCGCGCACCGCCCGTACCGCAACGAACAGGACGTCTACGCGCTCGCGCTCGAGCAGCCGTGGGAACGCTGGTTCGCGTCGACGCAGACGCTGCGCGTCGACATCACCGCGATCAAGTCGCCGCTGAAGAGCCTCGAGTTCGCGACGCTGCGCGTGAAGGACGCGATCTGCGACCGGATGCGCGACAAGACCGGTTCGCGCCCGAGCATCGACACCGGCGCGCCGGACGTGCGCGTGTTCGCGTTCCTGACGGCCACCGAGTGCACGCTGTACCTCGATACGTCGGGCGAGCCGCTGTTCAAGCGCGGCTGGCGCCTCGACAAGGGCGCGGCGCCGCTGCGCGAGAACCTCGCGGCCGGCATCCTGCGCCTGACGGGCTGGACGCCCGGCACCGCGCTGTACGACCCGATGTGCGGCAGCGGCACGTTCCTCGCGGAAGCCGCGCAGATCGCACTCGGCGTCGCGCCGGGCGTCGAGCGCCGCTTCGGCTTCGAGAAGCTAAAGCAGTACGACATCACCGCATGGCAGGGCCTGAAGGTCGCGGCGCTCGACGCGAAACGCGCGGCGCGCGGCAAGCGCGATTCGCTCGGCGTGTACGGCAGCGACATCTCGGGCGACATGCTCGAGAAGGCGCGCGCGAACCTCGAGCGCGCGGGCGTGCCGTCGGTGTGGCTCAAGCAGGTCGATGCGCGCGGCATGACGCCGCCGTGCGACGGCCCGGGCATCATCCTCGCGAACCCGCCGTACGGCGAGCGGATCGAGGTGCGCGGCCGCAGCGCGCGCGGCGAGGTGCGCGAGACGGGCCGCAACCGCGGCAACGACGACGCATTCCGCCGCACGCACACCGACGCGCCGGACAGCGAGTTCTTCAACGCGCTCGGCGATGCGCTCAAGCAGCGCTTCACCGGCTGGCAGGCGTTCCTGCTGACGTCGGACCGCTCGCTGCCGGGCCAGCTGCGCCTGCGCGAATCGGCGAAGACGCCGCTGTTCAACGGCGCGCTCGAATGCCGGCTGTTCCGCTTCGACCTGATCGCCGGCAGCGTGAAGGCACGCCCGGCCACGCCGGAAGGCGACGCCTGATACGCGACGCGGCGGCTGCGGCCGCCTGCTGACACCCTGACGATGCCCGGCCAATCGGCCGGGCATTTTTCTTTCCGCCGCACCCAGGCGAGCGGCGCCACGCGCGCCGCCGAGGTTCCGCGCGGTCGTTGCGGGAGCGAAGCCGCCGTTTGTCAGCGTCATTTGTCAGCGTCGCCACGACTACTGACAGCACGCTGTCAGCAGCCCCCGGTCACACTGCAATCCCGGCGCAATGCAAGGCTGGTTTCCATCAAGAACCCGAACAACACGGAGCTCGTCATGACGTCCGCAACTGCAACCGACACCGCAACCCTGGAACGCGCGATCGCGTGGTTCGACATCCCGTCCCTCGATTTCGACCGGGCGATCCGTTTCTACGAAACCGTGCTGCAGACGACGCTGCAGCGCGAAGTCATCGGCGGCGTGCCGATGGCCATGTTCGATCACGAAGCGTCGAGCACGGGCGGCAGCATCGTGTTCGATCCGCAGCAGATGAAGCCGAGCGCGAACGGCGTGCTCGTCTACCTGAACGCCGGCGAGTCGGTCGTCGCGGCACTCGAACGCGCGAAGCGCGCGGGCGGCGTCGTGCAGGGTTCGGTCGTCGAGTTGCCGAACAACTACGGCTACATCGGCTACCTGATCGACACCGAAGGCAACCGCGTCGGCCTGCACGCGCCGAAATGCCACTGAGTGCGTCCACCCTCCGGCCGGCGCGGCGCTATCATCGCGAAGTCCCCGTAGCCGTTGGAGTCGAGGTGCAGCCATGACGCGCCGTGCCGACCGCCTGTTCCAGATCGCCGAGCTGCTGCGCGGGCGGCGTCTCACGACCGCGCAGCAGCTCGCCGACTGGCTGTCGGTGTCGCCGCGCACGGTCTATCGCGACGTGCGCGACCTGCAGCTGTCGGGCGTGCCGATCGAAGGCGAAGCCGGCATCGGCTACCGGCTGAACCGCAACGCCAGCCTGCCGCCGCTCACGTTCACGGCCGAGGAGCTCGCGGCGCTCGCGGCCGGCGCGCGCATGCTCGAGACCTGGGGCGGCGCGCGCTTCGCGGGCGGCGCGCGTTCGGCGCTCGCGAAGATCGCGTCGGCGATGCCGGCCGACAAGCGCACCGCGCTCGATCGCCTGCCGGTGTTCGCGCCGTCGTTCCACATCGACGAGACGTTCTGCGCGAAGGTCGACGCGATCCACCAGGCGGTCGACACGCATCACGTCGTCAGCTTCGACTACCGCGACCGGCTCGGCGCGCACACGAAGCGCCGCGTGTGGCCGCTCGGGCTCGTCTACTGGGGCGGACGCTGGACGATCGGCGCATGGTGCGAGCTGCGCGACGACTTCCGCACCTTCGACATCGCGCGGATGGGTGATATCTCCGTGCACGAGCAGTTTCCGGACATGGAAGGCCGGCGGATCGCCGACTACATGCGGATCGCGGAAGCGCCGATGCGCTGAGGCGGGGAGAGCCGCCGCCCGCTGAATGCCGCGCCGCGGTTCGGCGGTTCGGCTACCTGGTTGTCCGGCGGTCTGTCTGGCTGTCCGGCCGCCCGACTGTCAGGCCACCTCGCCGCCATTCGCACGCCGGGGCGTCCGCGCCCCGGTCGCACCCGTCACTCGCCGAACACCACCGACCGCTTCGGCCGCTCGTCGACGTGCAGCGAAAACACGTCCGGGCGCGCATAGTGCCCGACCACATCGAAGTCGTAACGCGCGCGCACGAGTTCGTCGGTATCGATACGCGCGGTCACGAGCCCGGTCTCGCCGATCAGCGGCTCGGTCAGCAGGTCGCCGAGCGGCCCGACGATCACGCTGCCGCCGCGGATCAGCGGCCGCTCCGGATCCCAGCCCGGCACGTCGATGCCGAGCGCGCGCGGCGACGGCTGCACCTGGCAGGCGCTCACGACGAAGCAGCGTCCCTCGTGCGCGATGTGCCGCATCGAGCTTTGCCACAGGTCGCGCTCGTCGACGGTCGGCGCGCACCAGATCTGCAAGCCTTTCGCATACATCGCGCAGCGCAGCAGCGGCATGTGGTTCTCCCAGCAGATCACGGCGCCCGCGCGGCCCGCGGCCGTGTCGACCACCGGCAGCGTCGAGCCGTCGCCCTGCCCCCAGATCAGCCGTTCGGTGCCGGTCGGCATCAGCTTGCGGTGCTTCGCGACGAGCCCGTCGCGCGGATCGAAGAACAGCGCCGTGCAGTACAGCGTGCTGCCGCCGCGCTCGATCACACCGACCACGAGGCTCGCGCCCGTGCGCTGCGAGAGCGCGGCCAGTTCGTCGGTTTCGGGGCCCGGCACGTCGATCGCCTGCGCGGCGTAGCGCGCATACGCGTCGCGGCCCTCGGGCAGCCGGTAGCCGAGCCGCGTGCCGAAGATCTCGCCTTTCGGATAGCCGCCGAGCACGGCTTCGGGCAGCACGACGAGCGACGCGCCGCTGTCGCGGATCGCGGTTTCGTAGCCGAGGATCGTGTCGAGCGTGGCGCGCGTGCCGGCGGGCGATGCGCCGATCTGCAGCGCGGCGATGACTGAGGTGGACATGACGACGTCTCCGGTGAATGGGGTGACGCCATCTTTATCGATATCATTTCATCGATCAAATCGATACGACGATAACTGACATGAATACGGATGATATCGCCGGGCTCGACCTGAACCTGCTGAAGGTGTTCGAGGCGCTGTACGAGGAAGGCGGCGCGAGCCGCGCGGCGCTGCGGCTCGGCCTCACGCAGTCGGCCGTCAGCGCGGCGCTCGCGCGGCTGCGCGTGATCTACGCCGACCCGCTGTTCGTGCGCACCGGCCGCGGGCTCGCGCCGACGCCGCGCGCGGACGAGCTCAAGCCGATCCTGTCCGACGCGCTCGATCGCTGCCGCGCGAGCCTCGCGATCGCGGCCGACGGCGGCGAGCGGGTCGGCCGCACGATCTCGATCGGGCTGTCGGACGACTTCGAGATCGCGCTCGGCCGCGCGCTGATCGACGCGGTCGCGCGGGAAGCCGCGGGCATCCGGCTGATCTTCCGGCAGACCCACAGCGGCATCGCGGGCGACGCGCTGCTGCGGCACGGCGTCGATCTCGCGATCGCGTCGGGCGGGTTCTCGGCGAACGGGCTCAGCCGGCGCGCGGTCGCGACGGGCGGCTACGCATGCCTGATCGATCCGGCCGGCCGGGCGCGCGCGCCGCGCACGCTCGCGCTCGCCGATTTCCTGCGGCGCGATCACCTGCTCGTGTCGTCGGGCGGCGTGATCGGGATCGTCGACGAGGCGCTGGCCGCGCTCGGCCACAAGCGGCGCGTGGCGGCGTCGACCACGCATTTCGCGGCGCTGCCGTACCTGCTCGCCGGCTCCGACGCGGTGGCGACGATACCGGCGCACGCGGCCCGCGCGATCGCGCAGTCGACGTCGCTGCGTGCGCTCGCGTGCCCGGTCGAACTGCCGCGCTACCCGGTGGAAATCGGCTGGCGCACGAGCACGCAGCGCGACCCGGCAATCGTGCGCGTGCGGGACACGATGGCCGCCTGCGTCGCGACGATCGTCGCGCCATAAAAGGGCGCGATGCGGCGTGCACCGGCGAGGCGAGGGCGAGAGCACGGGGTCGGATTCGTCTAACGTAATGGCCGGCAGCGTCCGGGCGCAACCGGTAAAATGCCGATCCATGAAACCCGAAATCTGGACCCCGCATGTGACCGTCGCGGCGCTCGTCGAGCGCGCCGGTCGCTTTCTCGTGATCGAGGAAGAAACCTCGACGGGCCTGCGCATCAACCAGCCGGCCGGCCATCTCGAGGCCGGCGAGACGCTCGCCGACGCCGTGATCCGCGAGACGCTCGAGGAAACCGCGCATCCGTTCGTCCCCGATGCGCTCGTCGGCGTCTATCTCGCGCACTACGACCGCCCCGGCAGCGCCGGCGCGACCTACCTGCGCTTCACGTTCTGCGGCACGGCCGGCGAGCCGCTGCCGGGCCACGTGCTCGACGACGGCATCGTCCGCACGCTGTGGATGAGCGCCGGCGAACTGCGCGCGTGCAGCGAGCGTCACCGCTCGCCCGCGGTGATGCGCTGCGTCGACGACTATCTGGCCGGGCGGCGCATTCCGCTCGATTTCGTGCACACGCATTCGGTCGCGCCGCGCCCGGACGCATTCGACCGTCAGGCGGTAAACAAATGAGCAAGCGCCGTGTAGTAGTGGGCATGTCGGGCGGCGTCGATTCGTCGGTGACCGCGTGGCTGCTGAAGGAACAGGGATACGACGTGGTCGGCCTGTTCATGAAGAACTGGGAAGACGACGACGACGGCGAATACTGCTCGACGCGCCAGGACTGGATCGACGTGGTGTCGGTGGCCGACCTGATCGGCATCGACGTGGAAGCCGTGAACTTCGCGGCCGAATACAAGGACCGCGTGTTCGCCGAATTCCTGCGCGAATATTCGGCCGGCCGCACGCCGAACCCCGACGTGCTGTGCAACGCCGAGATCAAGTTCAAGGCGTTCCTCGACCACGCGATGTCGCTCGACGCGGAAATGATCGCGACCGGCCACTACGCGCGCGTGCGCGAGCGCGACGGCCGCTTCGAACTACTGAAGGCATTCGATCATACGAAAGACCAGTCGTACTTCCTGCACCGGCTGAACCAGGCGCAACTGTCGAAGACGATGTTCCCGCTCGGCGAGATCCCGAAGACGAAGGTGCGCGAGATCGCCGCGCAGATCGGCCTGCCGAACGCGAAGAAGAAGGACTCGACCGGCATCTGCTTCATCGGCGAACGGCCGTTCCGCGACTTCCTGAACCGCTATCTTCCGACGAAACCCGGCCCGATGAAGACGCCGGACGGCAAGGTGGTCGGCGAGCACATCGGCCTCGCGTTCTACACGTTCGGCCAGCGCAAGGGCATCGGCCTCGGCGGCAGCAAGAGCGGCAGCGGCGAGCCGTGGTTCGTCGCGGCGAAGGACATCGCGTCGAACACGCTGTACGTCGTGCAGGGCCACGACCATCCGTGGCTGCTGTCGCGCGAGCTCGTCGCCGGCAACGTGAGCTGGGTCGCGGGCGAACCGCCGGCCGACGGCTTCGCGTGCGGCGCGAAGACGCGCTACCGGCAGGCCGATGCGGCATGCGCGTTCGGCGCCGCCGCACCCGGCCCGGCCGGCGAAGCCCGCTTCTCGCTCGCCTTCGACGACGCGCAATGGGCGGTCACGCCCGGCCAGTCGGCCGTGCTGTACGACGGCGAGATCTGCCTCGGCGGCGGCATCATCGAGTTCGCGGCCACCGGCCAGCCCGGCCAGACGGCGCCGGCACCGGCGGCAGCCCGCGCGGGTGCGCTCGCCGAAGCACGCTGACATCCATTCGGTTTAGACTTGCGGCACGCCGCGCCCGGCGGAACACGATTCCGCCGCGGCCGGTGCGCCGCCGCGCAGCGTACGCATGGCGGCATTTCAAGATGCAGGGTCTATTCATGTATGGAACGCACATGCGTTGCCACGAGAACGGCCGCTCGCGAGGCGCGCGACGCCGCGAATACTGACGTATTCGCAAGGAGCGCAACGCGGCGAGCGGCCGTTCTCGTGGCAACCCCAAATTAAGAAATTCATGTCACGGGAATGCCCGAAATCGCCCGCATGGCGGCATCGCTCGTCACTTGTTTGGCTCGGCCAAACGGCGCTCCTCGCTCCTTGCCCTGCGCGCGCTTTCGGGCATTCGCATGCGCGTTCCATACATGAATAGACCCTAGGAGTCCCCATGCTTTCCAGACGCTACCTCGCGATGTGGTGTGCCGTCCTGCTGCTCGTTGCCGCGGCCGCGCTCGCGTCGATCCACGTGCTTTCCTGGCTGTGGATCATCATCCCCGTCGCCCTCGTCGCCGTCGGCCTGTACGACCTGAACCAGGACCGTCACGCGATCCTGCGCAACTACCCGCTCTGGGGCCATTTCCGCTTCCTGTTCGAGTTCATCCGGCCTGAAATCCGCCAGTACTTCGTCGAGGACGACACCGACGAGAAACCGTTCTCGCGCGCGCAGCGCAGCCTCGTCTACCAGCGCGCGAAGAACGTCGCCGACAACCGCCCGTACGGCACCGAACTGAACGTGAAGTCCGTCGCGCACGAATGGATCAGCCACTCGCTCGCGCCGACGAAGCTGCCGAACCACGACTTCCGCATCCGGGTCGGCGCGAACCGCGCGCAGCCGTACGACATCTCGATCTTCAACATCTCGGCGATGAGCTTCGGCTCGTTGTCCGCGAACGCGATCCGCTCGCTGAACCTCGGCGCGAAGAAAGGCGGGTTCGCGCACGACACCGGCGAAGGCTCGCTGTCGAAGTACCATCGCGAAAACGGCGGCGACATCATCTGGGAAATCGCGTCCGGCTACTTCGGCTGCCGCAATGAGGACGGCACGTTCAACCCGGACAAGTTCGCGAAGCAGGCCGCCGATCCGCAGGTCAAGATGATCGAGATCAAGCTGTCGCAAGGCGCGAAGCCGGGCCACGGCGGCGTGCTGCCGGCCGCGAAGATCACGCCCGAGATCGCCGAGACGCGCGGCGTGCCGATGGGCAAGGACTGCATCTCGCCCGCGACGCACTCGCAATTCTCGACGCCGCGCGGGCTGCTCGAATTCGTCGAACGGCTGCGCACGCTGTCGGGCGGCAAGCCGACCGGCTTCAAGCTGTGCATCGGCCATCCGTGGGAATTCTTCGGGATCGCGAAGGCGATGCTCGAGACGGGCATCGTGCCCGACTTCATCGTCGTCGACGGCGCGGAAGGCGGCACCGGCGCGGCGCCGCTCGAATTCACCGACCATGTCGGCGTGCCGCTGCAGGAGGGCCTGCTGCTGGTGCACAACACGCTCGTCGGGATCGGCGTGCGCGATCGCGTGAAGATCGGCGCGAGCGGCAAGATCATCAGCGCGTTCGACATCGCACGCACGCTCGCGATCGGCGCGGACTGGGTGAACTCGGCACGCGGCTTCATGTTCGCGGTCGGCTGCATCCAGGCGCAGCACTGCCACACCGACCGCTGCCCGACCGGCGTCGCCACGCAGGACCCGGTGCGCCAGCGCGCCCTCGTCGTGCCCGACAAGGCCGAGCGCGTGTTCAACTTCCACCGCAATACGCTGCACGCACTGCAGGAACTCGTGCAGGCGGCCGGCCTCGGCCATCCGTCCGAGCTGCGCGCGCATCACATCGTGCAGCGCGTCGCGCCGCACGAGGTGCGGCTGATGTCGCAGCTGCTGAAGTACCTGAAGCCCGGCGCGCTGCTCGACGGCCAGACCTGCGGCTATACGCTGTACGACAAGTGGTGGCCGATCGCGCGCAGCGATTCGTTCGTGCTCGGCGAAACCGTTTACACGTCGATCGAGTAACGCGCGAGCGCCCGCCGCCGGGCAGCTCGCCAAAGAGAAAAGCGCCCCGCGGGGCGCTTTTCTCTTGTCTGCCCGATCCGCGGGCGGCGGCAGGTCAGCCTTGCGGCAGCGTGTCGACGAACGTCTGCCGCTGCGACAGCTTCACGAAATGCTTGTCGAGATTCGGATGGCGGTCGCGCCAGTTGAGTTCGGACATCCGGAAGTCGAGGTAGCCGAGCGCGCAGCCGAGTGCGATGTCGGCGAGCGTGTAATGATTACCGACGCACCACGTCTTGCCGCCGAGGCCCTGCGACATCGCGACGAGCGCGTCGTCGATCTTGCGCTGCTGGCGCGCGATCCAGCTCGCGCTGCGCTGCGCTTCGTCGCGCAGCGTGTGTTCGAGACGGATCGCCACGGCCGCGTCGAGCACGCCGTCGCCCAGCGCTTCCCAGCACCGCACTTCGAGCCGCTCGCGTCCCGACGGCGGAATCAGCTTGCCGACCGGCGACAGCGTGTCGACGTATTCGCAGATCACGCGGGAATCGAACACCGCGGCACCATCCTCCATCACGAGACACGGGACCTTGCCGAGCGGATTCGATGCATGAATGTCCGTCTCCGGCGCCCATACGTTCTCGAGCTCCAGCTTGTAGTCGATCTTCTTTTCAGCAAGCACGATCCGCGCCTTGCGGACGTACGGGCTGCTGAGCGAACCGATTAATTTCATCATCTGCCTTTTCAAGGGAACTGCCGAGAGTATACGTTGTCGCCGATCATAACCGGCCGGCGCGGCCCGATAGAAAATCGCCCGTCCGGCCTGTGGATGGTTTGCAACAGCCGCCGCCGAGCCCCGTCCGGCGCGGCTTGCGGCCGTGTCTCTCACGCGCCGCGTCCGACGGCGCTACAATCGCACGATGAATGCGCCCCTCGATACCGCCATCGCCGTCGACGTCTACCGCCAGCGCCGTGAACGCGTGCTTGCCACACTGCGCGCCGCCGGCGGCGGCGTCGCCATCGTTCCCACCGCGCCGGAAATGCTGCGCAACCGCGATACGGCCTTTCCGTACCGGCATGACAGCTACTTCCACTACCTGACGGGCTTCACCGAGCCGGACGCCGTGCTCGTGCTGAACGCGGCCGGGTCGCACGGCGCGCCGGAATCGATCCTGTTCTGCCGCGCGAAGAATGCCGACCGCGAGATCTGGGAAGGTTTCCATTACGGGCCCGAGGCCGCGCGCGATGCGTTCGGCTTCGACGCGGCCTACGCGGTCGACGTGATCGACACCGAAATGCCGCGCCTGCTCGCCGATGCGGGCACCGTGCACTACCGGTTCGGCGCGTCGGCCGAGTTCGACCGCCAGCTCGCCGGCTGGATCGATGCGGTGCGCGCGCAGGCGCGCAGCGGCGTCGCCGCACCGGACGCGCTGCTCGACCTCACGCCCCTGCTCGACGACATGCGGCTCGTGAAGGACGAACACGAACTCGCGATCATGATGCGCGCCGCACACATCTCCGCGCTCGCGCACCGTCGCGCGATGCAGGTGTGCCGCCCGGGGATCCGCGAGTACGAACTCGAGGCCGAGCTGCTGTACACGTTCCGCAAGCATGGCGCGCAGGCGCCCGCGTACGGCTCGATCGTCGCGGCCGGCGCGAACGCGTGCGTGCTGCATTACCCGGCCGGCAACGCGGCCGCGCGGGACGGCGACCTGATCCTGATCGATGCCGCGTGCGAACTCGACGGCTACGCGTCGGACATCACGCGCACGTTCCCGGCCAACGGGCGCTTCTCGCCCGCGCAGCGCACGCTGTACGACATCGTGCTCGCCGCGCAGCAGGCCGCGATCGACGCGACGCGCGCGGGCGTGCCGTTCGAGGCGCCGCACGACGCGGCCGTGCGGGTGCTGGCGCAAGGGCTGTTCGATACGGGCATCATCCCGAAGACGCGCTTCTCGAGCGTCGACGACGTGCTCGCCGAGCGCGCGTACGCACGCTTCTACATGCACCGCACCGGCCACTGGATCGGCATGGACGTGCACGATTGCGGCGACTACCGCGAGCGGCTCGCCGCGCGCGACGCCAACGGCGCGCTGCCGTGGCGCACGCTGAAAGCCGGCATGACGCTCACCGTCGAGCCGGGCCTGTACGTGCGCGCCGCCGACGACGTGCCGTCCGAATACTGGAACATCGGCATCCGCATCGAGGACGACGCGATCGTGCGCGAGCACGGTTGCGAGCTGATCACGCGCGACGTGCCGGTGGCGGCCGACGAGATCGAGGCGCTGATGCGTGCGGGCGCGGCGCACGGCGCGTGAGCGTGCCGCAGGTTGCCAACGCGCCGATGCCGGGCCGCCGTTGGCCCGGTGTTGATCTGCCGTTGACCTGCCGTTGACCCGCAGTTGACCGTTACCCCGTTTCACGAACACTGATGACGACCGCTTCCTCCCCGGCCACGCCGGACCATGACCTCGCCATCGTCGGCGCGGGCCCCGTCGGGCTCGCGCTCGCCGGCTGGCTCGCCCGACGCAGCGCGACGCAGCACGCGTCGATCGCGCTGATCGACGCGCGCGAGCCGGCCGCGAGCGCGAACGACCCGCGCGCGATCGCCGTGTCGCACGGCAGCCGCGTGCTGCTCGACACGCTCGGATGGCCGGCCGACGCAACGCCGATCGAACACATCCACGTGTCGCAGCGCGGCCATTTCGGCCGCACGCTGATCGACCGCGACGAGCACGACCTCGCCGCGCTCGGCTACGTCGTGCGCTACGGCTCGATCGTGCAGGCGCTCGCGCAGGCCGTGCGCGGCACGCGCGTCGACTGGCTCACGTCGACCACCGCACGCACGCCGCAACAGGACGCCGACGGCGTCACGCTGACGCTCGACGGCCCGCAAGGCGAGCGCACGCTGCGCGCGCGCATCGTCATCAACGCCGAAGGCGGGCTGTTCCACGAACAGCAGGCCGATACCGGCAAGCATCGCCGCGACTATGGCCAGACCGCGATCGTCGGCACGGTCACCGTCTCGGCGCCGCGCCCGAACGTCGCCTGGGAGCGCTTCACGCACGAAGGCCCGCTCGCGCTGCTGCCGCTTGGCGGTGCCGATTATTCGCTCGTGTGGTGCTGCACGCCCGACGAGGCGGCCCGCCGCGCCGCCCTTCCCGACGACGCGTTCCTGCGCGAACTCGGCGCTGCATTCGGCGAGCGGATGGGCCGATTCGTCGCGATCGCGGGGCGCGCATCGTTCCCGCTCGGATTGAACGCGGCACAGACGCTCGTCAACGGGCGCATCGCGATCGTCGGCAACGCCGCGCAAACGCTGCATCCGGTCGCCGGCCAGGGGCTGAACCTCGGGCTGCGCGATGCGCACACGCTCGTCGACGCGCTGTCCACGCAGGGCTTCGAAGCGACCGCGCTTGCCACCTTCAACGCACGGCGCGCGCTCGACCGGCGCTTCACGATCGGCGCGACGGACACGCTCGCGCGCCTGTTTACCGTCGACGCCGGCCCTCTTCCGCTGCTGCGCGGCGCGGCGCTCACCGCGCTCGAATTCGTGCCGCCGCTCAAGAAGGCGATCGCACGCCAGATGATGTTCGGCCAGCGCAACTGACACGCCGCGCGTTGCGCGCGGTCAGGCCGCGCAAACCGGGTCAAATCGGCGGGGCATGGGAATACGGTAAAATAGCTGTTTTCCCTCTGCCCTTTTTTGCCCGCGACGCCCGGCGCTCGCGGGCGGTGCCATTGCGATGCCCGTTATCGGCTCTCACGTATTGCGTAACAACCTGTTCGTCGCCCCGATGGCCGGCGTGACGGATCGTCCGTTCCGCCAGCTGTGCAAGCGGCTGGGGGCCGGGTACGCCGTGTCCGAGATGGTCGCGTCCAATGCGCAGCTGTGGAAGAGCGCGAAGACGATGCGACGGGCGAACCACGAAGGCGAGGTCGAGCCGATCGCGGTGCAGATCGCCGGCGCCGATCCGGCGATGATGGCCGAAGCGGCCCGCTACAACGTCGACAACGGCGCGCAGATCATCGACATCAACATGGGTTGCCCGGCGAAGAAGGTCTGCAACGTCGCGGCCGGCTCCGCGCTGCTGCAGAACGAGCCGCTCGTGCAGCGGATCGTCGAGGCCGTCGTCGCGGCGGTCGGCACGGGGCCGGATGCGGTGCCCGTCACGCTGAAGATCCGCACCGGCTGGGATCGCGAGCACAAGAACGCGATCACGGTCGCGCGCCTCGCCGAGGCGGCCGGCATCTCGATGCTGACCGTGCACGGCCGCACGCGCGCCGACCTCTACCGCGGCGACGCGGAATACGACACCATCGCGGCCGTGAAGGCGGCCGTGCGCATCCCGGTCGTCGCGAACGGCGACATCACGTCGCCGGCAAAAGCAAAGGCCGTGCTCGACGCCACCGGCGCCGACGCACTGATGATCGGCCGCGCCGCGCAAGGCCGGCCGTGGCTGTTCCGTGAAATCGATCATTTCCTGCAAACCGGCGAGCTGCTGCCCCCGCCGCGGATCGACGAGATCCAGCACGTGATGAACGAACACCTGGAAGACCACTACGCGTTCTATGGTGAATTCACGGGCGTCCGTACTGCGCGCAAGCACATCGGCTGGTACACTCGCGGCCTTTCCGGTGCCAACGGGTTCCGGCACAGGATGAACACGCTCGATTCCACCCGCGAGCAACTCGCCGCCGTCAATGCATTCTTCGAGGCGCAAAAGGCGCTGTCGGACCACCTCGTCTACGTCGATGACGAAGAGGAAAACGGCCAGGGCGAGTCGGACGACCATAACCAGTTAGCAGCATGAGCAAGCACAACATCGAACAATGTGTCCGCGAGAGCCTGGACGTGTATTTCCGGGATCTAGACGGCTCCAATCCGCACGACGTCTATGAAATGGTGATGTCCTGCGTCGAAAAGCCGATGCTCGAGGTCGTGCTCGTACAGGCCGGCGGCAACCAGTCGCTCGCCGCGGAGTACCTCGGCATCAATCGCAATACGCTGCGCAAGAAGCTGCAGCAGCACGGCCTGCTGTAGGCGGCCGTCCCGTCCCCGTTTCCCTGGCTATTGGTGGTTCCATCATGATCAAGCAAGCGCTCATTTCCGTTTCCGACAAGACCGGCATCGTCGACTTCGCGAAGTCGCTGTCCGACCTCGGCGTCAAACTCCTGTCGACCGGCGGCACCGCGAAACTCCTCGCCGACGCGGGCCTGCCCGTGACCGAAGTCGCTGACTACACGGGCTTCCCGGAAATGCTCGATGGGCGCGTGAAGACGCTCCACCCGAAGGTGCACGGCGGCATCCTCGCCCGCCGCGACCTGCCCGAGCACATGCAGGCGCTGGAGCAGCACGGCATCCCGACGATCGACCTGCTGGTCGTGAACCTGTACCCGTTCGTCGCGACGATCGCGAAGGACGACTGCACGCTCGCCGACGCGATCGAGAACATCGACATCGGCGGCCCGACGATGCTGCGCTCGGCCGCGAAGAACCACCGCGACGTGACGGTCGTCGTCGACCCGGCCGACTACGCGGTCGTGCTCGACGAAATGAAGGCGAACGGCAACGCGATCGGCTATGCGACCAACTTCCGCCTCGCGACCAAGGTGTTCGCGCACACCGCGCAATACGACGGCGCGATCACGAATTACCTGACGAGCCTGACCGACGAGCTGCAGCACGCATCGCGCAGCGCATACCCGGCCACGCTGAACATGGCGTTCGACAAGGTGCAGGACCTGCGCTACGGCGAGAACCCGCACCAGAGCGCGGCGTTCTACCGCGACCTCGCGGCGCCGGCCGGCGCACTGGCGAACTACCGCCAGCTGCAGGGCAAGGAACTGTCGTACAACAACATCGCGGATTCGGACGCGGCGTGGGAATGCGTGAAGACGTTCGACGCGCCGGCCTGCGTGATCATCAAGCACGCGAACCCGTGCGGCGTCGCGGTCGGCAACGATTCGGCCGACGCGTACGCGAAGGCATTCCAGACCGACCCGACGTCGGCGTTCGGCGGCATCATCGCGTTCAACCGCGAAGTCGACGAGACGGCCGCGCAGGCGGTGGCCAAGCAGTTCGTCGAAGTGCTGATCGCGCCGTCGTTCACGGACGCCGCGAAGCAGGTGTTCGCCGCGAAGCAGAACGTGCGCCTGCTCGAAATCGCGCTCGGCGACGGCCATAACGCGTTCGACCTGAAGCGCGTGGGCGGCGGCCTGCTCGTGCAGTCGCTCGATTCGAAGAACGTGCAGCCGAGCGAGCTGCGCGTCGTCACGAAGCGTCAACCGACCGCGAAGGAAATGGACGACCTGCTGTTCGCATGGCGCGTCGCGAAGTACGTGAAGTCGAACGCGATCGTGTTCTGCGGCAACGGCATGACGCTCGGCGTCGGCGCAGGCCAGATGAGCCGCGTCGATTCGGCACGCATCGCGAGCATCAAGGCGCAGAACGCGGGCCTCACGCTGGCCGGTTCGGCCGTCGCGTCGGATGCGTTCTTCCCGTTCCGCGACGGTCTCGACGTCGTCGTGGCGGCAGGCGCGACCTGCGTGATCCAGCCGGGCGGCTCGATGCGCGACGACGAAGTGATCGCGGCGGCCGACGAGCACGGCATCGCAATGATCCTGACGGGCGTGCGCCACTTCCGTCACTGATCGCACGCGGCCCGCGCGGCCGCCGCACGAAAACCCGGCGGCATCATACCCGCCGGGTTTTTTATTGCGCGGCGCCGGCGCACGCAGCCACGCGGCCGGCCCCGCGCACCATTCGTTGTAGTATCGCGGCATCAGGTTTTTCTCCTCACTCATGCGAATTCTCGGCATCGACCCCGGCCTGCGCGTCACCGGCTTCGGCGTCATCGACGTCAGCGGCCACCGGCTCGCCTATGTCGCAAGCGGCGTGATCCGCACGCCTACGGCTGACCTGGCTACCCGGCTCGGCACGATCTTCCAGGGCGTATCGACGCTCGTGCGCGAACACGCGCCCGACCAGGCCGCGATCGAACAGGTGTTCGTGAACGTGAACCCGCAGTCGACGCTGCTGCTCGGCCAGGCGCGCGGTGCCGCGATCTGCGGGCTCGTCTCCGGCGGCCTGCCGGTGGCGGAATACACCGCGCTGCAACTGAAGCAGGCGGTCGTCGGTTACGGCCGCGCGACCAAGTCGCAGATGCAGGAGATGGTCACGAGACTGCTCAACCTGACCGGCCAGCCTGGCAGCGACGCAGCCGACGCGCTCGGGATGGCGATCTGCCACGCGCACAGCGGCAATACGCTCGGCACGATCGGCGGCCTCGCGCCGGCGCTCGCGAAAAGGGGGCTGCGCGTGCGGCGCGGACGGCTCGTCGGCTGACGCGACGGCACGCGTCCCCTCGGCGCGGCGCGCGGCTACCCGCGTCGCGCGCATTGCGCCTGCCACCGCCCTGCCTGCCTGATCGCCCCGCGTCGCGCGGCGCCCCGACCTGACGGCCAACCCATCGGCATCGCGCCGCACCTGCGCTACACTCGCGCTTTCTTCCTCGCATCCCGCCATCCATGATCGGTCGCATCGCCGGCATCCTGCTCGAAAAGAATCCGCCTCACCTGCTCGTCGACTGCAACGGCGTCGGTTACGAAATCGACGTGCCGATGAGCACCTTCTACAACCTGCCGCAAACGGGCGAGCGCGTCGTGCTGCTCACGCAGCAGATCGTGCGCGAGGACGCGCACCTGCTGTACGGCTTCCTGACGCCGCAGGAGCGCACGACCTTCCGCGAACTGCTGAAGATCACCGGCATCGGCGCGCGCATGGCGCTGGCCGTGCTGTCCGGCATGAGCGTGCAGGAGCTCGCGCAGGCGGTGACGATGCAGGACGCCGCGCGCCTCACGCGCCTGCCCGGCATCGGCAAGAAGACCGCCGAGCGCCTGCTGCTCGAGCTGAAGGGCAAGCTCGGCGCGGACCTCGGCGCACTCGCCGGCGCCGCGTCCCAGTCCGACCACGCGACCGACATCCTCAACGCGCTGCTCGCGCTCGGCTATTCGGAAAAGGAAGGCCTCGCCGCGATCAAGAACGTGCCGGCCGGCACCGGCGTGTCCGAAGGCATCAAACTCGCGCTCAAGGCACTGTCGAAGGTGTAACGGCCGCCCGAGCCGGCTGTCGGAGCCAGTGTCGCGCCGTCGCGCGGCACGCGCCAGTCGGCCGTTCGGCCAGTTCGGCCGCGCGACGGCGCGCGGTACAATGGCCGCATGATTGAAACCGACAAACTCGCCGCCGAGCGGATCATCGCCGCCACGCCCGCCTCGTCGCACGAGGAGGTGTTCGAACGCGCGCTGCGGCCGCGCCAGCTCGACGACTACGTCGGCCAGGAAAAGGTGCGCGGCCAGCTTGAGATCTTCATCGAGGCCGCGAAGCGCCGCGCCGAGCCGCTCGACCACGTGCTGCTGTTCGGGCCGCCCGGCCTCGGCAAGACCACCCTCGCGCACATCATCGCGCGCGAGATGGGCGTAAACCTGCGCCAGACGTCGGGCCCCGTGCTCGAACGCGCGGGCGATCTCGCCGCGCTGCTGACCAACCTCGAAGCGAACGACGTGCTGTTCATCGACGAGATCCACCGGCTGTCGCCGGTCGTCGAGGAAATCCTGTATCCGGCGCTCGAGGATTACCAGATCGACATCATGATCGGCGAAGGACCGGCCGCGCGCAGCGTGAAGCTCGACCTGCAGCCGTTCACGCTGGTCGGCGCGACCACGCGCGCGGGGATGCTGACCAACCCGCTGCGCGATCGCTTCGGGATCGTCGCGCGCCTCGAGTTCTACGATGCCGAGCAATTGTCGCGCATCGTGCGGCGCTCGGCGTCGCTGCTGAACGCGCAGATCGATCCGAACGGCGCGCTGGAGATCGCGAAGCGCTCGCGCGGCACGCCGCGGATCGCGAACCGGCTGCTGCGCCGCGTGCGCGACTATGCGGAAGTGAAGGCCGACGGCCAGATCACCGCGGCCGTCGCCGACGCCGCACTCGCGATGCTCGACGTCGACCCGGTCGGCTTCGACCTGATGGACCGCAAGCTGCTCGAGGCGATCCTGCACAAGTTCGACGGCGGCCCGGTCGGCATCGACAACCTCGCGGCTGCGATCGGCGAGGAGCGCGACACGATCGAGGACGTACTCGAACCGTACCTGATCCAGCAGGGCTTCCTGCAGCGCACGCCGCGCGGGCGCGTCGCGACGCTGCTCACGTACCGCCACTTCGGGCTCTCCGCGCCCGACGCCGGCAACCCCGAACGCGGGATGTGGGATACCGCCGACGGGAAGTAACCCGCTGCCCGCGCCAAGCTCGCCATGACCACGCCGCCCAGCCCGCACCCCGCCCCGCCCACACCGGGCCCGCGCTGGGTCGAACCGATCCGCAAGCGGCTCGTGGCCGGCATCACGCACCTGACGACGGGCGGCGGCGGTCCGTCGATCGATCTCTCGTCGCCGCCTGGAGACCCGGGGCTGTTCGGCCCCGACGCGATCTGCTGGCGCGTGCATGCCGATTTCACGTCGATGATGACGGGCGGCATTGCCGCGCTACTGCTGCAGGCGCTCCATCCGCTCGCGCTCGCGGGCGTCTGGGATCACTCGTCGTTTCGCACCGACATCCTCGGCCGCTTGCGGCGCACCGCCACGTTCATCACGGGCACGACGTTCGGCAGCCGCGCGGACGCACTCGCGCTCATCGAGCGCGTGAAAACGATCCACGCGCGCATATCGGGCACTGCGCCCGACGGCCGGCCGTATCGAGCCGACGATCCGGCGTTGCTGACGTGGGTGCATGTCGCGGAAGTTTCGAGCTTCCTCGCCGCGCATTTGCGCTATGTGAATCCGTCGCTGTCGGGCGAGCTGCAGGACGGCTACTACGCGGAAACGGCATTGATCGCGGAGTTGCTCGGCGCCCGGGATGTGCCCCGTTCACGCGCCGAGGTAGCGGCCTATTTCGCGCGCATGCAGCCCGAACTCGAAGCCGGGCCGCACACCTTCGAGGTCATGGACATCCTGTTGAACGTGCCGGTCGCAACGCCCGCGCTGCGGCCAGCCGCGTCGCTGATCATGCATGCGGGAATCGACCTGCTGCCGCCCTGGGCGCAGCGCATGCTCGACGTGTCGACGTTCGCGCCGCTGCGACGCGCGGTGGTCCGGCCCGGTGTGCGGGCAGTCGCGCCCGTGCTGCGCTGGGCGCTCGTCAACGGCGCGTCGAAGCGCGCACGCCGCCGCGCAACCGCGACACCGCCCGACGGCACCCCGCCCGCCTGACGATCTGCTTCTTCCGCCGGGCGAAGCCGGTACGACCGGATCAGAGTACCTTGCGATACCCGTCGTCGTCGCTCGCGGCGTCGAGGTGCGACACGTCGGCCCATTGCACGACCTGTGCGCGACCATCGACGTAATCGACGACGTTGATGCTCGTGTTGAGCAGCTGATAGCTGCGCGGCGCCGACAGGTCGATACCGTTGGCGAAGCGGTACACGCAGTCGAGCACGCCGCCGTGTGCGACACACGCGATCCGGCCGCCCGGATGCGCGGCGACGATCGGCTCGAGCGCATGCAGCACGCGATGATAGAACTCGCGCTGCGACTCGCCGCCGTCGGGCGCGAAGCCCGGGTCGCGCGTCTGCCACGCGGCGTAGGCGTCCGGAAACAGCGTCTCGATCTCGGTGCTGTCATGCCCCTGGAACACGCCGTACGCGCGTTCGCGCAGCCCTTCGCGCAACTGCAGCGGCAGCCCGAGCGCATCGGCAAAGGGTTGCGCGGTTTGTTGCGCGCGCATCAGGTCGCTCGAATAGATCGCGTCGATCCGCTGTCCTTCGCGCGCGTCCCGCGCGAGCCGGACGGCCAGCCGCTGCGCCTGCGCGAGCCCCGTGTCGGCCAGTGGAATGTCGATATGGCCCTGGATGCGCTTGATGCGGTTCCAGGCCGTCTCGCCATGGCGAATGAAGAGAATCTGCGTGGTGGCCATCGCGGCGCGTCTCCGGGAATGAATCAGGGCCGCACTTGCAGCCAGAACGTCACGGGGCCGTCGTTGACGAGCGACACCTGCATGTCGGCGCCGAACTCGCCCGTCTCGACGACCGGATGACGCTCGCGCGCGGCCGCGACGAAATAGTCGAACAGGCGCGCGCCTTCGTCGGGCGGCGCGGCCGGCGTGAAGCTCGGCCGCAGCCCGCTGTTGGTATCGGCCGCGAGCGTGAACTGCGACACGAGGAGCAGGCCGCCGGCGCCGCCCGCGCCGTCGATGTTCGACACCGGCAGGTTCATCTTGCCCGCCTCATCGCTGAACACGCGATAGCCGAGCAGCTTCGCGAGCAGCTTGTCGGCCGCGGCCTCGGTGTCGCCACGCTCCGCGCAGACGAGCGCGAGCAGCCCTGCGCCGATCTCGCCCATCGTACGGTCGCCGACGCGCACGTCGGCGCGCTTCACGCGCTGGATCAGCGCGATCATGCGGTCAGCGTGACGCGCGCGAAGCGGCGCTTGCCGACCTGGACGACGAACTCGCCGGCCTCGACCTTCAGTCCCTTGTCGGAGACGGTCGCGCCGTCGATCTTCACGCCGCCCTGCTCGATGTTGCGCAGCGCTTCGCTCGTCGACGGCACGAGGCCCGCCTGCTTCAGCAGCTGGCCGATCGCGAGCGGCGCGCCCGCGAGCGTGACCGACGGGATGTCGTCCGGCACGCCGCCCTTCGCGCGGTGGTTGAAGTCCTCCAGCGCACGCTCGGCATCGGCCTGCGAGTGGAAGCGCGCGACGATTTCCTGCGCGAGCAGCACCTTGAAGTCGCGCGGGTTGCGGCCGCCTTCGGCGTCGCGCTTGAAGCCCGCGATTTCTTCGATGCTGCGGAACGACAGCAGCTCGAAGTAACGCCACATCAGCGTGTCCGAGATGCTCATCAGCTTGCCGAACATGTCGGTCGGCTTCTCGCTGATGCCGACGTAGTTGCCCTTCGACTTCGACATCTTCTCGACGCCGTCGAGGCCTTCGAGCAGCGGCATCGTGAGAATGCACTGCTGTTCCTGGCCGTACTGCTTCTGCAGTTCGCGGCCGACCAGCAGGTTGAACTTCTGGTCGGTGCCACCGAGCTCGAGGTCGGCGTTCAGCGCGACCGAGTCGTAGCCCTGCATCAGCGGGTACAGGAATTCGTGGATCGAGATCGGCACGCCGCCCTGGAAGCGCTTCGTGAAATCCTCGCGCTCGAGGATCCGCGCGACCGTGTAGCGCGACGCGAGTTTGATCATCCCGTCCGCGCCGAGCGGCATCGACCATTCGCTGTTGTAGCGGATTTCGGTCTTGGCGCGGTCGAGCACGAGCGCAGCCTGCTCGAAGTAGGTCTTCGCGTTCGATTCGATCTGCTCGCGCGTGAGCGGCGGGCGCGTCGCGTTGCGGCCCGACGGGTCGCCGATCAGCGACGTGAAATCGCCGATCAGGAAGATCACCGTGTGGCCGAGGTCCTGCAGCTGACGCATCTTGTTCAGCACGACCGTATGGCCGATGTGGATGTCGGGTGCGGTCGGGTCGAGGCCGAGCTTGATGCGCAACGGCGTGCCGGTGGCCGCGCTGCGCGCGAGCTTCTGCGCGAACTCTTCCTCGATCAGCAGTTCGTCGACGCCGCGCTTCGTGACGGCGAGCGCATGGCGGACTTCGTCGGTGATCGGGAAAACAGGCTTGGAACTGGGTTCGGTGCTCATCGGGGCCAGGAAGAATGTCGCAAAGACAGGGATTTTCCCATAACTTGCGCGTGCATCGCTTAACGACGCGTCAGGTTGCGCGGATAATCGGGCGCAAGGCGCGTGGCACCGGCCCGCGCCGCTCGATCCAGGAGGACCCAACGTGCCGCAACGACATCCGCAACCCGCCCATCCGGCCGACGGCATCTACTTCGGGCTGATGTCGGGAACCAGCATGGACGGCGTCGACGGCGTCGCCGTGCGTTTCGAGACCGGCCGCGCGCCGGTCGTGCTCGCGGAAGCGTTCGTCGGCTTCGCCCAATCGCTGCGCGACGCGCTGTTCGCGCTGCAGCAGCCCGGCGACAACGAGATCGACCGCGAATCGGTCGCGGCGAATGCGCTCGTCGCGCGCTATGCGGTGTGCTGTCACGAGCTGCAGCGCACGGCCGGCCTGTCGCGCGACGAGATCCGCGCGATCGGCGTGCACGGCCAGACGGTCCGGCACCGTCCCGAGCGCGGCTACACGCGCCAGCTCAACAATCCGGCGCTGCTCGCCGAGCTCACCCATCTCGACGTGATCGCCGATTTCCGCAGCCGCGACGTCGCGGCCGGCGGCCACGGCGCGCCGCTCGCGCCGGCGTTCCACGCGACGGTGTTCGGCGCGCCGGGCGAGACGCGGGTCGTCTGCAACCTCGGCGGCATCAGCAACATCACGATCCTGCCCGGCGAAGGCGGCGACGTGCGCGGCTTCGACTGCGGGCCCGCGAACGCGTTGCTCGACGAATGGGCGACGCGCCATCTCGGCAAGCCCTACGACGACGGCGGCAAGTTCGCCGCGCGCGGTACCGTGCACGCGGCGCTGCTCGACGCGCTGCTCGACGAACCCTACTTCGTCGCGCCGCCGCCGAAAAGCACCGGCCGCGACCTGTTCAATCCCGCGTGGCTCCACGCGAAGCTCGCCGCGTTCACGCAGGTCGCGCCGGAAGACGTGCAGGCGACGCTGACGGCACTCACCGCCGTCTCGGTCGCGCGCGAGATCGCCCTGCACGCGGCCGGCTGCAAGGCCGTGTTCGTCTGCGGCGGCGGCGCCCGCAACCCGGTGCTGCTCGATGCGCTCCGGCATGCACTGCACGAGGCCGGCGTGCCGGCGACGGTGGAGACGACGGCCGCACTCGGCGTGCCGCCGCAGCAGGTCGAGGCGCTCGCGTTCGCGTGGCTCGCGTACCGCTTCACCGCGCGCCAGCCCGGCAATCTCGCGAGCGTGACGGGGGCCGCGGGCGAGCGCGTGCTCGGCGCACTTTATCCGCGCTGATACGAGAAAACGACGAAACGAGCGGGAGCCCCGATGCGGCGCGTCCGGGACGCGCCGAGAGGCCGCCCGCGCGGTTCGTCGCGTACAACGGATGCAAAAAAAAACGGGGCATCAAGCCCCGTTTTTCATTCCGGCGAACCGGACAGGATCCGTCGTGCGTTCAGACCGAGAACGACGAGCCGCACCCGCAGGTGGTCGTGGCGTTCGGGTTCTTGATCACGAACTGGGCGCCGTTGAGGTCGTCCTTGTAGTCGATCTCGGCGCCGACCAGGTACTGGTAGCTCATCGAGTCGATCAGGAGCTGGACGCCGTTCTTGTTCATCACGGTGTCGTCCTCGTTGACTTCCTCGTCGAACGTGAAGCCATACTGGAAGCCCGAGCAGCCGCCACCCTGCACGAACACGCGCAGCTTCAGGTCGGGATTGCCCTCTTCGTCGATCAGTTGCTTGACCTTGTCGGCCGCGGCGTCGGTGAAGACGAACGGTGCCGGCATTTCGGTGGTCGTTGCTGCGGATTCGGTAACAGCGTTCATGCGAACTCTCCAAAAAGCTTTAGCCGCTATTGTAGGGCCGATCAGAAGATCGTGCTGATGTCCATGAAATCAATAGGTTCTTGTTGATTTCAGTAAAGGAAACCGCCCGCGGGGCGCCGCCGCGCGGGCATAAAAAAACCGCCAGCGCGAAAACTGGCGGTTTTTCCGGCGGACGCCGCCCGGAAGCGGCGCGGCCATGAAGCGGAATTAACGCTTCGAGAACTGCTTTGCGCGACGTGCCTTGCGCAGACCAACCTTCTTACGCTCGACTTCACGTGCATCGCGCGTGACGAAGCCTGCGTTCGACAGCGACGGCTTCAGCGTTGCATCGTAGTCGATCAGCGCGCGGGTGATGCCGTGACGCACTGCGCCTGCCTGACCCGTTTCGCCGCCGCCGTTGACGTTGACCTTGATGTCGAACGTCTGGCCGTGGTTCGTGAGTTCCAGCGGTTGACGCACGATCATCAGCGACGTTTCGCGCGAGAAGTAGTCGGCGATGGGCTTGCCGTTGACGATGATGTCGCCCTTGCCAGCCTTGATGAAGACACGTGCGACTGCGCTCTTGCGGCGGCCCGTACCGTAGTTCCAGTTACCGATCATGTGGGCTCCCCTTAGATCTCGAGCGCCTTCGGCTGTTGAGCCGAATGCGGATGCGTAGCTTCAGCGTAGACCTTCAGCTTCTTGATCATCGCGTAGCCGAGCGGGCCCTTCGGCAGCATGCCCTTGACCGCCTTCTCGAGCGCACGGCCCGGGAAGCGTTCTTGCATCTTGCCGAACGTCGTTTCATAGATACCGCCCGGGTAGCCCGAGTGACGGTAGTACTTCTTGTCCAGAGTCTTGTTGCCCGTGACCTTCAACTTGCTCGCGTTGATGATGATGATGAAATCACCAGTGTCGACGTGCGGGGTGAACTCAGGCTTGTGCTTGCCGCGCAGACGGCGTGCCACTTCGCTGGCAACACGGCCGAGAACCTTATCCGTCGCGTCAATCACGTACCATTCGCGCGTCACCTCATGGGCTTTTGCGGAAAACGTCTTCATGATCGATCCAAAAAAAATGCTTTGCCCGATGTGTTCTTCCTGCTTGTCTGTGTGCGCTTCGAGGCGCGGTGCAGGCTCTCCCTGTTCTTTTTCCGTGGGCATGAATGCGGAAAAGCCCTGAATTATAAAGGAAATACCGCAGCGCGGTCAAAGAGAATCCACGCCCCGTGCCGGCGGCGCCCGAAATGGGCCAAAATCCGGTCGTGCCCCGATACACCAGGCGAACCGAGCGCCTGGGGCGGCACCCATCGACGCGCGGCACCTGACCTTGCCGCGCCAGACCGGCCGATCACGGAAAACAACAAACAAGCATGATGAAACAACGACTTACGCCCTTTCTCGCGGCCGCGCTGCTGGCCGCCGCGGCGCCCGCCGTCGCCGCCCGGGCCGGCTGCGAGGCCAAGCTCGACGCTCTCGACGCCCGCATCGCCGATGCCCGCCACGCCCATGCCGAAGATCGCATCGCCCGCCTGCGCGCGGTGCGCGAACGCGTGCGCCACTTCTGCGCGCGTGGTCATGGCCATGCATCGGCCGCACACGTTCCGGCCCCTGCCGCCCGTTCGACGGACACGCCGCCCGGCGCGGCATCGCAGCCAGCCGCGCGGCGGCCGGCGTAAACGGGAGTCAATGACGGATATCGACGCGCGCAAACTGCGCGCCGATGCTTGCATGGGACGAAAAAAAGCCCGAACGGCTGGTTCGGGCTTAATCCACCTTAGGAGGAGGGTGGAGGAGACATGCGGAGGTTGCCGCAGCGCGACAACCAATGAGGCTCATTATACGAATGCGTCGCCGACTTCACAAGAAAATTTGCATTACGAAATCCAACACCATAATGCGGAATCCGGTAAGCCTCACGCGATGAATGGATTTTCCCTTTTAAAATCAATTAACTGGGAAGAAAGCGCGCAGCCGGAAGCCCGCCACGCCTAGAGTAAAACCCCTAACGACAGCAGGGAAATCGCCGTTCGGCGCCCCGCCGGGCACCGCACGCGGCGGCATGGCGTGGCGCGTCGTGCAGCGCATCAGCCGAGCGAAGCGCTGCGGGCTACAATGCCGGATCGAATCCGAATCAGGCAACGCTGGAGTGCAAGCATGGAATGCAAAGTAAGCTGGATGGGTCAGGACGGCATGGCGTTTTCCGCCCAGACCGGGAGCGGGCACCTCGTCGCGATGGACGGCGCGCCGGAAGGCGGCGGCCACAACCTCGCGCCGCGCCCGATGGAAATGGTGCTGGTCGGTACCGGCGGCTGCACCGCGTACGACGTCGTGCTGATCCTGAAGAAGAGCCGCCAGGAAGTCACCGGCTGCTCGGTCACGCTGAAGGCCGAACGCGCGAGCGAAGATCCGAAAGTGTTCACGAAGGTCCACTTCCACTTCACCGTCACCGGCCGCAACCTGAACCCGGCCACGGTCGAGCGCGCGATCAACCTGTCGCACGACAAGTACTGCTCCGCGTCGATCATGATCGCGAAGACCGCCGAACTCACGCATTCGTTCGACATCGTCGCCGACTGAACGCACGGCGGCCACGCATGAAAAAAAGGGCCGGCGCTCCTGACGGAGCGCCGGCCCTTTCGCATTCGAACGGCAAAGCAGGCCGATAAGCCGGATTCTGTGCACGCTGCACGCCGAAGCGCGCGGCGCGTGGCAGCCATTCCTCTAGGCGCGCCATTGCTGACGCGCTCAAGCTTCCTACCCGCAGACGAGACGGGGGCCCCGTCCTGCATCCGAAAATGCGCGCCTGCCTACTTGGAATTGCTCCGGGTGGAGGTTACCGTGCCGGCGAACGTCGCCGTCGCCGCGGTGCGCTCTTACCGCACCGTTTCACCCTTACCTGATCCCGGCTTGCGCCGGGCCATCGGCGGTTTGCTTTCTGTTGCCCTGTTCCGCGTGTCGCCACGGATGGCCGTTAGCCATCACCCTGCCCTGTGGAGTCCGGACTTTCCTCGCCCCCGCCTGCCCGAAGGCGGCGAGGCCGCGACTGCCTGGCCTGCTTTGCGACGCGCATTCTAGCACTGTGCGCCGCCGCCGGCAGCGCGCGAGCGGCGGCCGCTGCGGAAAACCGCCGGATCGTCGTAGAACGCGGGCGCGGCATTCGCTTCGCACCAGCCCGGCACGCCGAGCACCGGCAGCGGCGCGAAATCGCGGCTCGTCAGGTCGCGGGTCGCGAGCTCGCCGGCGATCCGCGCATCGACATGCGCGGCACGCTGCGCGTCAGGCCACGAAAAATAGTCGTCGCCCACTTCGACGATCCATGCGTGCGCGGTGCACGACTTGTAGGGCGCGACGAGCTTCTCGAGCAGCGCATGGCCGACGAGCCGCGCCTCGCAGCGCGTGCCCCACGCGTCGCGCGCCGCCACCAGCAGCTGCTGCCAGCTGAAGCCGCGCAGCGCATCGGCGAGCGTGCGGTCGGCCGTCACGAACAGCGCGGCATTTTCGTCGAACAGCGTCAGCGCATCGCGCAGCGTGCCGCGCACCGGCCCGACGCCGCCCGCGACATCGATCGCCGCGGCCTGGCGTGCGTTCAGCGCAGCCTTGGTGCGCGGATACGCGAACCAGACGAGCGCATTGAAGAAGTCGTGAAGATTGTGGCGGGTCGGGACGCCGCGGTGTCGGCGATATGGGTTTCGTATGCGATGCCGGGCGGCAGCTCGGCCTGCGGCACGAAGCGCAGCGGCTTGCCGCGGCCGCTGACACGGGCATCACCGCGCAGCGCGCCGTTCAGTGCGTCGAGCAGCGCGGCCTCGCCGGCGAGCGCGGCCGCCTGAAGCGTGCGGCCCGGTTCCGCGTAACGCGCGAGCCACGGCGCGGACCAGTCGATCCGCGCGAACGCCGCCGCGCCGCCGCCGGCCGCGTGGCCGGCCGCGCGCGGCGGCGTGCCGGTCACGCGAACTTCCAGCCGATCGATTCGCCGGCGCGCAGCGGCACGACCGGCGTATCGCCCGCGAACACCTCGCGCGGCAGTTCCCAGGTCTCGCGGCGCAGCGTGATCGTCTCGGTGCTGTGCGGCAGCCCGTAGAAATCGGCGCCGAAGCGGCTCGCGAAATTTTCCAGCTTGTCGAGCGCGCCCGCCTTGTCGAACGCTTCCGCATACAGCTCGAGCGCGTGCAGCGCCGTGTAGCAGCCCGCGCAGCCGCACGCGGTTTCCTTCGCGTCGCGTGCGTGCGGCGCGCTGTCGGTGCCGAGGAAGAAGCGCGGGTTGCCCGACGTCGCGGCTTCGACGAGCGCGACGCGGTGCGTTTCACGCTTCAGCACCGGCAGGCAGTAGTAATGCGGGCGGATCCCGCCGACGAACAGCGCGTTGCGGCTGTACAGCATGTGCTGCGGCGTGATCGTCGCGCCGAGCAGGCCCGGCGCCGCATCGGCGTCGCGCACGTAGTCGGCCGCGTCCTTCGTGGTGATGTGCTCGAACACCACCTTCAGGCCGGGGAAATCGCGGCGCAGCGGCGTCATCACGCGGTCGATGAACACCTTCTCGCGATCGAACATGTCGATCGCCGGGTCGGTCACCTCGCCGTGCACGAGCAGCGGCATGCCAGTTTCCTGCATGACCTCGAGCGTCTTCGCGCACTTCGCGAGATCGCTGACGCCGTGGTCGGAGTTCGTCGTCGCGCCGGCCGGATACAGCTTCACGCCGTGCACGAAGCCGCTGTCGCGCGCACGGCGGATTTCGTCGGGCGACGTGTTGTCGGTCAGGTACAGCGTCATCAGCGGCTCGAACGCCATGCCCGCCGGCAGCGCGGCCAGGATTCGCTCGCGATAGGCCTGCGCTTGCGCGGTGGTCGTGACGGGCGGCTTCAGGTTCGGCATGACGATCGCGCGGGCGAACTGGCGCGCCGTGTGCGGCAGCACCGCGGCCAGCATGTCGCCGTCGCGCAGGTGCAGGTGCAGGTCGTCGGGACGGGCGAGCGTGAGCGTCGCCGGAGAGGAAGCGTTCGAGGCAGTCATAGGAGGCGTCGTGAGGAACGGGCTGGCCATCTGCGGGGCCGGAACGCGCGTGCGCGGGCCGACTGACGGCAAACCGCAACACGGGGCCTTCGGCCGGCGGAATCCGCTTTTTACCGCTCAAGGCTCGGTGATATGCTAGAAGCCACATTGTACCGGGGTTCACCCGGTTGGTTACCCTGCTTCCGCCCCCGCCCCAAGTAAAATGTGCCAACTCCTAGGAATGAACTGCGCCGCGCCGACGGACGTCACATTCTCCTTCACAGGTTTCGCGGCCCGGGGCGGCCTCACCGATCACCATGCCGACGGCTGGGGGATCGCGTTCTTCGAGGACAAGGCCTGCCGCCTCTTCGTCGACCACCAGGCATCGGCCACGTCGCCGCTCGCCGAAATGGTCAAGCGCTACCCGATCAAGTCCAAGAACACGATCGCGCACATCCGCAAGGCCACGCAAGGCCACATCCTGCTCGAGAACAGCCACCCGTTCATGCGCGAGCTGTGGGGGCGGCACTGGATCTTCGCGCATAACGGCGATCTGCAGGAGTACGAACCCGATCTCGACGGCAGCGTCTACCACCCGGTCGGCACCACCGACAGCGAGAAGGCGTTCTGCGTGCTGATGCAGGGGCTGCGCGAAGCGTTCCCCGGCGCGCAGCCGCCGTTGCCGGAGCTGTTCGAGCGCGTCGGCGAGCTGACGCGCGACATCACCGATCACGGCGTGTTCAACTTCCTGATGTCGAACGGCCAGGCTCTCTTCGCGCACTGCTCGACGCGGCTGCACTACCTCGTGCGGCGCTGGCCGTTCTCGACCGCGCATCTGGTCGACGAAGACCTGTCGATCGACTTCGCGAAATACACGACGCCCGAGGATCGCGTCGCGGTGATCGCCACGCAGCCGCTGACCGACAACGAAATCTGGACCTCGTTCGAACCGGGCGAGCTGATCATGTTCCAGTGCGGCGACGTCGCCGCGCGGATGCAGATCCCGGTGCCCGAGTGCGTGCTCGAGAAACTGCGCAACCCGGCGCTCGACGCGTCGGCGTCCGCGCCGTGCGGTATGCAGCACGCCGCACTCGCGGCCGGCGCCGACGACGATTCCGACGACTCGATCGATTTCTGAGCGCGCCGCGCCGCCGCCGGGCGCGCGCTTCATGCGTTGCGCTGTTCCGCCAGCGTCGCGGCCCGGCGATCCCGCGTCATGCCCGGATCGTCGAACCACGCATCCGGCGCCCGGCATCCGCCGATGATTGCCCGCATTGAAAATCTCCCCCGACAACTCCATTCAGGCTGCCATTTCAAGCACGCGTGCGTCGCCACACGACATTCACTTTTATTTAATTAATTTTCAAGTGAAAATGATTAACCGTCGAAACAAATAAAATAAGATATTCGAAACCGGATAATCCGGAATCCTCAGCTTAAAGCAAAATCCCCACGCCTATCGTGCGCCAGCCTACCGAACCGGCGCTTCCGCATGTTCTATAAAAAATCCACCAAGCCCTTACCCACAAAGGCTTTCAGTTCGATTACCCACACAACTCAGAAATACCACTCAATACCGTTACCATCCCCACATTTCCCGATTTTTTGAAAATCGCCCGCTCCGCCAATTAGTAGACTCGCTCCATCTTCGGTGTAACGAAACCCGACCGGCGCGTCATGCAGCCACGGCTGCCGCATGTCCATTCGCGTCACGCGGCACCGTGGAATGCGCATTCGCCGCATGCGGCGAATAACACGTCAAAACAAGAAAGAGGGCATGTCGTGAATCACTCATTTCGATCGATCTGGAGCGACGCCGCCGGCTGCTGGGTCGCGGTCGCGGAAACGACACGGGCGCGCGGCAAGCGTTCAGGCCGCGAATCGGGCGCAAGCCGCCGCGCCGGCCGCACGGCGATGCGCCGCTCGCCGCTGCGCGTCGCCGCGCTCGGTGCCGCGCTGGCTGCGCTGTCGGCCGGCTCCGCGTACGCGTCGAGCTGCGGCGACGGTTCGGCGGTCGCGAGCGGCGGCAGCTGCGCGCTCGGCAGCGTCAGCCCGACCGTGAACGACAACCTGGCCGGCGCCACGACCGTGTCCGGCGGCGACGCGGTCGGCGTGACGGGCGCATGGACGGCGCAGAACAGCGGCGACGCCGGCTACACGCGCATCCCGTTCGGCACGACGACGATCGTGTCGGGAAATCCGGATCAGCCGCTGGTGTCGCTCGGCGGCAAGACGCAAAACATCGGCACGCCCGACACGATCACGGGCACCCATACGTCGGTCGCCACCTACGACTCGTCCGCGTTCTCCGCGTCGACGGTCGGCACGACCGACGTGCACGTCTACCGCGACGTCAACGGCGACCAGTACGTGAACACGCGGATCGGCACCGTCGACCGCTCCGGCGGCACGCTGAACGTGTCGATCGGCAATCCCGCCAACGCGCCCGGCTCGGCCGGCAACGCAATCACGATGGCCGCGAAGCAGACGGACCTCACCGTCGCGGACGGGACGGGCGCCACCCCGAGCGTCGTCAACTGGAATTCGCGCAACCAGGTCTGGTTCACCACCGGCGACTACCTCGCGAGCGGCGGCTCCGTCGGCAACCTCCAGCTCGACGTGCCGGCCTATGCGGGCACTTTCACCGCGTTCGACGGCAGCACGTGGACCGTCAGCGACGCCGCGTCGCTCGCCGCCTACAACGACTTCCTCGTGCGTTCGGTCCGGAGCGGCGCGCTCGGCTCGCAGGCCGCGTACGACACCGCGTTCGGCCAGGCCGTCACGTTCTCGAAGGAGACCTTCCAGTACGCGAACAACGTGTCCGCCGGCGACAAGAACACGCTGCCGATCGATCACCTGTCGGCAATGCACGGCACCGGCGCGAACGCGACGCTGCAGATCGGCAAGGACGGCCAGATCGACTTCCGCGGCACCAACACGATCGCATCGAGTTCGGCCGTCCTCGCGGAAAACGGCGCGCACTTCGTCAACGACGGCCGCCTGTCGGGCGATTTCACGCTGGTGCGCCTGCTGAGCGGCGCGAGCGGCGTCAACAATGGCGTGATCTCGTCCGGCTACGCGTCCGGCGACAATTTCGACACGAGCAGCGGCACGCCGCCCGACAACTTCGGGTTCCATGCGTACACCGAGGGCAACGGCGTGTACGCGAACGGCTCGGGCACCTCGTTCGTCAACCACGGCGTGATGAACGTCGGCGCGTGGACGCTCGCCGGCGACCGCCCCGACCTGCAGAACTACGCGGTGGCCGTGACGGGCGGCGCGAACGCGTCGAACGCCGGCACGATCAACGTCGGCGTCAACGCGACGACGCTCGACAGCCAGGTGATCGGCGGCTTCGCGGCGGGCGGCACCTTCACGAACGCGGCCGGCGGCACGATCTATCTCGGCCGCGCGGCCCAGTACGGGCCGGGGGCGGCGGCCAACGATGTCGCGCTGTCCGCGCATGCGTACGGGATCCTGCTCGGCGCGTCGGGCACCGCCAGCAACCTCGGCTCGATCGTGATCGGCTCGCAGACGCAGAACGGCGCCGGGATGGCGAGCATCGGTTCGTCGTCCGGCACGCTGCGCAACGCGGGCACGATCGTCGTGAACGGCGCGGCGCCCGGCACGCCGTTCGCCAACGTCGGCATGCTCGCGGCCAACACGGCCGCGACCGTGACCAACACCGGCACGATCACGCTGAACGGCGTGAACGGCATCGGCATCATGGTGGTCGGCACCGGCTCGACCGCGACGGCCGCAACGTCGACCGGCACGATCAACGTGGCCGGCGGGCTCGATCCGGCATCGGACACGCGCAACTACGGCGTGTGGGCCGAAGGGCCGCGCGCGAAGGCCACGGTCGACGGCGCGCTCAACCTGACGGGCACCGGTGCGATCGGCGTCCATGCGCGCTCGGGCGCGACGATCAACGTCGACGCGAACGCGGTGCCCCACTTCATGTCGGGCACGAACCAGATCGGCTTCTATGCGTATGGCGCAGGCTCGAAGATCAACGTCGCCGCGCAGCACCTGAGCGTCGATACCGACGATTCGACGCTGTTCCGCATGGCGGGCGGCGCGGCCTATACGGGGGCATCGGCCGCCGGCACGCTGACGACGGACGTCAACGGCCAGCGCGCGCGCGGCGTGCTCGCGACCGGTGCCGGCACGACGCTGTCCACCGGCCACGCCACCTACAACGTCAACGGCGCGAACGGCATCGCGGTTGCAGTCGAAGGCGGCGCGAAGGGCACGATCGACTCGGGCGCGACCATCAACCTGAATGCGGCCGGCGCGATCGCGGGCGTCGTCGACGGCCAGGCGCACGACCTCGCCGGCGCGAATGCCGGCGCACCGGTCGCGACGACGCTGACCAACGATGCCGCGGTCACCTCGTCGACCGCGGGCGTGACGGGTTTCGTCGCGCAGAACCTCGGCACGCTCGATAACCGCGACACGGTGCTGCTGAGCGGCGCAGGCTCGACGGGCGTCGTGGTCGGCACGCTCGGCACCGTGAACAACGCGTCGGCGATCCGCGTGGCCAACGGCACCGGCGCGCTCGTGCAGGGCGCGTCGGCGACGCTTGCCAACGCGGGCACGATCGAGGCCGACGACGGCGTCGCGGGCGTGCACCTGACCGGCGCGGGTGCGTCGGTCGCGCTGTCGGGCGCGGGCACCGTCGTCGCGAACGGCAGTGCCGACGGCGTGCTGATCGACTCGACCGTCTCGAACGGCGGGATCGCGGCCGGCGCGACGTCGATCGCGGCGGGCGGCGCCGGCAAGGGCCTCGACAACCTCGGCACGAACACGACGATCGCGCTGTCGGGCACGCAGATCGGCACGACCGGCAATGGCGCCGACGGGCTGTCGTCGACGGGCACGGGCGCACGCATCGCGACCGACGCGGCGACCGTCGTACGCACCGCCGGCGACAACGCACGCGGCCTCTTCGTGACGGGCGCGGATTCGACGCTGGCGGCCGACGGCACGACCGTCGCGACGACCGGCGCCGGCGCGCATGCGATCGTCGCGGGCAGCGGCGCGACCGTGTGGCTGTCGGGCACGAAGGTCTCTGCGGCGGGCGTGGCAGCCGACGGTCTCGTCGCGCGCAACGGCGGCCGTATCGGCGACACGGGTTCGTCGCTCGCGAGCGCGGCCGGCAACGGCGCGACCGTCGACGGCGGCGGCGTGCTCGCGCTGACGGGCACGACGCTCAAGGGCGCGACGGCCGGCGTCATGAGCACGGACACGCTCGCGACCGGCGCGACGAGCTCGGTGCGCGTCGACGGCGGCAGCGTCGCGTCCGTCACCGGGCCGGCGTTCGCCGCACGCGGCGGCACCGTCGACATCGCGGTGCGCAACGGCACCGTCGTGACGGCCGGCAACGGCACGCTGCTGGACCTCGCGAACGGCAGCACCGCGACCTTCAACGCATCGGCCGTGAATCTCGCGGGCGACATCGTGTCGGACGCGTCGAGCACCGGCAACGTGTTCCTGACGAACGGCACGACCCTGACCGGCACGATCGACCCGGTCGCGCTGAGCGTCGACGGCTCGAGCACGTGGCACATGACCGGCAGCTCCGTGCTGAGCAGCCTGAACAACGCGGGCCTGGTCGCGTTCGCCGCACCGTCCGGTTCGCCGACGGCGGCCGCCAGCTACCGGACCCTGACGACCGGCAGCTACGTCGGCAACGGCGGCACGATCGCGCTGAACACCTACCTCGGCGCCGACGCATCGCCGACCGACCGGCTGATCGTGAACGGCGGCACCGCGAGCGGCACGACCGGGCTGAAAATCGCGAACACGGCCGGCACCGGCGCGCAGACGAAGGGCGACGGGATTCCGGTGGTCGTCACGGCCAACGGCGGCACGACTACCGCGTCGGCGTTCCATCTCGCGGGCCCCGTACAGGCCGGCGCGTACGAATACCGTCTCTACCGCGGCGGACAGGGCGATGCGAACGGCTGGTACCTGCGCTCGCAACTGGACCCGACGGACCCCGGCGATCCGGTCGGCCCGTCCGTCATCGAGGGCGGCGACAACGGCGGCAATCTCGCGTACCGTCCTGGCGTCGCGGGTTATGCGATGACGCCGCTGCTGAACGCCGACTACGGCTTCTCGACGCTCGGCAAGCTGCACGAGCGCGTCGGCGACATCTACAACCTCGAGAAGCAGGCGCCGGGCAACCGCGACGGCGTGTGGGGCCGCATCGGCGGACAGAGCCTCGACGCGAACGCGGGCCGCTTCGCGGCCGACGAGCGCACGTTCTTCGCGCAGTTCGGCAAGGACTGGACGCTCGACCAGGCGCCCGCCGGCGGCAGCACGCATGCGGGCGTGACGGCGAGCATCGGGGTCGCGAACGCGAGCTTCAGCGACACGGCACGCGCCGACACGGCCGGGCTGTCGACGTCGACGGGCTCGGTCGAGATGCACGCGCAGAGCGTCGGCGGCTACTGGACACGCTACCTGTCCGACGGCACCTACTTCGACAGCGTCGGCCAGGTCACGCACTACGGCAACCGCTATCGCGACAGCTACGGCAACGAGGCCTCGCAGAACGGCTTCGGCATCGCGCTGTCGCAGGAGGTCGGCAAGCCGTTCGGGATCGGCGGCACGCCGATCGCGGTCGAGCCGCAGGCGCAGCTGATGTACCAGTACCTGAAGCTGAACGGGTTCAACGACAACGTATCGGCCGTGTCGGGCACGACGACCCACGCGCTGCGCGGACGCGTCGGCGTGCGCGTCTTCCGGCCGAACCTCGACGCGAACGCGGGCGGCGGCGCCGCGACACCGTACTTCACGGCCGACGTGCTGCACGACTTCCTGTCGCCGGGACTGACCGTCGTCGGCGGCACGCCGTTCGCGACGCACCTGGGCCGCACCTGGTACGAGCTCGGCCTTGGCGTGACCGCGGGCTTCGGCAAGTCGGGCGCGTTGTACGCGAACGTGAAATATGCGCGCAACATCGGCGGCGATTACCGGCGCGGCGTGACCGGGCAGGTCGGCTACCGCTACAGCTGGTAACGCCCGACGCGGCAACCCGTCCGCTGCCATCGGCGGGCGACGGGCAGCCCGCGAAAAAAAACCGCCCGGTGTTCAGCCGGGCGGTTTTTTCATCGGCGTGCATGCGGCGCACGCGCTGCACGAACGCTCAGTGCAGGATTTTCGCGAGGAAGTCCTTCGCGCGGTCCGACTTCGGATTCGAGAAGAAATCGTCCTTGCGGT
>NZ_QTQN01000018.1:0-150625 GCF_003853755.1 Burkholderia sp. Bp8984
ACGCCGAACGCCATCTGCGGCTGCTGGTCGATGAAGATCAGCTGGCTGTTGTGCGGAGTGAGTACTTCAAGCTTCGGGTTGCTCATGGCGGTGATGTCCTTTGACGCGGAGAAAAATGCGGCCTGCCTCGCCGACCCATGCGGGAGGCAGCCAATACGCTGTGCCGGGAGATTCGACAGCCAGCCGGCATCATTCAATACGCAAATTCCCGATCACGCCAATTAATCATTCTGATTCGCGCGGGCCGCGACGCTCAGGCTTAAAAGATCTGAATTTCGTTGAACCGAACCATGGTGAACGCGAAGACCTGATAGGCTGATCGCGGACTGCCGAAGCGACGCCGGATCGGTAGTTATCCGTATTTTTTACACGACCGCCATTTCACCCGGATCCCATGAAACCGTACACCGCCTCGCTGTTCGCCGGCCTCCTCGCCGGTATCGTCTATGCGCTGATCGACGTGCCGTCGCCGGCGCCGCCGATCGTCGCGCTCGTCGGCCTGTTGGGCATCCTGGCCGGCGAACAGATCCTGCCGGTCGCGCGGCGGATGTTCAGCGGTATCCGGCTCGGCACCGCGTGGCGCGATGCGAAGTGCAGCCAGCACATGTTCGGTGCGCTGCCCGGTGCCCACGCACCCGACACCGCCGCGACGCGCCGCGATTCGACGCCGACGTGACGCCGACGTGACGCACGCACGTTGACCGGATGCAGCCATGCCCGTCCGCGGGCATCGCCACGCCGTCGTGTTCCTTCGATCACGGTGGTGCCACGCGGCCTGGCCCGCGCCATGCCGTTGCGTCCCGCCGCCTGGCCGCGCGATGGATCGTCCTGAACGGTATTGGATCGAGCGGCGCTTGACGCTAACATGGCAGCCCGACGTCCCTCCGTGGAATTCGCCATGAAGCTGTCATTCGAAGCGCTCGAAGCACTGGACGCGATCGACCGCACCGGCACGTTCGCCGCAGCCGCCGAACTGCTGCACCGCGTGCCGTCCGCGCTGACTTACCTCGTACAAAAGCTCGAAAGCGACCTCGACGTCGCGCTGTTCGACCGAAGCGGACGCCGCGCGAAACTCACGCACGCGGGGCGCGTGGTCGTCGAAGAGGGCCGCCGGCTGCTGCATGCCGCCGAACAGCTCGAACGCAAGGCGCAGCGTGCGCAGCAGGGCTGGGAAACCGAGGTCCGGATCTGTGTCGACGAGATCCTGCCGTTCGAGGCGATGTGGCCGTACGTGCACACGTTCTACGGTCTCGAGATGGACACGCGGCTGCGACTGTCCACCGAAGTGCTCGGCGGCACCTGGGATGCGCTGATTTCGCGCCGCGCGGATCTCGTCGTCGGCGCCACGGGCGAGCCGCCCGAGCTGCCGGACATCGTGGCACGGCCGATCGGCACGCTCAGGCACGTGTTCGCCGTCGCCCCCACCCACCCGCTCGCGGCGCTGCCGGAACCGCTGTCGCTGGCATCGGTCGTCGCCCATCGCGGCGCGGCGATCTCCGATACGTCCCGCGAGCTGCCGCCGCGTTCGGTCGCCATCGACGCGGGGCAGCCGTATCTCGCCGTCCCCACCCTCGCCGCCAAACTGGCCGCGCAGTGCGAAGGACTCGCGGTGGGCACGCTCCCCGACTGCATCGCGGCACGCGCGATCGCGCAAGGCAAGCTGGTCGCACGCCAGGTGACCGGCATGCGCGACACGACCCAGTGCTACCTCGCGTGGCGCGGCGACGAGGCCGGACGCGCGCTGCACTGGTGGGTCGAACAACTCGACCGCCCGGACCTCGTCGACCGGTTCACCGCGCTCGCCTGAGCCCGCTCTCTTCGCGGCCGCGACCACCCTTACCCGCCGCCCGCCGCGTCAGCCGAACGAATCGTGCAGGCGCTTCATCTCCTTCTCGAGCCACTCGATCAGGTTGAACGACGCATGCTCGCTCGCGGCCGGCGGCATCCGCATCTTCTCCTCGGTCGCGATGTGCTCGGTGAGCGATTCGCACATCAGCCGCCCCAGTTCGGGCTTCCTCGCGAGCAGCGGCGACAGGTCGCGACTGCTCAGCTGATAGGCCGTCACGGCCGTCACCGCGTAGACGCTCGCATGCAGCTGCGTGCCGGCGAGCACGACGGACTGGCCGATCGCGTCGCCGGGCGCCATCCGCCTGACTTCCGTGTTGCCCGTCGCGCCGGGCACGAACACCGCCGCGACGCCGGCCGCGACGATCGTCAGCAGGCGCGCGTCGGAGTTCGACGCGTAGATCACCTCGCCCTTGTTGAACACGCGTGACGCGAGCGCATCGGCCAGTATCGCCAGGTCCGCGTCGTCGAGCTGCCTGAACAGCTCGACCGCGCGCAGCAGGCGTTGCCCGCGCGACGCCGGACCGGGTGCCGCCGGTGCGCCCGTCAGCGGGCGCAGCGCGACGTCCGCGGCAGCCAGATGCCGGTGGGCCAGATCGTAGAGCCGGTTGCGGACGTCGATCTTTTTCTGCAGCGAGTCGACGTAACAGACGAGTTCGTATTCGATCGAGTTGGTCCTGAACGCCTTGACGACCGGGATCGGCGCCGGACTCGCGAGCACGTCCAGCGAACTGGCCGCGGCATGCGCGAGCGCATCGACGACGACCGCGGGCCGCGCTTGCGGGTCGAGCTCGATCGTCAGCGTCACGCCGTACACGTTCGCCGGTTCGCTCAGGTTGACGATCGCCGCCTTGGCCGCGACGCTGTTCGGCACGACGACCAGGTTGCCGAGGCTGTCGATCAGCTTGGTCGCGCGCCAGTTGCTTTCGACGACGCGCCCTTCCAGCGCGCCGATCGCCACCGTGTCGCCGAGACGAAACGGCTGCGTGGTATTCAGCACCAGGCCCGAGAACACGTCGTTCAGCGTGTTCTGGACCGCGAGCCCGAGGATGACGGCGACCGCCCCCGACGTCGCGACCACGCCGCTGAGCGGCAGCCCCAGCACGTAGCCCAGCGCGGCGACGGCGGCCGCACCGAACACAGCGCCCGCGGCGATGTCGTGGAACAGCCGCTGGTTGCGCCATGCGCGCGGCAGCAGCAGATGATCGAGCATCAGGCTGAACACCAGCGCGCACTGCAGCCACCATGCGACGCCGATCACCTGGATCGCGAGCCGGTCGAACCGGTCGGGCGACGCCGGCACCGCGAGCGGGCTCACGCCGGTCGAGAACAGCACGTAGGTCAACGCTGCGAACGATGCGCAGCGCCACACGGCTTTCGTCGTCGAACGGCCGCGCCCGAGCAGCCGCCAGGCGATCAGGTCGGCAAGAACGATCGGCGCGCCGTAAGCGACCGTGACGGACAGGTTCGGCATGCTGGAATGGGCTGAGGGCGTGCTTCGCGACGGGCGGGGACCCTGCGCCGGCAGTCGGTGGCGTCGCGACAGCGATGAGCGGACAGTCCCCGCGCATGCAATGTAGACGCGCCGGCCGGCCAGGTCCTGTGTTCGGCCTGAAATGTTCTGAATGCGCGCTCGGCGCGCCGCGCTACGCGTCGCGCGGCGGCAGTTCGGCCTCGCCCGCCTCGAATCCGAGCGCATGCACTTCCGACCATGCGTCGTGCGCGATCTGCGTCGGCCCCGACGTGTGCGCGAGCGCGGCCGCATACGCGGCCAGCAGCCGCACGCGCGCGTCGGCGCACGCGGGCGTGTCGTCGAGATCGCGCATCGCGTCGAGCGCCGCGCGCGCCCGTTCGCGACACTCGTCCACGAGCGACAGGTCGAACAGGCAGGGCACCGCGACCGCGGCCAGCGCGATGCCGACCCGCGCGTCGCCGTTCGGCGAAAACGCCCAGTCGAGCGCCGCGCGTAGATTGCCGAGTTCGCGCCGGATCACGTCGAGCCGCGATTCGGCGAGCTGCCCGTCGTCGCTACCGGGCGCACGCCGGAACAGCGCCAGGAAGTAGCGCGCGTGCGCGAGCGCCGCGGCCGCGCATTCGCCGTTGGTCTCGAGCTGCTGCAGCGCGTACGCGCGCGTCGTCGTCAACAGCCGGTAGCGCGGCGCGCCATGCGCGCTCTCGAGGCTCAGCAGCGATTTCGACACAAGGCCCGCGATCGCGTCGAGCAGCGCCGTGTCGACGAGCCCCTTCGTTCCGACGATGTCGCGCACCGCGTCGATCGAGAAGCTGTCGCGGAACACGCCGAGCCAGCGCAGCAGCAGGCGCTCCGCGTCGTCGAGCAGGCGGTAGCTCCAGTCGTACATCGCCTGCAGTGTCTGATGACGCGGCAACGCCGTGCGAAAGCCGCCGGTCAGCAGCCGGAAATGGTCGTCGAGATGCGCGGCCAGCACGTCGATGCCGAGCACGGCTGCGCGGGCCGCGGCCAGCTCGATCGCGAGCGGCAGCCCATCGAGACGCCGGCAGACCGACGCCATCAGCGCCAGGCAGCGTTCGTCGAGCGGAAAGCGCGGGTCGGCGGCGCGGGCGCGCGCCGAGAACAGTTGCACCGCGCTCGCGCCCGCGGTCTCGCGTTCGTCCGCGCCCTCGGCGGGTACCTCGAGCGGCGGAACCGGACACAGTCGCTCGCCCTGGATCCGCAGCGCCTCGCGGCTGGTCGCCAGGACGCACAAACCGGCATCCGACTCGGTCAGCGCGGTCGCGATCCGCGCGGCGGCATCGAGCAGGTGTTCGCAATTGTCGAGCACGAGCAACATCCGCCGATGCGCGACGCTGGCGAGCACGGCTTCGAGCGTCAGCGACCCGGCCGGGTGCACGAGGCCGAACGCGCCGGCCAGCGCGTCGGGCACGAAGTGCGGGCACGCCACCGTGGCCAGCGATACGAACGCGGCGCCATCCGGAAAGCGCGCTTCGGCCCGCATGGCCGCTTCGAGCGCCACCCGCGTCTTGCCGATGCCGCCCGCACCGACCAGCGTCACGACGCGCGCGGTGTCGAGCGCCGCGAGGACGTCCGCGACCGTCTGCTCGCGGCCGATGAGTGCGGTCGGCGCGGGCGCCAGCCGCGATGTCGCGGGACGCACGGGCGCCGCGGCCGGCGCTTGCGCTTGCCCGGCGACCAGCCGGTAGCCGCGCCCCGGCACCGTGATGATCAGGTTCCGGTCGCCGGCGAGCGCCTTGCGCAACGCGGCGACATGCACCTGCAGGTTGTTTTCCTCCACGACCGTGTGCGGCCACACGCGCTGCATGATCTCGTCTTTCGATACCAACGCACCGTTCGCCCGAATCAGGAGTTCGAGAATTTCGAATGCGCGACTGCCGATTCGCAGCAGTTTGCCGTTCGAGCGAATTTCACGCCTGTCGAGGAAAACGTGAAGTGTTCCAATCCGGATCATTTGAATTCTTAATCGCTTTCCATTCATCGATGCCCTGTCGGAAATGACACCGGTGATGCAGATGCTACGGCATTTTAAGCATCCATTGATTCAAATTATTAGAAGCCAAAGAGCAAATTTTTTGAATCGACGACAACCGCGAATGGCCGCCGCAGGCCGGTATTCGCGCTGCACCTCGTCCAGCGCCGCGCATCACGGCTTCCAGCGCCGGCAACAGGCGAAACAGCGATTCACCAATGAACCCGTTTGGTGTGATAAAAGCGCCGCCATTCCTGATTTGCTTTTGCACGAATCACTTGCCGTGGCGATTTGAATGAATTGCGCCGAGGTTGCGGGAAAAAACTTTTGTTCTGCATGCGATGCGCGTGTTCGCATTTGCATCGATCATCGGTATGCGCCGCGGCATCGCATTCGATGCCGAATTGCTGTACGCCGCCGCGTTGTTCCATCGCATCGGGCCGACGGAAGGCCAGCGGCACAGGCGCCGGCGCGACGAGAGCGACGGCGCGAACGTCACGCACGCGTTTCTCTTTCCCGGCGGACACGGCGTCGCCGCCGAAGACGGGGCCGCGGTATGGCGCGCGATTGCGCTGCACGCGGCTGTCGGCATTCATCCGTACATGACACCACCGACGGCATTACTCGGCGCGGGGTCGAAGCGGATCTCTTTGTGCTGCGTTTCGACGAGGTGGGCCGCGCCAAAACACGCCAAAACGCGACGAGATCGTGCAGGCGTGGCCACGGGCGGAGCCCACGCTTCAAGGCGCCGTTCCTCGAGGCATACGCCGCGGGCACCGCGCATCGCCCCGAAATCGCGTTCGGCAACGTCGTCGCTGACGTGCTCGAGCGCTGCGACCCGGACTATCGTCGGACGAATTTCTGCGGCCTGGTGCTCGGGTCGAAATGGGCGGAGTGAGTGCGAGCGGCCGGCCGTGTTCGCCGCGCCGCGTCGCTCCGCCGCCGCATCACGCGCGGACGAACGCCAGCAGTTCGTCGTTCAGGCGTTGCGCGTGCGTCAGATACAGCGCGTGCGGCCCGCCCTCGTAGACGCTCAGCGTCGCGCGCGGCACGCGCTTCGCGGTCGCGGCGCCCGTCAGCGCGAGTGGCACCGTCTGGTCGTCGTCGCCGTGAATCACGAGCGTCTGCACGTCGAACCGGTCGAGATCCGCCCTGAAATCGGTTTCGGAAAACGCCCCGACGCAATCGAGCGTGCCCTTCAACCCGGCCTGCAACGCCATGAACGTGGTCCAGTCGAGCGCCGCGCGCGAGATCGTCGACGCGGGCCGGTTCGAACCGGTGAACAGCGGCCAGAAGTTCTCGAAGAACGCCGCGCGATCCGCGACGATGCCCGAGCGAATGCCGTCGAACACGGCGACGTCGACACCGTCGGGATGATCGTCGCGGCGCGCGACCAGCGGCGTCACCGCGCCGATCAGCACGGCTTTCGCGATGTGCCGCGTACCGTGCCGGCCGATGTAGCGCGCCACCTCGCCGCCGCCCATCGAAAAGCCGACGAGCGTGACGTCGCGCAGCCCGAGCGTCTCGATCAGCGTCGCGAGATCGTCGGCCAGCGTGTCGTAGTCGTAACCCGTCCACGGCTGGCCGGAGCGGCCGAAGCCGCGCCGGTCGTAGGCGATGCAACGCATGCCGTGCGACGCGAGATGATGCATCTGGACGTCCCACATGTCCGCATTCAGCGGCCAGCCGTGAATGAACACGACCGGGCGGCCGGCGCCCCAGTCCTTGTAGTAAATCGAAACGCCGTCGCGTGTCGTGAACGTGCTCATGCGGATTCCTCGGTGGTGATCAGGCGGCCGCCGGCCGGTGCCGACGGACGGCGCGCGGAGCGCCGCGTCATGACCGCGACAGCCTGGCGATGAAGCGGTTCAGCTCGGCCGCGAGGATCACGTCCCGATAGTTCGCCGGGCGCTTCGCGCCGCGCCATTGCGGCTTGTAGATCGCATCGCCGGCACGGATCGTGATGCCGGTCAGCGCGCAGCGCCCGAGACCGCGCGACTTGGCGCTGATCCAGCGCTGCTCGTCGTAGCGAAAGCGCGTGGGATCGCTCCACGATATCAGGACCGACGAATCGGTCTGCCGCTCGGCCGCGACGATCGCGCACCGGCGGCGCATGCCGCCGCTCGACGCGGCCGGCACTTCGTCGCGATGGCGACGGCACGCGGCGTCCGGGTCGCGAAGTGGCGGCGGCGCGTGGCGGCGCGCGGCGGCCGACGGGTCGAGCAGCGTCATCACGTGTTCCCAGCGATTGAAGGCGTCCATGGCGGCGTATCCGGGCAAGTGGCGACGGGCCGGATGTCTCGCACCCGCACGCATCGCGATGCGTCATCCGCCGCCGCGAACCGGCAAGATCCGCGACGGGATGACCTGATGCCGACGATAACGGGCCGCCGCTGAAGAGTCTTTACGCCGGGCTTAATTTTTCTGGCGGGTGCGCTCGCGCGGCGCGCGGCGGCCGCGTTCACGACAATTCAGCACGATTTCAGTACGCGCCGCGCGGTCGCGGGATAGCCTCCTGTCGGCGTTCGTTCGTGCCCTTGCGTGCCTGCCGGCGCGCGAACGCGAACGCGCCGGCTGCCCGCGCGAGCGCCGCTCGCGGGCAGATCCGAAACCCTTCAAATCCAACGCGGCACCATTGCACCGCACGTTCAAGGAGTCCTCATGCGTCCCGCAGATCACGACGCCATTCCCTCGGCGCGCCGCCGAGACATGCTGCTGGCCGGCGCGACCGCCGTTGCCGCCGCCGCGCTGCCGGCCGCTGCCGCCGCCGCCCCCAAACACGCCGCTTCCGCCCATCAAGGAGCCCATGCGATGAACACGATCACCACCAAAGACGGTACGCAGATTTACTTCAAGGACTGGGGCAGCGGCCGTCCGGTCGTGTTCTCGCACGGCTGGCCGCTGTGCGCCGATGCGTGGGACGCGCAGATGCTGTTCCTCGTGCAGCACGGCTACCGCGTGATCGCGCACGACCGGCGCGGTCACGGCCGCTCGAGCCAGCCGTCGCAGGGCAACGACATGGACACGTATGCCGACGACCTGGCTGCGCTGATGAATGCGCTCGACCTGCGCGAGGCCACGCTCGTCGGCCATTCCACCGGCGGCGGCGAAGTCGCGCACTACATCGGCCGGCACGGCACGAAGCGCGTGGCGAAGGCCGTGCTGATCGGCGCGGTGCCGCCGCAGATGGTGAAATCGGCGTCGAATCCTGGCGGCCTGCCGATGGACGTGTTCGACGGCATCCGCAAGAACGTCGCCGAGAACCGTTCGCAGTTCTACAAGGATCTCGCGGTGCCGTTCTTCGGCTTCAACCGGCCGAACGTCAAGGTGTCGCAAGGCACGATCGACGCGTTCTGGGCGCAGGGCATGATGGGCGGCGTGTACGGCCAGTACCAGTGCGTCAGGGAATTCTCCGAGGTCGACTACACCGAGGACCTGAAGAAGATCGACGTGCCGACGCTGATCCTGCACGGCGACGACGACCAGATCGTGCCGATCGACGATTCGGCGCGCCTGTCCGCGAAGATCGTGAAGCACGCGCAGCTGAAGGTGATCCCCGGCGGCGCGCACGGGATGTGCGTCGTCAATGCCGACCTGATCAATGCCGAACTGCTCGCGTTCCTGAAGGCGTAAGCGCTGCGGCACGGCGCGCGCGGCCCTGGCGCCGGCGCGCCGTTCAGGAAGATTCAGGAATTTTCAGGCCGACGCGATTCCGTCGCGGGGAGCGCGATCGCTAAGATCGTCGCTGCGCGATGCCGGGGGCTCATGGCGATGGCGCGCGCGCCGGCCTGAGCAGGATGCCGATCAACACCCCGGCGACGGCGAACGCCATCGCGACCCGGAAATTGTCCGCGAGCGCGAGCGTGGTCGCCTGGACCCGGACCGCCCGGTCGAGCAGCGCATAGGTCGCCTGATCGCCCGTGGCGAAGGTGGCGCCGTGCGACACGAGCGACGCCGCGCCAGCCCGCAGCCGCGCGAGCGTTTGCGGATCAGACAGCGTGACATGCAGACCGACGAGATTCGAATGGGTAGCCTCCATGATGCGCTGGATCACCGCGATCGACGTCGTGCCGAGTTGCCCGCTCAGCAGGCGCGTCGTCTGCACGACGGCGCCGAACGTCAGCGCGTGCTCGGCCGTCACATGCTTGCCGAAGAAGAAGATGACCGACGTGAGCGCCATCGTCTGCCCCAGCGCCTGGAGCAGTTGCGACGGGATGAAGTCCGGCTCGGCCCACGCGGGCGTGAGACGCGCGCCGAGCGCGAACGCGACCGCCACCATCAGGAAACCGGCCACGATCAGCCGGCGCGGATCGACGCGCTGCAGCAGCCACGCGACGCACGGCGCGAACAGCAGTTGCGGAATCGCGATCCAGCGCAGCGTATCGCCGATCTGCAGCGGGCGAAGCCCGTAGGTGCTCGCGAGAAACACCGACGGAATGAAGCTCGTGTTGAGCACGGTGAAGCGCACGAGACCGACGAGCAGGATCAGCAACGCGACGTTGGGCAGCGCGAGGTAGCCGAGATCGAGCCCGGCCTGCCGGGACGTGAGTTCGTGGATCAGGAATGCGGCAATCATCAGGATGCCGATGCACAGCAGCGCGACGATCAGCGGCGACTGGAACCAGAACAGCCGTTCGCCCTGGTCGAGCGCGATGCACAGGCACGCGAACCCGCCGGCGCCGAGCAGCATGCCGCGCGCGTCGAGGCCGGATGTGAAGCGCTTGACCGGCTCGTTCGACAGCGACAGCAACAGGCAGACGATGAACGGCACCGTCAGCAGCGCGTTCTGCCAGAACAGCCAGCGCCAGCTCAGGTGTTCGCTGTACCAGCCTTCGAGCGTCGCGGACAGGTTCAGCGACATCTCGAGGTTCATCGCATACGCGGCGATGCCGAACGGGATCAGCCGCGGCGGCAGCGTGCGGACGACGAACCCGACGGTCAGCGGCACGAACACGCCGGACGCGAAGCCGGCGAGGCTCTGGAACGCGATGAAGGTGCCGAAGTTCGTGCACAGCGGCAGCACGGTTTCGACGACGAGAAACACCGAGGCGCCCGCCAGCAGCACGCGGCGCGTGCCGAACACGAAGGCCGCCGCGATCGCGAGCGGGCCGACGAACATCTGCGACGCGGTGAACGCCGTGTTGATCCACGCGCCTTCGTCGAACCCCACGCCGAGCGCGCCGCGCACGTCGGCGAGCCCGAGCGACGTGATGCGCGACGTCAGCGTCGCGATGATCGCGCCGAGCAGCACGGACGCGATCGCGGCGATCGAGCGAAACGTCGGTATGTCGGCGGCCGGCGCGGCGGCTGGCCCCGGTGTCGCGCCACCGGGGGCGAACGTGGTGTTCATCGTCGAGCGGCTCCCGCATATGAGGCTCGCGCAAGCATAGCGCGATACGAAGAAAGTCGTCCGTACGATGGAGTATCCCGACCATGACCCCGAACCCGCCGGACTCGCCGTCCGTTCCCGCCGCGCGTTCGCGCAAGTGGCCGGTCGTGCTGATCGCCGCCGGCGCGCTGCTGCTCGTCGCGCTGCTGGTCTACGAATACGATGCGCACGAGCGCGGCACCGACGACGCGTACGTGACCGGCCATCTGCACGTGATCTCGCCGCGCGTGGCCGGCACGGTCGAGCGCGTGCTGGTGGACGACAACCGGTTCGTGCATGCGGGCGAGCCGCTCGTGCGGCTCGACCCGCGCGATTTCGACGTGCGCGTCGCGCTGCAGCGGGCGCGCGTCGCGCAGGCCCACGCCGATGCGAGCCGCGCGAAGGCGCTGGTCGAGCAGGCCGACGCGACGCGCGTGTCGGCGCATGCGGATGCCGAGAAGGCCGAGCTCGATTACGCGCGGGCCCGCGAGCTGACCCGCGAAACGCCCCGCGGGCTGTCGCAGCAGGAATTCGATGCGGCCAACGCGGCCCGCAAGTCCGCCCGCGCGCGCATCGACGCGGCCGACGCGCAATGGCGCAGCGCGCAGGCCGCGTGGCAGGCGGCGGCCGCCGTGTCGAACCAGAACGACGCCGAATTGCGCGACGCGGAACTCCAGTTGCAATACACGACCGTCGTCGCGCCGTCCGACGGTTATGTCGGCAAGAAGACCGTCGAGACCGGCGAGCACGTCGCGCCCGGCCAGGCACTGCTCACGCTCGTCGAGCCGCACCCGTGGGTGGTCGCGAACTTCCGCGAAACCCAACTGCGGCACGTGCGCACCGGCGACGCCGTGCAATTGCGCTTCGACGCGCTGCCGGAGCGGACCTTCAGCGGCCACGTCGACAGCCTGTCGCCCGCGACCGGCGGGCAGTTTTCGCTGCTGCCGCCCGACAACGCGACCGGCAACTTCACGAAGGTCACGCAGCGGGTGCCCGTGAAGATCCTGCTCGACGGGCAAGCGGTGACCGAGCCGCGCATCCGGCCCGGCCTGTCGGTCGTCGTCACGCTGCAACCCGAGCGCGCGCAGCCATGATCCGCATCGCCGCCCCGTTCGCCGCCGTGTTCGCGGCCTGCCTGCTGAGCGCATGCACGATCGCGCCGCGGCCGCTTGCGCCCGTACCGGTCGGACCGGCCCCGTTCCGCCATGCGGATGCGGCGAACCCACCCGCCGCGCCGCTCGCCGAGTGGCCCGCATGGTTCGGCGCGCCGCCGCTCGTCACGCTCGTCGACGCCGCGCTCGCGGGCAATCCCGACCTCCGCGCCGCCGCGGCGCGCGTCGACCAGGCGCAGGCGCTGCTCGGCGTGCGCGAAGCCGCGCTGGCGCCCACCGTCGGTGTCGCGCCGTCGTTCAGCCGCTCGCGCGTGTCGGGCACGGTCGACAACGCATTGCCGAAACGCACGATGCACAACTGGTCGGTGCCGTTCACCGCGAGCTACGAAGTCGATCTGTGGGGCCGCCTGCGCGGCGACGCCGAGATCGGCCGGCAGAACGTGCTGCAGGCCGACGCGGATCGCGCGGCGGTGCGCCTGCGCGTGGCGACCGACGTCGCGGCCGACTACCTGACGCTCCATTTCGTCGAACAGGATCTCGCGACGCTCGCGCGCGCGATCGACCTGCGCCGCACCGCGCTCGACGTGATCGCCGCGCGCGTGCGGGCCGGCGCGGCGAGCGATCTCGACGCGCTGCGCGCGTCGGCCGATCTCGATACGGCACGCGCCGATCTCGCGGACAGCCGCCGGCTGCGCGAGAACCTCGTCGACGCGCTCGCCGTGCTGACCGGCGTGTCGCCGACCACATTCGCCGTCGCGCCCACCGCATCGCTCGTGCGCGTGCCGGACGTGCCGCCCGGGCTGCCGTCCGCGCTGCTCGCGCAACGGCCCGACGTCTACGCGGCCGCGCGCCGTGCCGACGCGGCGTCGCTCGAGATCGGCGTCGCCCGCACCGCATGGCTGCCGACGTTGACGCTGACCGCGCAGGGTGGTTTCGCGAGCCGCGATCTCGGCACGTTTCTCGATCGCAACAGTTCGCTGTGGGGGCTCGGCGCGAGCGTCGCCGAAACGCTGTTCGACGGCGGCAAGCGCGACGCCGCGGTGGCCGCCGCGACGGCCGGCGCGGACCTCGCCGACGCGAACTATCGCGCGACCGCGCTCGGCGCGCTGCGCGAGGTTCAGGACGCGCTCAACGACATCGCCGCGCAGAAGGAGCGGATCGCGCGCTACGACAGCGCGGCGCGCGCGACCGAGGCGGCCGCGCGGTTGTCGCTGAGCCGTTATGCGCACGGCTACGTCAGCTATCTCGAGGTGATCGACGCGGACCGCGATGCACTGAGCGCGCAACGCCAGCTGATTCACAGCCGGCAGTCGCTCGCGATCGCGACGATCGGCCTGGTGCGCGCGCTGGGCGGCGGATGGACGCCGCCGGCGTCGGCGTCGGCCGGCGACGCACGTCGCGCCGGACGCTTGTGACGCTGCACGAACGCGCGCCGCGCGTTCGCCGGACGGGCGTCAGACGCTTTCATGCCGCTCTTAAGCTTACCTAACGTTTTTTGCGTTGTTGCACGGTCACCCGCTCAGTCACCCGCTCTGCCACCCGCCCCCGCCGGGCGCACGCCGAGCGCTTCGGCCTGGCGCACGAGATCCGGCAGCGTGCGGACCTGCATCTTCTTCATCACCTGCGCACGATGCACCTTCACCGTGATTTCCTGCAGCCCGAGATTCGCCGCGATCTGCTTGTTCATCAGGCCCGCGATCACCTGGCTCATCACTTCGCGTTCGCGCGGCGTCAACGACGCATAGGCCTGCCGCACCGCATCCAGCGCACGCTCGCGCGCGAGGCGTTCGCCGTCGCTGGCCAGCGCGCGGCCGACGGCATCGAGCATCGTGTCGTCGTCGAACGGCTTGGTCAGGAAATCGAGCGCGCCGCCCTTCATGGCCTTGACGGTGGTGGCCACGTCGCCGTAACCCGTCATGAACAGGATCGGCACGTTCATGCCCGCGCGCACCGCTTCCTCCTGGACGGCGAGCCCGCTCTCGTCGGCCAGGCGCACGTCGAGGATCAGGCAGCTCGGCACGTCGGGCCGCTCGAATGCGAGGAACGCGCGCGACGACGCGAACGTCTCGACGCGAAACCCGGCCGAACGCAACAGTGCGCTCAGCGCGCGCCGCAGCGTTTCGTCGTCGTCGACCACATAGACGATCGGCGCGGGATCGCCCGCGCCCTGGTGACGGTTCGAAGTCATATCCGGCGTGCTCGCCATCGCATTCCTCGTGTAGGCATCCGCTTCATTATCGAATGATAAACCGAGAAAAGTCCGGGCGGACACGCCGGCGCGCGCGGCATGACGGCGGACGCGCCACTCACGCGGGCGGTGTGCCGGATGCGACCTGATCGATCAGGTCGAGCAGGTCGTCCGATGGAAACGGCTTGCGCAGGAACGCGACCGCGCCTTGCGCGAGCGCACGGCGGACCGACTCGTCGTCGCCGTGCGCCGACATCAGGATGACCGGCAGCGCCGCGTTGCGCCGCACCAGCAGGCGCTGGACGTCGAGACCGCCCATCCCTTTCATCTTCAGGTCGAGCAGCACGCACGCCGCGTCGTCCAGCGGGCCGGTCGCGAGAAATTCTTCGCCCGACGCGAACGGCAATGCGGTATGGCCCGCCGATTTCAGCAGGCTGGCAAGACTCTTTCGGACCGACGCATCGTCATCGATGATGCAAACAAGGGCCATGAAATAAAAACCTAAATGGTGTCAATCGAGGTGAGCGCCGTGCGGTTCATGCCGCATCGACAGGCGCCGCCGCTGCGCGCCAGGTCCGCGCAGCCCGGCTGTCACGCCCACGATCCGGCGACCGGCACGGCCGGCGCCGGCTGCAGCGCGTCCGCGTGCGGATCGGCCGCAAACGACGCGCGGCGCGCGTGGAGACGCCCGGCTTCGCCCGATTCCGCCAGTTTCTCGAGCGCATACGCGCGCACGACCTCGAGCAGCGAGTAGCGCTTCGACAGTCCGACCGAATGAACGACCAGCAGCGATTTCGACGCCAGGCTGACGAGACAGTCCAGCACCTCGTCCGCACCCAGTTCGTTGCAGGCGGCCAGCGCGCAGGCCGCGTCGAGCCGGAACGCATCCGGAAACACCGCGAGACGGCACAGCACGGTGCGCTCCATGTCATCGAGCAGCCGATAGCTCCACTCGATGGTGGCCCTGAGTGTCTGCTGGCGCGGGTGCGCCGTGCGCAGGCCGCCGGACAGCGACAGCACCGACTTGTCGAGATCCGCCGCCAGCCCCTGGATGCCGAGCGACGCGACACGGGCCGCGCCGAGCTCGAGCGCGAGCGGCAGGCCGCTCAGGCGGCGGCAGAGGGTTGCGATCGCGTCGAGCGTCTTCGCGTCCGCCGGAAGATCCGTACCCATCGCGCGCGCGCGCGCCAGGAACATCCGGACCGCGCCGCTCGCGACGATGTCGTCGGCGTTCGCGCCGGCCGGCGGCAACGACAGCGGCCCGACGCGATAGACCCGCTCGCCCGCCACCCGCAACGGCTCCCGGCTCGTCACGACGAGTATCGCGCCAGGGTTCGCGTCCGCGATCGCTTCGCTCAGGTCGGCCAGTTCGTCGACGTACTGCTCGGCGTTGTCGAACACGAGCACGACGCGCTGCTCGCCGATCGCCTGGACGACGTCGGCGGGACCCGCGCCCGGGCCGCCCGGCAGGTCGAACGCGTCCAGCACCGCGCACGCCAGGGTCGCGTCGGCCCGCAGGCCGGCCAGGTCGACCCGGACGATCTCGATCGCGTGCGCCATCGACCAGGCCGTCGCGACTTCCAGCGCCAGATGCGTCTTGCCGACGCCGCCGGGACCGACCAGCGTGACGAGCGCCTCGCGTTCGAGCAGCCCGTGCAGCTCGGCCGCTTCCTGCTCCCGGCCAATCATCGGACATTTGCGCGGCGTAGCACTCGCGCGGACATTGCCTGCCGAGTCGAACGCGAGCGGCGGGCGATCGCCGTGCGCATGGTCGGCCGGCGGCGCGAGCCGGTAGCCGCGGCCCGATTCGGTCCGGATCCACCCGTGCTTGCCGCCGAACAGCTTGCGCAGCGTCGAGACGTGGACCTGGATGTTGTTCTCGACCACGATCGTGTTCGGCCACACGGCCTGCATGATCTCGTCCTTCGACACGAGCCGGCCGGCCGCCTTCACCAGCAGTTCGAGGATCTCGAACGCCCGGGCGCCGATATACCGGGGCTGCCCGTCGACACAGACTTCGCGGCATTCAAGGGAAACCGTCACCCGTCCGAACGTGTACATGATCCGCACTCGCTTATGCTGCCTGCCACCTCGCGCCGCCTCGCGAGGCGACGCGCTCCTGGGTTGCCCGTCCGGCCATGCCGATGCATGCCGGAAGGCGTGACCGTATCGTAGGTCGCAACCGGCGCCGCGAATATTATCCATAGGTTTAAGTCCGGCCCCGGCCGGCCGCCGGGGCTCAAGGGCGCGGCGGGTACTGCAAAATCCCGCGGGCTGTCGGACAATGCACGGGTCGCGGCCCGAACGCGCGCGACCGAGCCCGGCCGATCCCGCATCGCGAGCCGCTTCCACCTCCTCCACCCAGCCCGCCGCCCCACCGTGAATCAGCCCTTGCGTAACCCGGACGACACGAACCGAATGGATGCCGAATGGCTCGCGCGTGCCCGCCTGTCGAACGTGGTGCGCTCGGGCGACGTCCTGACCTTCGACCTGACCGACCGCGCGACGGGGCGCGTGTGGCCGGCGTGCCAGACCGGCTGGGAATTCGACCAGCGCTGCCGGCAGTTCGAGCAGGAACATGCGTTGAACGGGATCCTGGACCCGGCCTGGGCGCTCTTGCCGGTGGCGCTGATCCGCGCGGCCGACGGCCCGGTGCTCGTTCATCCGCGCCTGGACGTGCGTGCGTTCGACACGCTGACCGACGGCCGGCTACCGCTCGACGCCTTTCTCGAAACGGCGATCGGCGCCGCCCGCACGCTCGGGGAACTGCATCGGCGCGGCTGGCTGCACGGCGATCTCCAGCCGGCCAGTTTCGTCATCGCAGCGGACGGCACCGTCATGCTCCGCTCGTTCGCCCATGCCCGGGAGCGCGCGACGAAACAGGCGGCGGACCGCACGATGCGCACGGATTTCGCCGCGTACGCCGCGCCGGAAGTCTCGGCAGGCGCGTGCGTCGACGAGCGCGCCGACCTGTACGCGTTCGGCATCACGCTGTTCCGCCTGCTGACGGGCGCGATGCCTTACAAGGCCGCGTCGACGTCCGACTGGGTCCACGCGCACGTCGCGATCAAACCGTCGCCGCCCACGGCGTTTCGCGGCGACGTGCCCGCCATCCTGAACGATCTGATCCTGAAGCTGATCGCCAAGGAACCCGCCGATCGCTACCCGTCCTGTGAAGCGGTGCAGCACGATCTCGAACGGATCCTGCACGACTGGCTCGCCGCGGGGCGCGTCGAGCCCTTCGCGCTCGGCGGCTGCGATCCGTTCGCCGGTCTGCACACGCTCGACCTGCCGGTCGGCCGAGACGTGGAAATTCATCTGCTCGAGGGGATCCTGGAGAGCGTCACGCGCACCGGCGAGTCGGCCCTCGTGCTGGTCGGCGGACCGGCCGGCGTCGGCAAGACCGCGCTCGCCGAACACTTCGTGCGTCATGCGCGCGCCGCGTCGCGCACCGCCTGGTTCGCGTCGGCCACGGTCGACCGGTTCCAGCCCGCGCGGCCGTATGCGCCCGTGCTGCAGGCGCTGCGCACGCTGTTCGGCAGTGCGCTGGCGAGGCGCGACGACGAAATCGCGGCGATCGCCGCGCGGCTGCGCGACTGCGTGGGTCGGCAGGCCAGTCTTCTTGCGGCGATCTTCCCGGAAACCGGGTGGCTGCTCGACGTCGAGCCCGTCGCGTTCGACCCTACCGATGCGATTCCCGAATTCCATCTGTGCCAGATCGTCGTGAATGCATTCCGCGCGTTCGCGGCGCCGGGCGAGCCGCTCGTCATGACACTGGACGACATCCAGTGGGCCGACGAAGCGACGCTCGCGTTCCTCGCATCGATCGCGCTCGATCCGCCGGCCCATGTCTGCATCGTCGCCAGCTATCGGAGCGGGCCGCCGCATGACGACGCGCCGGCGTTCCGGCACCTGCGCGAGCAGCTCGATCGCGCCCGCGTCGCGTCGCTGACGCTGGCACCGCTCGATACGCCCGACGTCACGCGGATGCTCGCCGGCATGCTCGGCGAGGCGCCGGCCCGCTTGTCCGGGCTCGGCGACATCGTTCATCGCAGGACGGGCGGCAATCCGTTCTACATCCAGCAGCTGCTGCGCACGCTGATCGACGAGCAGCTGCTCGGCTACGATCCGGTGCGGCAAGCGTGGCAATGGAATGCGGACGACATCGAGGCGCGCCACGAGACCGAGAACGTCGTGAGCCTGCTCGCGGTCCGGATGCAGCGCTTGCCGCACGAAACGAGAACGCTGCTGGCGCTGATGGCCTGTATCGGCATCGACATCGACGAAGCGCTGTTGCGCGCGGCCGCCGACAAAACGCTGGCCGAACTCCGCTTCTGGCTGGACCCGGCGCGCCGGATGGGTCTCGTGTCGCTCTCCGGCGACCGCTGGCGCTTCGCTCACGACCGCATCCTCGAGGCCGTCTACGCGCTAACGGGGCGCCCGGAGCGCGCGCTGCGCCACGCCCGGATCGCCGCCGCGATGCTCGCGCGCGCGAACCCGCCGTCACCCGACTCCTTGCTGGCGCTCGCCGCCCAGATCGAACTGGCGCAAGGCGTGCCGCTCGACGACACGCTCGCGCTCGCATACGCGGGTGCGCTCGCCGACGCCGCGGAGGCCGCGGCCACGGCCGCCGCGCGCGATCGTGCGTTGTCGTTTCTTGCGTCGGCGCAATCGCTGCTCGGCCCGCATGCCTGGTCGCAACACTACGGCCTCGCCAGCCGGATCGGCATCCTGCGCAGCGGCCTGCTGCTCGCGACCGGCGAAACCGCACAGGCGTCCGACGCGATCGACACGCTCATGGCACGTACGCGCACGCCCGCCGACCGCGCCGAGGCGCATCGGCTGAAGGCCGCGCAGCTCACGGTGGAGGCGCACTACCGGCAAGCCATCGACGTCGCGCTGGCCGGGCTGGCGCTGCTCGGCGTCGAACTGCCCGCCGAGCCGGTCGAGGCCGATCTCGCGGCGGCCTGCGATGCGGTGCGCGCGGCGCTCGACGGCCGCGACATCGCCGACCTGGTCGACCTGCCCGTGATGACCGACACGCGCGTGGAAGCCACGATGGCACTGCTGACCGCGCTCGAAGCCGCGATGTTCTATCCGAGCGGCGGGTTGATGCTGCTGCATTTCGCGACGATGGTGCGGCTGACGCTGCGCCACGGCGTCACCGCCGCGTCGGTGCAGGGGCTCGCGTGGTACGGCGTGAGCATCGCGGAGCACCACGGCGCGTATGAAGACGGCTTCGAATTCGCCAGGGTCGCGCTCGCGCTGGTCGATCGCCACGGCTTCGAGCGCTATCGCTCCGCCACGCTGATCGCGCTCGACCAGGTGAGCGTCTGGACCCAGCCGCTGTCCTACGCACTCGAACGCGCACGCGATGCGAAAGCCGCGGGCAATGCGAGCGCCGAGCTGCGATGGATGTGCTACAGCTGCAATCACATCGTCAGCGATCTGTTGTCGATGGGCGAGGCGCTGCCCGCGATCCGCGCCGAAATCGACCCGCTGCTGGAGATCGCGCGTGGCGCGCACTACGACGACATCACCGACCTCGTCTCCACACAATCCGAATTCATCGATGCGCTGCAGTTCGGCCAGGACCGGCTGATCGGCAGCTGGCGTGCCCGTGCGTCATCGCGGACCCCGATGTCGGTCCTGGCGTTCTGGACCGACGTGCTCGCCGGCCAGGCGGCCTTCATCTTCGGCGACGCCGCGACGGCGCGCGCATCGCTCGATGCGGCTACGTCGAGTGCATGGTCGACGCCCGCGCACATCATGCTTGCCGATTTCCACCTGTTCAGCGTGCTGGCCGGGATCGCATGCGACGACGGCGCAACGCCGCCCGAACGCATGCTCGAACGCTTCGCGCCCCAGCGCGCCCGCTTCGCGGTGTGGAGCGAGCGAAATCCCGGAACGTTTCTCAACAAGCTCGCGCTGATCGATGCCGAGTTCGCGCGCGTGCGCGGCGAGCACGTGGTCGCGATGCAGCAGTACGAAACGTCGGCCAGCCTCGCGGCGGAACACGGCTTCGTGCACGAACAGGCGCTCGCGCACGAGCGGGCCGCGCAGCATGCCGCGTCGCTCGGGCTCGGCGGCCAGGCCCGTCATCAGTTGCGGCTCGCCCATGCGTGCTACCGGCGCTGGGGCGCGACCGGCAAGACGCGGGCGATGGAAGCGCAGCATCCGTTCCTCGTGATGGATCCGTCGCCGGGCGGCCCGGCCGCGCCCGCGCGCGAAGATCTCGATTTCGCGCTCGCGATGCGCGCCGCCCATTCGTTATCCGAAGAAATCGTGCTCGGGCGCCTGATCCAGACGCTGATGCGCAACATGCTCGTGTATGCCGGCGCGCGCCATGGCCTGCTGCTGCTCACCCGGCACGACCGGCTGACCATCGAGGCGGTGGCGCGCATCGCGGGCAGCGACGTGATCGTCGATATCGCCCGCAGCGAACCCACCGAACAGGATGTGCCGCTGTCGATCCTGAACACCGTCGCGCGCACGCGCAAGCCGATCGTGCTCGAGAATGCGCAGCGCGACGGCGTGCCCGATCACGTCGACAGCCTGCGCGCGCACCCGACGCGCTCGCTGTTCTGCCTGCCGCTGTTGAAACAGGGCGCGCTGGTCGGCGTGCTTTATCTCGAGAATGCGCTGAGCAACGGCGTGTTCTCGCCGCGGCGCATCGCGATGCTGGAAGTGCTCGCGCCGCAGGCGGCCAACGCGCTCGAATCCGCGCGGCTTTACGCAGAACTGATCGACGAGAACGCGCGCCGGGTCGAGACCGAGGCCGCGCTGCGGCACGCGCGCACCGAGCTCGCGCGCACCGCGCACATGACGGTGATGGGCGAACTCGCCGCATCGATCGCGCACGAGATCAATCAGCCGCTGACGAGCATCGTGTCGAGCGCCGGCGCGGGCATGCGCTGGTTGCGCGGCCCGCAACCCGATCTCGGCGAGGCGCTCGCGAGCCTGGACGACATCCGTGCATCCGGCGTGCGCGCGGCCGACATCGTCCGCGCGTTGCGATCGCTCGCGCGCCAAACGCCGCCCGCGCTGGCGCCGGTCGCGATCGACGACCTGATTCGCGACATGCTGCGTCTCACCGAGACGGAAATCGACGCGAAGCAGGTGGTGCTGCGCACCGAACTGCACTGCGACGGCATCTGCGTGATGGCCGACCGCACCCAGATCCAGCAGGTGATCCTCAACCTCGTCACCAATGCACTCGACGCAATGGACGGACTCGTCACGCAGCGCGAACTCGAAATCGCGTCGCAGGTCAGCGACGGCCATGCGGTGGTCCGCATCGCCGATCGCGGCGCCGGCATCGCTGCGGACATCGCCAACCGGATCTTCGATCCGTTCTTCACGACGAAATCGCACGGCATGGGAATGGGACTCGCGATCTGCCGCTCGATCATCGAGGCGCATGGCGGCACGCTCGAAGCGGCGCCGCGCGACGGGCACGGTACCGTGATGACGTTCCGGCTGCCGGTGTCGACGCGCGGCTGATACCGGCGGCCAACGCATCGCGGCGCCAGCGCCGCACGGCTCAGGCTGCGCCCTGCCGCTGCGCATCCTCGCTCAGGAAGCGGTGGACGAAGGTCACGGCCATCGCCCCTTCGCCGACCGCCGACGCCACCCGCTTGACCGAGCCCGACCGGACGTCGCCCGCCGCGAACGAACCCGGCACGCTCGTTTCGAGATAGTAGGGCCGGCGCTCGAGCGGCCACACGCGCCCGAATGCAGGACAGTCGTAGAGGTCGCTGCCCGTGACCAGGTAGCCGCTCTCGTTGCGAATGATGTTCGTGTCCCTCGCCCATTCGGTGTTCGGCGCACCACCGATGCAGACGAACAGGTGCGTGGCCGGCAGCACTTCCCGCGCGCCGTCTTCCGTGCGCAGCACGATCGCCTCGAGCCGGCCGTCGCCCTGCAACGCGTCGACGGTCGTGCCGTAGCGGACGGTCACGTTCGGCATGCGCTCGATCCGGTCGATCAGGTAGCGCGACAGCGTTGCCGCGAGCGATGCGCCGCGCACGACCATCGTGACTTCACGCGCGTGCCGTGCGAAGTTCATCACCGCCTGCCCGGCCGAATTTCCGCCGCCGACGATGAACACGTGCTTGCCCTCGCACATCGGCGCCTCGCTCGATCCCGCGCCATAGAACAGGCCCGCGTTGAGAAAGCGCTGTTCGTCCGGCAGACCGAGGCTGCGGTATTCGATGCCGGTCGCGCAGATATTTGCGCGCGCGGTCAGAATCGAGCCGTCGGCCAGGTCGACGCGAATCTTGCCGTCGACGAACGTCGCATGCACGCCCTCGCGCATCATCAGCAGCTCGACGCCGAACTTGACCGCCTGCTGGCGCGCACGCTCGGCCAGCTCGGCGCCGGGTATGCCGTCCGGGAATCCCATGTAGTTCTCGATCAGCGAACTCGTCCCCGCCTGTCCACCGACCGCATCGCGCTCGATCACGACGGCCCGCAACCCTTCCGATGCCGCGTAGACGGCAGCCGACAGGCCCGCCGGGCCGGCACCGTAGATCGACAGGTCATACTCGATGAAGCGCGGCCGCGCGACCCAGCCGAGCTTGGCGGCGATCTCCGGCAGCGTCGGCTGGTACATGCACGTTCCGTCCGGAAAGACGACGACCGGCAACCGGACATCGCGCAGCGGCGCGATGCCCAGCTCGCGCACGCAGTCGGTGTCGGACGTCAGTTCGCACCACGCGTACTCGACCACGCCGCGCTTCAGGAAATCGCGAATTGCGTAGGCTTCCCTGCTGTTCGGCAAACCGATTACCCTGACATGCTGAGACTGCGTCATGAAGCCCTCCCGGCGACCGCACCGCGACATTGCACCCCGGCCGCACTTGCGACTGTACGTCGTCGTCGCCATCGCGCCGCGACGTTTAATAAGAATTAAGGTCCGCTCGCGCCACGACCGTCCACAATGAATCCTGTCCACCTCCGCTTGCAGCTTCGTGCCGGCCGCGCTGCGAGCGCCCTGCGGCGCCGGCATCGGAGCGAAAGATGACTACCACCTGCAGTCACCTCGGCGAAGCGCGCGTCCTGCACACCGACAAGGACTACTGCGAGGAATGCGTGAAGTCCGGCAGCCGGTGGGTGCATCTGCGCCTGTGCCTGAGCTGCGGGCAAGTCGGTTGTTGCGACTCGTCGCCGAATCGCCACGCGAGCCGGCATTTCCACGAAACCGGCCATCCGCTCGCCCGTTCGATCGAGCCGGGCGAGCGCTGGGTAAGGTGCTACGCGGACGAAGTCATGGCCGGCGAAATCGCGTCGTAGCGCATCGCGCGCCGGCATCCGGCACCCATTTCCACTGCGGGTAAACACCGCTCGATCGCGGCTTTGTCCTGCCGATCTTTTCCACTAGAATTTATCGAACGATAACTTATCGACTGATAAACACGAGGTGTCCCATGCCTGTATCCAGACTTGCGCACTACTCGATCCGCACGCTCGATCTCGAGAAATCGTGCCGGTTCTATGAACGCGTGCTCGGCTTCAAACGCGGCTATCGTCCGCCGTTCGACTTTCCCGGCGCATGGCTCTACAAGGGCGGCGACGAAGCCGATTACGGCACCGTGCACATCATCGGCGTCGATCCGTCCAATCCGGACGGCCTTGCCGCCTATCTCGGCGACAAGCCGCTGCCGGCCGCCGGCACCGGCACCGTCGACCACATCGCGTTCCTCGCGACCGGCGTCGAGGCGACGTGGCGCACGCTGCGCGCCGAGAACATCCCGTGGCGCGACCGCACGGTGCCCAGCCTCGGCCTGCACCAGGTCTTCATCGAGGATCCGTCCGGCGTGACGATCGAACTCAACTTCCCTGCCGCTGAGGTTGAGGGCCTCGCGCTTCCCGACGCGGCCGCATCGGCCGGCGCATCCACCGGAGACTGACATGAACAACATCACTGCAAGCAAACGCAAGGCCGCCATCGTCGGCGGTTCGCTGGGCGGGCTGTTCGCAGCCAACCTCCTGCTGCGCAACGGCTGGGACGTCGACGTGTACGAACGCGTGCCCGAGGCGCTGTCGGGCCGTGGTGCCGGCATCGTCACGCATCCGGAACTGTTCGACGTGATGCTCGCCGCGGGCGTGCGCATCGACGCGTCGATCGGCGTCAAGGTCGAGTCGCGCATCACGCTGTCGCAGGACGGAGCCGTGGAATCGGAACGGCGCTTGCCACAGACGCTCACCGCGTGGAGCAAGATGTACCACGTGCTGCGTGCTGCGCTGCCCGATCAGCACTATCACGCGGGCGCCGTCGTGACCGACGTCGCGGACGGGCCGGAGCACGCGTCTATCACGCTGTCCGATGGCTCGGTCGTGCATGCCGATCTCGTCATTGCCGCCGACGGGTTCCGCTCCGCGATTCGCGAGCGGCTGCTGCCGGACGCGCAGTTGCAATACGCGGGCTATGTCGCATGGCGCGGGCTGGTCGACGAAGCCGCGCTGTCGGAAGCGACCCACGCGAGCCTGTTCGACAAGTTCGCGTTCGGCTTGCCGCCGCACGAACAGATCCTCGGCTACCCGGTCGCCGGCCAGGGCAACAGCACGCAACCCGGCGAGCGCCGCTACAACTTCGTCTGGTATCGCGCGACGCGCGAAGACACCGACCTGCCGAACCTGCTGACCGACGAGACCGGCAAGCTGTGGGCCGGCGGCATTCCGCCGACGCTGATCCGGCGTGAGGTCCTCGCCGATCTCGAGGACGCGGCCGACGCGCTGCTCGCGCCGCAGTTCGCGGAAGTCGTCGCACGCGCGACGCAGCCGCTGTTCCAGCCGATCTACGACCTCGAAGTGCCGCGCATGGCGTTCGGCCGGATCGCGCTGCTCGGCGATGCCGCGTTCGTCGCGCGGCCGCACTGCGGAATGGGCGTCACGAAGGCGGCCGGCGATGCGCTCGCGCTCGTCGCGTCGCTCGCCACGCGCGCCGACACGCTCGACGCGCTGTGCGAATACAGCGAGACGCGCACCGCCTTCGGCGTCGCGATCGTGCAGCACGCGCGCCATCTCGGCGCGTACATGCAGGCACAACTGAAGAACGACACCGAGCGCGCAATGGCCGAGCGCTATCGCACGCCGGAAGTCGTGATGCGGGAAACCGCGGTGCCGCCGCATTTCTGAGCCGCATTTCCGAGCCGGGCACGGGCGGGCGCCGCGCACGAGACGCGCGACGCCCGACGCCCGGCCGCGACATTCGATCCATCGAGGAGACACCGTGAACCACCCGCTTCCGGCCACCGCCGGCACCGCGCCCGCGCATGACTCGCCGGCGCAGGCCGCCCATCCGCTGCTGCGCGATGCCCGTTTTCGCACGCTCGTCAGGTGCAGAAGGCTGCTCACCTGGTCGCTGACGCTCGTCATGCTCACCCTCTATTTCGCGTTCATCCTGACGCTCGCGTTTTCGCCGGCGCTGCTCGGCCAGCCGATCGTGCCGGGCAGGCCGACGCCGTGGGGCATCCCGGTCGGCTTCGGCATGTTCGTCGTCACGTTCGCGCTCGTCGCGCTGTACGTATTCCAGGCCAATTCGGTCCACGACGCGCTCGTCGCGTCCCTTCGTCACGGAGACACGCCATGAAACGCCTGCTTCTCGCCGCGATCGCCGCCGCCGGCACGGCACCGGCGTTCGCGGCCGGCCCCGCGGCGATCGCACACGGGCACAACCCGGTCGCGATCGGCATGTTCCTGCTGTTCGTCGCGTCGACGCTCGTCATCACGCGCTGGGCCGCGCGCAAGAACCACAGCGTGGCCGACCACTATGCGGCCGGCGGCCGGATCACCGCGTTCCAGAACGGCTGGGCGATCGCCGGCGACTACATGTCCGCGGCATCCCTGCTCGGCATTTCCGCGCTGGTGTTCACGAGCGGCTACGACGGCCTGATCTATTCGGTCGGCTTTCTCGCGAGCTGGCCGATCATCCTGTTCCTGATCGCCGAGCCGCTGCGCAACCTCGGCAAGTACACGCTCGCCGACGTCGTGTCCTATCGCCTGCGGCAACGGCCGATCCGCGCGTTCGCCGCGTCGAGCTCGATCGTCATCGTACTGCTGTATCTCGTGTCGCAGATGGTCGGCGCGGGCAAGCTCGTCGAGCTGCTGTTCGGTCTCGACTACACGGTCGCGGTGCTCGTCGTCGGCGTGCTGATGGTCGTCTACGTATTCTTCGGCGGGATGCTCGCGACCACCTGGATCCAGATCATCAAGGCCGTGCTGCTGCTCGCCGGCGCGGCGTTCATGGCATTCATGGTGCTGAGCCGTTTCGGATTCAGCCTCGACGCACTGTTCGCGCAGGCAGTCAGCGTGCATCCGAAGCATGCGGCGATCCTGCGCCCCGGCGGCCTGGTCTCCGATCCGGTCTCCGCCGTGTCGCTCGGCCTGGCGCTGATCTTCGGCACGGCGGGCCTGCCGCACATCCTGATGCGCTTCTTCACGGTCGGCGACGTCAAGGCTGCCCGCAAGAGCATCCTCCATGCGACCGGCATCGTCGGCGTCGGCTACGTGCTGATCGTGATCATCGGCTTCGGCACCATCGCGCTCGTCGCGCCGGACCCGCATTACCACGACGCGTCCGGCGCCGTGACGGGCGGCGCGAACATGGTGGCGATCCACCTCGCGCACGCGGTCGGCGGCAACGTGTTCCTCGGCTTCATCTGCGCGGTCGCGTTCTCGACCATCCTCGCCGTGGTCGCCGGACTCACGCTCGCGGGCTCGTCGGCGATCTCGCACGATCTCTACGCGAACGTGCTGCGCCGCGGACGCGCATCCGACCAGGAGGAAATGCGCGTGGCGCGCGCGACGACCGTGGTGCTCGGCGTGCTCGCGATCCTGCTCGGCGTCGCGTTCGAGAAGCAGAACATCGCGTTCATCGTCAGCCTCACGTTCTCGATCGCGGCCAGCTCGAACTTTCCGGTGCTGCTGCTCTCGATCTACTGGCGCGGGCTCACGACGCGCGGCGCGGTGCTCGGCGGCCTGCTCGGGCTCGCCACCGCCGTCACGCTCACGGTGCTGAGCCCGACCGTGTGGGTGACGGTGCTCGGTCATGCGCATGCGGTCTATCCGTACGAATACCCGGCACTGTTCTCGATGGCGGCGGCGTTCGCCGGCGTCGTCCTGTTCTCCGTCACCGATCGCTCGGCCCGCGCGCGACACGAGCGTGCGCAGTTCGACACCCAGCTCGTCGCGTGCGAAATGGGCACCACAACGGGCATCACGCAACGCGGCTGAGCCGCACGATTCGAAGGGCCGACATCCTCATGAGACATCCCACGTTGACCTGCACCTGCTGCCCGTCGCCGGCCCGGCGACGCCTGCTCGGCACGTTCGCCGCGCTCGCCGGCACGGCCTTGGCCGGCCGTTCGGCATCGGCTGCCGCAACCGCGAGCACGCCGGCCGCATCGGCCACCGCGCCGCTGCAGCGGCCGCGCGCGATCGACATCCACGCGCACTACTACCCGGAAAGCTTCTGCAATCTGGTCGGCGGCGAAGGCAAGCGCTTCGGCGGGTCGTTCACGTGCGACGACGCGTCGTTCACGTTCCGCACGCCCGCCGGCGGCCTCGGCCCGCTGCCGATGAAGTTCATCGACGTCGATGCCCGGCTCACGGACATGGATGTGTCCGGCGTCGACGTCCAGGCGCTGTCGCTCAGCGTGCCGATGGCGTACTGGGCCGACCGGCCGTTCAATGCGAAGCTCGCGCGCGACTGGAACTCGGCCGCGTCGCGCGTCTACGAGCGGCATCCGACGCGCTTCGTCGTACTCGCGACGCTGCCGATGCTGAACGCGACCGACGCGATCGACGAACTCGAGCGCGCCGCGCAGCTGCCGGGCGTGCGCGGCGTGTACATGGGCACCAACATCGACAATCGCGATCTCGACGACCCGCTGTTCGCACCCGTCTTCGCGCGCATCGCGCAACTGAACCTGCCGGTGTTCCTGCATCCGCAGCAAACGGTCGGCGGCGCACGGCTCGGTGACTTCTATCTGAGCAACCTGCTCGGCAATCCGTTCGACACGGCGATCGCGGCCGCGCACCTGATCCTCGGTGGCGTGCTCGATCGCCATCCGGACCTGCACTTCACGCTGCCGCATGCCGGCGGCGCGTTGCCGATCGTCGCGGGGCGCCTCGACGCGGGCTGGACCGTGCGCCCCGAAACGCGCCGGCTCGCGCAGAAGCCCAGCAGCTATCTGCGGCGCTTCAGCTACGACACGGTGTCCCATTCCGGGCCGGTGCTGGACTTCCTGATCGCGAACGTCGGCGTCGACCGGCTCGTGCTCGGCAGCGACTACTGCTTCGACATGGGTTACGAACAGCCGGTCCGCTTTCTCGACCGGCTCGACCTGAGCGCGGACCAGCGCGCGCTGATACTCGGTGGCAATGCGGGGAAGCTGCTGCGGATCTAGCGCGATCGGGCCGCCATGTCGCGCTCGCGCGACGACGCTTGCACGATCGGCGCAGCCCGCCGGTCGACATGCCATCATCCGGCGAGCCGTCGGCACGCCGCGCAGCCGGACCGCCATGCCGCTTTTCCAACAAGGAACCACGCAGAATGAAGATAGTCATTGCCGGCGGGTCGATCGCCGGTCTCGCGACCGCGCTGACGCTCGATTGCATCGGTCACGACGTGACGGTCTACGAGCGCTCGCCGTCCCCGCTGCGCGGCCAGGGCGGCGGCGTGGCCGTGCTGCGCCGGATGATGGCGTTTCTCGAACAGCATGGCCGTCATTGCCGGCAGATGATCAGCGTGCCGACGCGTCGGCGTCGCTGGATCGAGCGCGACGGCAGCGTCACGCGGGACGAACCCGAAATACTGCCGTTCTCGTCGTGGGACGCCGTCTACCGGTCGCTGTGCGACACGCTGCCGCGCGGACGCATCCGCTATGGCCGCGCGGTCAGCGGCTTCACGCAGGACGCGACGGGCGTCGACGTGCACCTGGGCGACGAACACGTTCGCGCGGACGTGCTGGTTGCGGCCGACGGGTCGGGCTCGACCCTGCGCACGCACCTGTTTCCCGGCTATGCGCCGTCATTCGCGGGCTATCTCGCGTGGCGCGGCATCGTCGACGAAGCCGATTTCGACGTTGCCGCGATCGCGCCGCTGGTCGAGAACATGACCCTTCACAAGGCGCCGGGCGAGCTGTTCATGGCCTTCCTGATTCCCGCGCTCGACGGCTCGCTCGCGCCGGGGACGCGCCGTTTCAACTGGTTGTGGTATCGCAACGAAACCGATCGCGCGGCGCTGCGCCGCCACCTGACCGATCGTCACGGCAACGTCCATCACGCGTCGGTGCATCCGGGGATGCTGGCCGATGAGGTCGTCGGCACGCTGCGGCAACTGGCGCAAGCGCGCTTGCCGGCATCCCTGTCGCAACTGGTGCTCGCCACGCGCGCGCCGTTCAACCAGGCGATCTTCGACGCGCTGAGCCCTGCCTTCGTCGACGGCCGCGTCGTGCTGATCGGCGATGCGGCGTGCACCGTGCGCCCGCATACGGCCTCCGGCACGTCGAAGGCGGCAGGCGATGCGGTGTCGCTCGCGCAGGCGCTGCCGGCCGACGCGTCCAATGTCGTCGAGCGTCTCGCGCAATGGTCGGCGCGGCGGCGCGAGGAAGTGACCGCGTTGCTCGAGAAAGGGCCGCAACTCGCCGCATCGTTCGGCCTCGGCTCGCCGCGCTGAGGTCATTGCATGATGTTCCGTGTTCCCTTTCTGCTTCGTTATCCTGACCTTGTGGCATCGGCGGCCGCGTTCTTCGACGGAACCCGCCCGGTTGATGCCGCACGGCGCGGCCATTGCTGCGCCGGCCTGTTTTGCCACGCGCATCATTCGACCCGCGCACGGCTGCTAGAAAGTGGTCGCCGCCGGCAGGGACGAAGGTGGGCGACTTCACGTTCGTGCTGCTCGCGCCGGCGCTGGCGCCGCTCGCGCGCAAGTCACGGCCGGCGTGTGCGCGTGCGCCGCCCGTCACCGTTCAGAACGATTCAGCGCGGCTTCAGGAATTGCCGCCGACGCCAGCGTAGACTGCCTCCATCAATCGCCGCGCGGCCTCTGGCCCGCGCGCCCCACCCCAGGAGTGACGACATGATTGCCGCCGCGAATCGCTGCGGCCGGACAGGCCTCGCATGGCCGGATCGATCGGCGATGCCGCATCGCCATCCGGCGGCCCCGGCTGCGACATCCACCGCCGGCACGCGCTGTCCCGGCCGCGCACACCGGCCCGCGCGCTACGCCACACCGGTGCGCGCCGCAGCGGGCAACCGGCCTGGCCGGCGTCCGTTCCCGTGCCACGCCGATTGCATGACGCCGGATGAACCGGTTCGCGCGGAGTACGCATGAAGCACAAACGACTCTGGTTCAGCGCGGCGGTTGTCGCGGTCGTCGGTCTCGCGGTCGCGATCGGCATCATGGTCCGGCCGTCGATCGCGCCGGTCGATCCGCCCGCGCGCACGTCTTTCGATCCGCAGCTCGTGCGCGCGGGCGCACGCGTCGTCGCGCTTGGCGACTGCGTCGTGTGCCACACCGCGAAGGACGGCAAGCCGTTCGCCGGCGGCCTGCCGCTCGCGACGCCGTTCGGCACGATCTACGCGACCAACATCACGCCGGATGCCGACACGGGCATCGGCCGCTGGTCGCAGGCCGCGTTCGCGCGGGCGCTGCGCAGCGGCATCGCCCGCGACGGCCATCCGCTCTACCCGGCGTTTCCGTACATCCATTTCACGCGGATGTCCGACCAGGACATCGAGGCCGCATACGCGTACCTGATGACGCGCGAACCGGTGCAGACGAAGACGCCGGCGAACGACCTGATCTTCCCGCTCAACTTCCGGCCGCTGGTCGCGTTCTGGAACGTGCTGTTCCTGCGCGAGGGCGCGTACCAGCCCGATCCGTCGCAATCCGCGCAATGGAATCGCGGCAAGATGCTCGTCGACGGCCTCGGGCACTGCGCGTCCTGCCATTCGCCGCTGAACGCGATCGGCGGCGAACAGGCCGGCAAGGCGTTCGACGGCGGCATCGTCGACGGCTGGGACGCGCCGCCGCTCAACACGCTCGGCAACGCGGCCCGGCCGTGGACGCAAGCGCAACTGGTCACGTACTTGCGCACCGGCCGCGCGAGCGAGCACGGCGCGGCTGCCGGACCGATGCTGCCGGTCACGCGCGATCTCGCGACGGTGCCGGCGGAAGACGTCGAGGCGATCGCCGCGTACATCCTGTCCATCCAGAAGCCGGCCGCCGCGCGTCCCGCAACGACGGCCGCCGCGGAACACGGCCCGACGACGCCGGCCGCGCAGCGCGGCGCCGTACTGTTCCAGGCGTCGTGCGCGCAGTGTCACGGGCCGGTCTCGCCGATGCAGTCGATCGGGGAGCGGCCGACGCTCGCGTTCAGCACGGCCATCCATGCCGACACGCCGCGCAACGCGATCCAGATGATGTTCAACGGCATCGGCTGGCATGGCGAGGACACGCTGAACTACATGCCGTCCTACCTCGACCAGTACGACGACGCGCAGATCGCGGATCTCGCCGCCTACCTGCGCGAGACGTATTCCGATCGCCCCGCATGGAGCGGCATCGACACCCTAGCCGCGAAGCTCAGAAAGGAGGACCGCGCACCATGATCGCCCTCACCGTGAACGGCGTGCGGCACACGCTCGACATCGATCCGTCGACGCCGCTGCTGTACGCGCTGCGCAACGACCTGCACCTGCACGGCGCGAAATTCGGCTGCGGCCTCGGGCAATGCGGCGCATGTACCGTGATCGTCGACGACAAGCCGATGTTCTCGTGCCTGATTCCGGTCGCCGCGCTCGGCGAGCGCCGCGTCAGAACCGTCGAAAGCCTCGGCACGGCCGACCATCCGGGCAAGCTTCAACAGGCGTTCATCGACCACCAGGCGGCGCAGTGCGGCTACTGCATCGCGGGCATGATCATGCGTGCGCAGGCGCTGCTCGAACGCAACCCGAAACCGACCGAACGCGAGCTGCGCACCCACATGGAACCGAACCTGTGCCGTTGCGGCACCCACATGCGGATCCTGGCCGCCGTGCGCCAGGTCGCGGGCCTGCCGGAGCCGGAACCGTCCGCCGCGCCGGTCATGATCAGCAAGGGAATCTGATGAACGCACCCGACGACATCGACGAAGGCCGCCGGCACTTCATGGTCTCCGGCGCGCTCTTCGTCGCGTTCAGCCTCGCGCCGGCCGCGCGCGCGGCCGCCGAAGTCGTGATCGCGGACGAAGGCGCCGCCGTCCACGTCGCCAAGGCCACCGAAACGCTGGCCGGCAGCCTCAAGACCAACCCGCTGCTCGACGCGTGGATCAAGATCGCGCCCGACGGCAAGGTCACCGTGTTTACCGGCAAGGTCGAGCTCGGCACCGGCGTGCGCACCGCGTTGCTGCAGGTAGCCGCCGAGGAGCTGAACATGAAGCCCTCGCTGATCACGTTCCTGACCGCCGACACCGGCGCGTCGCCGGACGAAGGCCTGACGGCCGGCAGCCACACGATGGCGGACAGCGGCTCCGCGCTGCTGAACGCCGCCGCGCAGGTGCGCGGGCTGCTGGTCGACGGCGCGGCGAAGCAGTTCGGCGTCGATCCGCGCACGCTCACCGTCGCCGATGCCGTCATCAAGGCGCCGGACGGTCGCACGATGCGCTACGGCGACGCGGTGCGCATCGTCGACCTGCACCGCAACGCGACGCCGACCTCGCCGCTGAAGCCCCCGGCCACGTTCACCGTGATCGGCACGTCGCTGCCGCGCGTCGACATCCCGAACAAGGTCACGGGCGGCGTCAGCTACGTGCAGGACATGGAACTGCCGGGCATGCTGCACGCGCGCGTCGTGATGCCGCCGGTGTACGACGCGGCACTGCAGTCGTTCGACGAAGCCGCGATCCTGAAGATGCCGGGCGTCGTGCGGATCGTGCGCAACGGCAGCATGCTCGCGGTCGTCGCGCACGGCGAATGGCAGGCGGTCGTCGCGCAGCGCGCGCTGGCCGCAAGCTGCCGCTGGTCCGGCGGACGCACGCTGCCCGATCGCGCGACGGTCCACGCGGAGCTCAAGCGGATCGCGACCCAGCGCATCGAAATCGCCAACACGCATGCGCCCACCGCACCTGCGACGAAGACGCTGTCCGCCACGTTCCTGAAGAACTACCTGCTGCACGGCTCGATCGGGCCGTCGTGTTCGGTCGCGCATCTCGAGAACGGCACGCTGACGGTGTGGACCCACTCGCAGGGCGTGTACCCGCTGCGCGACGCCCTTGCCGAGATGCTGTCGCTGCCGAAGGCGAGCGTGCGCTGCATTCACACCGAGGGTTCCGGCTGCTACGGGCACAACGGCGCGGACGATGCGGCCGCGCATGCGGCGCTGATCGCGGCGGCGATGCCCGGCAAGCCGATCCGCGTGCAATGGATGCGCGAGCAGGAACATACGTGGGACCACTTCACGCCGGCGATGGTCACCGAGCTCAGCGCGTCGCTCGACGCGGGCGGTCGCATCGTCGACTGGAACTATGCGCTGTGGAGCAGCTCGCACAACGAGCGCATCGTCAACGCCGGCCGGCTGCTGCCCGCGCGGATGCTCGAGCCGCCGTTCGTGTCCGCGCCGTCGACGCCGATGCTGCAGCCCGAGGGCGGCGGCGATCGCAACGCGATCCCGCTCTACGCGCTGCCCAACATGCACATCGTCAACAACTTCTCGCCGACGATGCCGCTGCAGACTTCCGCGATGCGCTCGCTCGGCGCGCACACCAACGTGTGGGCCATCGAGAGCTTCATGGACGAGCTCGCGCACGCCGCCGGCGTCGATCCGGTCGAATTCCGCCTGCGCCACATGCAGGACCCTCGCGCGCGGCAGGTGATCCAGCTCGCCGCGGCCCGGTTCGGCTGGCCGCGGCCGCCGCGCGCGCGCAATCGCGGCGTCGGCTTCGCGTTCGGCAAGTACAAGAACCTGATGGCCTACGTCGCGATCGCGATCGAGATCACGGTTGAGCCGGAGACGGGCCACGTGACGCTCGATCGCGCGGAAGTCGCGGTCGACGCCGGCCAGGTCGTGTCGCCGGACGGCATCCGCAACCAGATCGAGGGCGGCATCGTGCAGGCCGCCAGCTGGACACTGTACGAGGCGCTGAAATACGATACGCAGCGCATTCGCAGTTTCGACTGGAGCAGCTATCCGATCCTGCGGTTCGGCTCGGCCCCGCAAAGCATCAAGGTGCATCTGATCAATCGCCCCGGTGCGCCGTTCCTCGGCGCGGCCGAGGCGTCGATGGGGCCGACCGCGGGCGCGCTGGCCAACGCGATCTTCGACGCGACCGGCCAGCGCATGCGCGAAATGCCGTTCGCCGGCGATTCGCTCAGGAAACGGATCGACGCATAGCCGCACCTCACAACCGACCGCGCCGGCACGGACCGGCGCCGGCAACCCGACAGGCTGGAGATTTCTGAACGATGGATACCTTGCTTTCGATGCGCGTGTTCACGCGCATCGTCGAGACGGGCAGCTTCACGCGCGCGTCGGACACCACCGGGCTCACGACGCCGCGCGTGTCCGCGCTGCTGAGCACGCTCGAACAGCATCTCGGCTGCCGGCTGCTGAACCGCACGACGCGACGCATCTCGCTGACCGAGGACGGGCAGGCCTATTACGAACGCTGCGTCGGCGTGCTGCGCGAGATCGACGACATGGAAGCGGCCGTCTCGCAGGCGCGCAACGTGCCGCGCGGCCGCCTGAAGGTGAACCTGCCGCCGGCGATGGCGAAACAGATCATGGTGCCCGCGCTGCCCGAATTCCTCGCCGCCCATCCGGGCATCTCGGTCGAACTCGGCGTGACGGACCGGCAGATCGACCTCGTCGGCGAAGGGGTCGACTGCGTCGTGCGCATCGGCGCGCTCGACGACTCGGGGCTGGTCGCGAAACGGATCGGCAGCCTCACCACCTGCACCTGCGCGGCCCCCGCGTATCTCGAGCGCTGCGGCGCACCCGATACGGTGGACGACCTCGCGCAGCACATCGCGGTCAGCCACATGTCGGCCGATACGGGCCGGCCGCGGCCGTGGGACTACGTCGTCGACGGCGAAACGCGCATCATCCAGATGTGCGGCACGGTCGCGGTCAACGACGCCGACACCTACATCGCATGCGGCGTCGCGGGAATCGGCCTGATCAAGACCTCGCTGTACCTGGTCGAGCCGTACCTGAAATCGGGACGCCTGCGCGAGGTGCTGACCGATTTCAACACGCCGCCGCGGCCGATCTCGATCCTGTATCCGCCCAACCGGCACACGCCCGTCAAGCTCAAGGTCTTCGTCGACTGGCTCGCCGGCCTGTTCGCGCAGATCCCGACGCTGCAGGGCCAGCGCGGCTGAAGGCCACCCGCATCGCGCAGCGCATGAATCAAGTGATTTAAGGCGGCGTTTTAGGACAATTCAGCCCGCGCGATCCAGACTGGTTTCATGGGCTTCGCGATCCGCGATATCCGCGCCGGAGGCCCGCGACGAGAGGCCATCATGAAGATCGCGATCGCCGGCGGCTCCATCGCGGGCCTGGCTGCCGCCGTCACGCTGAATTGCATCGGCCGCGAGGCCGCCGTCCACGAACGTCGCGACCGGCCGTCGCCCGCTCAGGGCGGCGCGGTCGCGGTACTGCGCCGCCTGACCACCTTTCCCGACACGCACGGCGAACCGTTGCGCGGCCATCTGGCCCCCCCCCGGGCGTCCGCCTGCGCGCTCGCGTCGGCCAGGCTCGCCGCCACCGGCGTCCACCTGCGCGCACGCCGCGGCCGGGCTCGCCGTCACCGGCATGCGGTTCGCGGCCGATCCCTGCCGCGGTGGACGCGCATGACGCCGCCCGCGATCCGCCCCCTTTGCGCGCCGCGCAATGCTCGATTGCGCGGCGGCCATATTCCCTTGTTATCGATCGATCAATAATCTTGACGGCAATGCGGCGGCTTCCGTTTCGCCGCGACCCACACCGCATCATCCGCCCGACGACCGGGCACCCGACATCTCTTTCGAAGGAGTCGATCATGTCAGCAGAATCCACCCCGCTCGCGCCCCAGGGGCACGCGGCCAAGCTCACGCAGGGCCTCATCCTGCTGTTCGCGTTCAGTTGCGGCGCGATCGTCGCGAACCTGTACTACGCGCAGCCGATCACCGAACTCATCGCACCCAGCTTGCACATGTCGGGCGAAACCGCGAGCCTCATCGTGTCGCTGACGCAGATCGGCTACGCGCTCGGCCTGTTCTTCATCGTGCCGCTCGGCGACCTGCTCGAGAACCGCAAGCTGATGATCACGACCGCCGTCGTGTCGATCGCGAGCCTCGCGGCGGCGGCGATGGTGCATACGCCCGGGCCGTTCCTCGCGATCTCGCTGCTGATCGGCTTCAGCTCGGTCGCCGTGCAGATCCTGGTGCCGCTCGCCGCGCACCTCGCGCCCGATCATTCGCGCGGCCGCGTGGTCGGCACGATCATGAGCGGGCTGCTGCTCGGCATCCTGCTCGCGCGCCCGCTGTCGAGCGTGGTGGCCGACGCGTTCGGCTGGCGCTTCGTGTTCGCGGCCGCCGCCGTGCTGATGACGCTCGTGACGGCCGTGCTCGCGCTGACGATCCCGTCGCGCCAGCCCGATCACCGCGCGACCTATTTCGAACTGATCGGCTCGCTGCTGCATCTGGTCCGCACGATGCCGGTGTTGCGCCATCGCGCGTTCTACCAGGGCCTGATGTTCGCGTCGTTCAGCCTGTTCTGGACCGCCGTGCCGGTCGAGCTCACGCGTCACTACGGCCTGTCGCAATCGGCCATCGGCCTGTTCGCGCTGGTCGGTGCGATCGGCGCGACGTCGGCGCCCGTCGCCGGCCGCCTCGCGGATGCCGGGCATACGGTGCGGGCAACGCTGATCGCGCTGGTCGCCGGTGCACTGTCGTATGCGGTTGCACTGGTCCACGGCGCCGGGCTGTACGGCCTCGTCGTCACCGGCATCGTGCTCGACTTCGCGGTGCAGATGAACATGGTGCTCGGCCAGCGCGAGATCTACGCGCTGCATGCGGCGAGCCGCAACCGCCTGAACGCGCTGTACATGACCAGCATCTTCGTCGGCGGCGCCGTCGGCTCCGCGCTCGCGAGCCCGCTGTACGAGCATGGCGGCTGGCCGCTCGTCGCGGCCGTCGCCGGCGCGTTCCCGATCGTCGCGCTCGCCCACTACCTCGTGATCGGGCGGCCGCACGCGCAACGCCACGCCCAGGCTTGAACCGGCGCCGGCACCGGTTCACGCGCGAATCCCGAGCGGGCGCTTCGCGCACCGGAATGCTGCCGGCACGTCATCTCCGATTTTCCGCAGCGCCAGCCGCCGCACCGGCCGCAACCGGACGACATGCGGCGGCGCCCTGCTCCACTGAAGAGGAATCCTTCATGTCTTCCCTGCTCAGCCACTACGATCTGCGCGGCCTGCCGCTTCCCAACCGTATCGTGATGGGGCCGATGACGCGTTCTCGCGCGCCTTCGCGCGGCCAGCCGACCGCGCTCATGGCCGAGTACTACGCCCAGCGCGCATCCGCCGGCCTGATCGTCACCGAAGCGACCAACGTCAGCCCGGCCTCCGCGGCGTTCGAACTGACGCCCGGGCTCGTCACCGACGAGCAGGCGGCCGGCTGGAAACAGGTCACCGACGCAGTTCATGCGAACGGCGGGCGCATCTTCGCGCAGCTCTGGCACGGCGGCCGGGTCAGCTCGCTGACGCTGCTCGGCGGCGAAGCGCCGCTGTCGCCGTCCGGCGTCAACGACGATCTCGAACAGCTGCAGGTGTGGGCGCAGTTGCAGAACGGCTACTACACGAAGATTCACGCGACGCCGTCGCGCGCGATGACGACCGACGAGGTCGCCGCGACGGTCGAGGAATTCCGCCAGGCGGCGCTGCGCGCGAAGGCGGCCGGCTTCGACGGCGTCGAGATTCACGCAGCCAACGGCTACCTGCCGCACCAGTTCCTGTCGTCGACGCTGAACCGCCGCGACGACCGCTACGGCGGCTCGCTCCCGAACCGCGCGCGCTTTCTCGAGGAAATCGTCGACGCGGTGGGCGGCGTGCTGCCGCTCGACCGGGTGGGCGTCCGCATCTCGCCGTACGCGAAGTACAACAACGTGCGCGACGCGGATCCGGATGCGACGTACGCCTACGTCGGGCGCATGCTCGACGAAGCCGGCGTCGCCTATGTACACGCGGCGGACACCAACGGCTGGAGCGGCGAACCCGACCTGCCGCGCATCGTCGCGAACACGCGCAACGCGTACCGCGGCACGCTGATCGTCAACGGCGGCATCGCGCCGGAAGCCGCGAATGCGCTGATCGATGCGGGCGACGCCGATCTCGTCGCGTTCGCACGCGCCTACATCGCAAACCCCGACCTCGTCGAGCGCATCGCGGCGAAGGCGCCGCTCGCCGCGCCGAAGCCGGTCGGCTGGTATGGCGGCGACCGCGCGGGATACGTCGACTATGCGCGTCATGACGCGGCGGGCGCGAACGTTTGAACGTTTGAACGTTTGGGCGTTTGGGCGCTTTGACGCATGGACGTCCGAGCGCCTGAGCACCTGAACGCCCAGGCACCGCAACAGCGGCCAAGCTGCCGCCGCGGCAAGCTCGCGCCGCCGGCTCCGGAACGAAGCCGTCAAACGTCCTTCCAGCGCGCACCCAGCACGCGCCCGCAGAAATTCGGCCGCTGAAAATCCGGGTCGGCACGCTCGAGCACATCGGCGCTCCACGTGCCGAACGTCGACGCCGGCCGGTGCGCGACGCCACGTGCGACCGCATCGAGGAACGCGTCGCCGAACCCGTCTTCGCGCGGATACGCGGCGAGCAGCGCCCGACGCTCGTCCACCGAATACGCGTCGAAGCCGCTCGCCATCAGGTCCGCCGCCACAGCCTCGGCCAGCGCGCACGCCAGCGGCGAGACGCGCGCGGCCACACCGGGCGTCGTATGCAGCGCGATCGCGCGCCACACGTCGTCGCACTGGCGCTGCGACGTGTGATGCCGCAGCAGGAACGCGTGCGCGGCATCGGCGCTGTCGACCTCGTAGCGCGCGCTCGAGCGGCAATAGGCGGGGCTCAGTCCCATGTTCGCGTACATCGCGGCCACGTACAGCGCATCGGCATCGAGCGTCTCGCCGGCACGGCGCGCGGCAAGCGACGCCAGGACGAACACCCGGCATGCGTGACCGGTCAGCACCGGCGGCAACGATGCACACGCCGCTTCGGCCGCTTCGATCGCCATCGGCGTCCGCGGAATGCGAACGCCGGCGACTTCGTCATCGGCGGGTGCGCACGTCGGCGCTCCACTCATCTCGTCTCCTTCTGCCCCGCGCCGGGGCGGAAAATTGTCTGTTCATCGGGCCGCAAGCACCGGCCCGCCGACCTGCCGCCTACGAGGCGACGCCGGGATAACCGAATGCTTCGCACTGCTCGACGACTTCCCGCGCAGCCACCTGCAGGCGCCGCGCGAAACGCACCGCGGGGCCGCGCACGGCACCGGCGTCCGCGCGGGCGGCATCCGCGCTGCCGCCGCCCGCCGCGCGCAGCGACGCCGCCGCGGGACGACGCCGGCCGAAACCGCCGAATTCGACCACCGGCGACCACGCGGGGCTGACCGGCAACGGCGGCGGCGCCAGCGGCGCGAACTCGTCGTCCGCATGCACGACCTTGCCGCCGACGACGGTCAGCACCGAGGAGAGCGTCTTGATCTGCGCCTCGTCGATCGTGAAGTAGTCGTCCGTCAGCACGGCGAAATCCGCGTACTGGCCGGGCACCAGCGCGCCCTTGCGATCGTCTTCGTTCGAAAACCACGCGCTGCCGACCGTATAGCGGCGCAGCGCTTCCATCCGGCCGAGCCGGTTCCATTCGGGATAAAGCGCCGTGCCGCCGACGGTGCGCCCGGACACCATCCAGTACAGCGACAGGAACGGGTTGTAGCTCGCGATGCGCGTCGCATCGGTACCCGCGCCGACCGGCAGCCCGGCCGCCAGCATCGCGCGGATCGGCGGCGTGCGCGCGGCCGCTTCCGCGCCGTAGCGCGCGATGAAGTACTCGCCCTGGAACGCCATCCGGTGCTGGACCGTCACGCCGCCGCCGAGCGCGGCGATGCGCGCGATGTTCGCATCCGAGATCGTCTCGCAATGATCGAAGAACCAGCGCAGCCCGTCGAACGGCAGCTCGCGGTTCACGGCTTCCAGCACGTTCAGGAAGCGGCCGATCGATTCGTCGTAGGTCGCGTGCAGCCGGAACGGCCAGCGGTGCCGCACCAGCAGCCGGACCACGGCGGCCAGTTCCGCCTCGAGCGCGTCGGGCAGGTCGGGGCGTGGTTCGAGAAAATTGCCGAAATCGGCCGCGGAATACACCAGCAGTTCGCCGGCGCCGTTCATCCGCAGGAACGCGTCGCCGTCGCCGGGCTTGGCCAGCGTCACCCACCGCGCGTAGTCGTCGAGCTCGCGCCCCGCCTGCTGCACGAACAGGCTGTACGCGATGCGCACCGTCAGTTCGCCGCGCTTCGCGAGCGCCATGACCGCCGCGTAGTCGTCCGGATAGGCCTGGAAATCGCCACCCGCGTCGATCGTGCTCGTCACGCCGAAACGGTTCAGTTCGCGCATGAAATGCCGCGTCGAATTGATCTGGTCGTCATGGCCGAGCTTCGGCGCGCGCTCGAGCACCGCATGCAGGATGCCCATGTCGGGGCGCGCGATCAGCATGCCGGTCGGCCGGCCGAGGCGATCGCGCTGGATCTCGCCGCCGGGCGGATCGGACGTGTCGCGGCCGTAGCCGATCGCGCGCAGCGCGGCCGCGTTCAGCAGCGCGCTGTCGCCCAGGTGCAGGATGAAGACCGGCGTGTCGGGCGCGATCGCGTTGAGCTCGGCCACCGTCGGCCCGCGCTTTTCCGCGAACTGGAATTCGGTCCAGCCGCCGACCACGCGCACCCAGTGCGGCGCGGGCGTGCGCAGCACCTGGCGACGCAGCATGCCGAGCGCGTCGGCCAGCGTCGGCACGCCGTCCCAGCGCAGCTCGAGGTTGAAGTTCAGGCCGCCGCGGATCATGTGCAGGTGCGAATCGTTCAGCCCCGGGATCACGGTGCGGCCGTTCAGGTCGATGCGCGGCGTGCCGTCGCGCGCATGGCGCAGCACGTCGCGGCCGCTGCCGCTCGCGAGGATCCGGCCGTCCTTCACCGCGAGCGCGGTCACGAACGACTGCCGCGCATCCTGCGTCGCGATCTTGCCGTTGTAGACGATGAGGTCCGCCGCTTCGGCGAATGCCGTCGTGTCGAGCACCGTCAGCCTCCCCTGCTCGCGCCGAACGCCGGCATGCGGCCGCACGCGGCATGCACCCGGTTTGACGATACACCGACCATCCATTCCCCCTTGAACATTGCACGATCAGGCCGCCGCGCCGCGGCGCGCGGACGCGACGGCGCCCGGCGCGGGCCCGGCACGCCGTTACGCCGCCGACTGCATCGCATCCGCCGCCTCGCGTCGCCTGCGCGTCAGGCCCGTCGGCGCAGCCGTCTCCGGGCGAACGAAGTTCTGCAGGCGCGCCAGGCGGCGCACGTCGAACGCCCGCGATTGCGGGTCGACATGCCCCGACAGGTCGGCCACCAGCGACGACGCCTGCGCGGTGCGCCCGCGCTCGATCAGGTGATCGGCCAGGTCCAGCGTCGCGCGCAGCGCCCACATCGCGGCACCCTGGCCGTTCGCCGCATGAATCGCCATCAGCAGATGACGGTGCCCGTCGGCTTCGCACGCGATCGCGAGATCCGGGTCGGCGGTGCGGGCCTGTTCGAGCGTCGCCAGCCCCCTCGCGCGCAGCAGTTCCGGCACGAACAGATGCTCGCCGTGCGCGCGGCAGCGCGCGAGCGTCGCGTCGAGCTTCGTGCACGCGTCGGCCGCGCGGCCCGTGCGCGTCAACCCTTCCGCGTAGGCGACGACCAGCGGCGCGAGCAGGCGCCGGAAGCCGCTCGCTTCGATGCGCCGCAGCGCGGGCTCGAGCCGCGCGAGCCCGGCGCCGGGATGGCCGGCCTGCATGTCGAACTGCCCGGCGAGACATTCGGCATGGCTGCGCCAGATGTCGAAGCCGTGCGCATCGGCGGTCGAGCGCAGCGTCTCCAGATACTCGGAAATCGCGTCATGATCGCCGTAGGACAACGCCATCGGCACGGCCGCGGCGCCGAGCACGACGCACAATGCCGGCGCCGAGCCGCTGCGGCGCGCGGATTCGACCGCCTGCGCAGCCAGCCGCATCGCATATTCCGCATCGCCCTGCAGCCAGACGAGCCGCGTCAGCATCGTCCGGCCGAGCGTCGCGACGTCGATGCCCAGCGCCGCCTGCGCGCAGGGCGGCTCGCCGGCGACGGCCAGCTCGGCCGTCGCCGCCTCCAGCCGCTCGCGCGCCTGCGCATGCTCGCCGAAGTAATGCAGCGAGGTCGCGACCATCGCGTCCGCCAGCAGCCGCTGCGGCCGGTCGCCGCGCCGCTCCGCGGCCCGCTCGAAGCGCGTCGCGTAGCGCAGCGATTCATGAATGTCGGAGCGCGTCAGCATCGTGTTCCACAGCCCGACCAGCGCGCGCGCGTCGAACGCCTCGTCGCCGATCCGGCCGGCGAGACCGAGCGTCCTGTCCCACGTCGCGGCGGCCGTGTGCGTATCGCCGTCGGTATGCAGCAGCGCCGCCGCATAGGCCGCGCGCAGGCGCATCTCGCGTGCCGCGTCGACGGCGCCGTGGGCGCCGGCATCGAGCGTGTCGAGCGCGCGCCTCGCCGGGATCGAACTTTCGCGCATGCGCGCCGGCTCGAGCAACGCATGCGCCAGCGCGTCGATTTCCGCGGCCGGCGGCCCGGCCACCGCGAGTTCGCGCAGCGGCGCGATGCCCGCGCCGGCACCCAGGCTGGCCGCATGCGCGGCCTGGGCCTGGGCCGCCATCGCGGCATCCGCCTGCTCGCGTTCGTAGCGCGCATGACGTGCGGCGACCGTGTCGAACTCGCCTTCGTTGTGCAGTTTTTCGAGCGCGTACGCGCGGGTCGATTCGGTCAGCCGGTAGCGCGCCTGCGCGCCGTTGAACTCGACGGTCACCAGCGACTTCGCGACCAGCTCGCCGAGCAGCGCGATCATTTCGGCGGACGGCATGCCCGGGTCCATCGCGACATCACGCGCGGCATCGAACGTAAACGGGCCGACGAAGCAGGCCATCCGGCGAAACAGCGACCGCGCGGCCGCATCCAGCAGCACGTAGCTCCAGTCGAACGTGGCGCGCAGCGTCTGGTGGCGCGGCAACGCCGAGCGCAGCCCGCCCGTCAGCAGGTTCAGCCGATCGTCGAGACGCGCCGCGACGACCTCGAGCCCGAGCGTCGCGACCCGCGCGGCGGCCAGCTCGATCGCGAGCGGCAGCCCGTCGAGGCGCCGGCAGATGTCGCCGATCAGCCGCATGCCGGCCGCATCGACCGCGCAATCGGGCGTGGCCGCGCGAATCCGCGCGAGGAACAGCTCGACGGCCGAATGGCGCGCGATCTCGTCGACGCCCGCATCGGCGTCCGGCACCGCCAGCGGACTCACGCGAAACACGGCCTCGACCGAGATATGCAGCGGCTCGCGGCTCGTCACGAGCACGCGCAGCGGCGCGGCGTGCGACGTCAGCGTTTCGACGAGGTCGGCCGCCAGGTCGACGACGTGCTCCGCGTTGTCGAGCACGAGCAGGCCGCGCGACGCGGCGAAGGCCTCGCCGATCCGTTCGACGGCCGGCACGCCATCCGCGTCGAGCCCGAGTTCCGCGCCGATCGCGCGCAGCACGTCGTCGCGCGTCGCCGCGCGCGCCAGTTCCACGAACAGCACGCGCTCGCCGGCGCGGCCGCGCAGTTCATGCGCGACGCGCTCGGCCAGGCTCGTCTTGCCGATGCCGCCCGCGCCCACCAGCGTGACGACCGATGCCCGCTCGAGCATGTCGACGATCTGCCCGATCTCGGTCTGACGCCCGACGAGCGGCGCCGGATGGGGTGCCGCGGCCGCCTCGGGTCCAACCTCGGGCGCAACCTCGGATGCGCGCGGCGCCACCGCGTGCGCGACCGGCGGATGCGCGATCAGCAGGTAGCCGCGGCCCGGCACCGTCTTGATCAGGTCGCGGTTCGGGCCCAGCGCCTTGCGCAACGTCGCGACGTGCACCTGCAGCCGGTTCTCCTCGACGATCAGGCCCGGCCACACCGCGTCCATGATGTCGTCCTTCGATACGAGGGAGCCGTTCGCGCGATGCAATACTTCCAGTATGTCGAGCGCACGCGCGCCGATACGCAACGACGCACCGTGGTCGCGTATGTCGCGCTGCTCGAAATCCACCGACAAATTCCCGATCTGGATCATGGCCGCCTCCAGGTTCCCCACGATGACCGCCATGTGAACACGCGGTTCACCGGGGCGGGAGTCCGCACCGGCCTGCACGGCAGGCGGGCGCAAAGTCTCAAAAAGTGGCCCGAGTCTAAACGCCATATCGATAAAAATCTTGAACGAAAATGCACTGGCGCCCGCCGCCTCGGCCCGCGGCGGATACGCGGGCCGCGCGGATATAAATGGGGCGATATCGTTCGACCTGTCGCTTCCGCCAGCAGGTCGAGCGTCGGCGCCGGCGCCCGGCCGGACGGCGATTTTTTCGTCAGCAAGCGGACATTTATTCAAGTTATGCTGAGCCGGATGTGTGTGCCGTATAAACTTGCACGTAAAACTGCTCGTATGCCGTACCCCATTGAAGGACGTTCCGTCATGTCAGATCCTTTCGCCGCAGTGCCCGCGGCGGTGCCGAAAGATACGCTCGGATGCGTGTCGAGCCTGTTGTCCAAGGATATCGACCGGTCGGTCGGCGGCCTGACGCTCCACCGCAAATGCATGCGCGACGAACACTTCGAGCGCATCGAGATGGCCGCCAGCGATCGCGGCTTCCTGATCGGCGTGTCGCTGAACGACGGCCACCGGCGCACGATCTATGGCGGCGCCGGCAAATCCGAGCGGCGGTTCCAGCACGACTCGATCTACATTCGCGACTTTTCCCGGAATTTCCGCGCCGACCTGTACGGCAAGTTCGATTTCGTGCTGATCGAGCTGTCGCACAGCTATCTCGACCGCCTCGGCCGCGAACACGACGGCACGGCGATCGGCGGCCTGACCTGCGCGCCCGACGTGCAGGACCCGGTGCTCGGCCATCTCGCGCACGCGGTCGCCGACAGCCTCGACGTGCCGGGCGCGCTGAACACGCTGTTCGTCGAGCAGATGGGAGTCGCGATCGGCGCGCATCTCGCCAGCCGCTACGGCAACGCGCGTGCGCGCGACCTGCGGCACAAGGGCCTGCTGTCGCCGGCCAAGACGGCGCTCGCCAAGGAACTGCTGATGGAAAAGGCGAACCTCGGCGTATCGATCGAGGAAGTCGCGAGCGAATGCGATCTGTCGCGCGGCTATTTCATCCGCGCGTTCTCCCGCACGACGGGGCGCACGCCGCATCAGTGGCTGCTCGAGCAGCGCGTGATCCGGGCCCGCCAGCTGATCGAGACGACCGACATGACGCTCGCGGAAATCGCGGCCGTCTGCGGTTTCGCCGACCAGAGCCACCTGAACCGCATCTTCGCGCGCATCGTCGGCCATCCGCCCGGCGCATGGCGGCGCGGCATGACGCGCTGACACCGTCGCGCACGTCATCCGGTCAGCGCAGCGGCGTCGCGTCGTAGTTGACCGGCACCCAGTCGTACCGCTCCCCGTCCCTGCGCAAGTGCCCGAGCCCGGGAAACGCGATGTGCGCGGCGCCGACCAGATAGCGCCGGCCGGCCACGCGCCGGAGCACGTCGCGCCGCGTGCGGCGCGCGCATGCGCCGCTTCAGTGAGTTCATGTCCGATCCCCCGGTTGCGTATCGACGTCGCACGACACTTGCCGGCCCGACGGTCGGCCGGGCCTGTACGCGCGACATCGAGCCTACCGGCCGCTCGCGCCCTTGTCCTGAGGCGAACGTGAAACGTTCTGAAGCCGGGCCGCAACGGCGCCGGTCGGGCTTCAGCGTGGGCACCGCTTCAAGGCACCGCTTCAGGCTGCCGCGTCATGCGCGCGCTGCGCGGCCAGCAACGCGCCGCGAAACACGGCGGCCGGTTGCGCGCCGCTGATGACGGTGGATCCGATGCGCGTCGACGGCACCGATGCGATGCCTGCGCGCACCGCGTCGGCCTCGAGCGCGATCACCGCGTCGAGCCCCTCGCCGGACGCGAGGAACGCCCGCACCGCGTCGCCCGGCAAGCCGGCGCCGGCCGCGATCTCCACGAGCATGTCCGCATCGCCGATGTCGCGGCCGTCGCGGAAGTACGCGGCGAACAATGCATCGACGAGCGCGGCCGCACTGCCGCGCTGCTGCGCGAACCAGACGAGCCGGTGCGCGAGCCGGGTGTTCGGCGTACGCGCGATCCGCGCGTGATCGAACACCAGGCCCGCCGCACGGCCGGCCTCGGCCACCTGCGCGTCGAGTGCCTGCGAGCGCGCCCAGCTGCCGAATTTCGCGCTGCGGTATGCCTTGCGATCGATGCCTGCGGCCGGCATCGCCGGGTTCAGTTCGAACGGCACGAACCTGACCTTCACGTCACCGGTCAGTCCCGCTGCGTCGATCGCCTCCGCGAGCCTGCGCTCGGCGATCCAGCACCACGGGCAGATGAGGTCGTAGGTGACCGTGACTTCGACGGAATTCATTGCGCTCTCCTGTTGATTGCAGTTTCAACGATAGCGCTTGCCGGCCGGCGCTAGAATGCGAACGGCGCGCAACGGATCGTTGCGGCATGCACAAAGGCGACGACATGGACAAATTCTCCGCGCTGCGCGCGTTCGTGGAAGTGGCGGAAGCCGGCGGCTTCTCGAGCGCGGGACGCCGTCTCGACCTCGCGGCCTCGTCGGTCGTGCGCGCGGTGGATGCGCTCGAGGCATCGCTCGGCACCGCGCTGCTGAACCGCACCACGCGCCAGGTAACGCTGTCCGATGCCGGCTCCATGTACTACGCGCGCGCGAAGCGGCTGCTCGAGGAGCTCGCGGAAGCGGACGCGCTTGTCTCCGATCGCGGCGACGAGCCGTCCGGGCCACTACGCGTGTCGGTGCCGGTCGCGTACGGCGTGCGACGCATCGCGCCGCATGTCGCGGCCTTCCTCGCGCGCCATCCGAAACTCGATCTCGACCTGCAGCTCACCGACGAACGCGTCGATCTCGTCGCCGGCCGGATCGACGTCGCGATCCGGCTCGGCGAAGCGGCGCCTTCCGCGGAGGTCGTCGCACGGCAGCTCGCGACGTTCCAGCGCTACGTCGTCGCGAGCCACGACTATCTCGACGCGCACGGCACGCCGGCAACGCCGGGCGAACTGGTCGATCACGCGTGCGTGCGCTTTCACTTCGGCGGCGACCAGCAGGCGTGGTCGTTCGCCGATGCGCACGGCACGACGCGGGTGCTGGTTGCCGGGCGCCTGAAATCGAATCACAGTGAAGTGTTGCGCGAGGCCGTGCTCGACGGCGCCGGTATCGCGCTGCTGCCCGACTGGCTCGTCGATGCCGATGTCCAGTCGGGCCGCCTGCGCAGGCTGTTCGAAGCGTACGACGTCACGCCCGATGCGGCGCGCTCGGTCGTGACCGCGCTGTACCTGCCGAATCAGCGCGGCTCGAAGCGCGTCACCGCGTTCATCGATTTCGTCGAGGCGCTCGCACGCGCGCAGCCGTGAGCCACGCGACGCGGCGCGGCTTGCCGCGTTACCAGCCGAACTTCGCCTCCATGCCGACGTAGTCGGCATTGCGCGCGCCGAGCGCGCGAATCGAATCGGCGACCTGGAAATGCACGGCCTCGACCGCCAGCGCCACGTTCGCATTGACCAGCCAGTCGACGCGCGCCTGCGCATACATGCCCGTGCGCGCGCCGCCCTTGCCGGCCGTGCCGGGCACCGCCTGCATCCCCTGCCCGTAGATCGCATCGGCGGTCGTCTGGCGCCACTGGAAACCGACCGCGGTCAGCACCGTCACGTTGCTGGCCGGCTTGAACGTCAGCGACGGCTTCACGTGAATCAGGTTGCTGTAGCCGGTGTAGCCGGCGAGCGTGAAGTAATAGCCGTTCGGGAACAGCGGATTGAAGGTGCCCATGCGCCCGTCGCCGGGATGCTTGTCGCCCGACGCGCCGTCGACCTGGATGCCGATGCGCGGCGTGCCCGGCGCTTTCGCGAACGTGTAGCCGCCGAGCGCGCCAAAGGCCCATGCGCCGATCGTGTCCTGGCCGATGTGGCCGGTCTGCAGCATCGCTTCGGCGTCCCAGTCGAACCCGGAAGACTTGCCCGCGTAGCGCATGTCGAACACGTCGCGCCGCTCGGTGCCGGCGCCGGCGAGATAGCGCGCGTTGTCGCGCGTATAGCGTGACCAGTAGGCCGACAGTTCGCCTGGGCCCACGGCGTTGTGCTCGATCCGCACGCCGTCGAAGCGCAGGTGCCGATTCGACACGTCGTCGAACACCGCGTCATTGCGATATTGCACCGGACGCGTCACGTAGCCGATCAGCCGCCAGTTGCCGATTTCGTAATCCGCCCACAGCGCGTCGAATGCCTGACGCACGTTCGGGCCGTCCCGCACCGACACGAACCGCTGCAGGTCGTACGCCATTTCCTGCCGGCCGACACGCGCCTTGAACGTGCCGCCGCCCAGCTGATCGACATACGCGACGAACGCCTGCTCGATGTCGAGCTGATCCTTGTCCACCGTACCGACCGTGTCTTTGCCGAACGGCCGCGCATCGACGAACTGCACGAACGCCTGGAAATGCCCGGCATAGCGCAGGTCCGCGTGCACCGTCGCGCGCTGGATCACGTAGTTGTCGTCGTGCGCGGTGCCGAGCCCGAACAGCGGCGCGTTGTTCAGCTCGAAACGCTCGCGCAGGTTCGCGCCGAGCGACAGGTAGGTCGACGGGTCGCCGCCGAGCGGGATGTACTTCAGCCCGTCGAGCGGCTTGCGCGGCACGCACGGATTCGCGAGCACCGACCAGTCTTCCTGCCAGCGGTTGAACAGCACCGCGGGCCGCTTCGCGGTGCACGTCGTGCCGGCGGCCGAGGCCGAGGTCGGCGCCGGCGCCACGGTGTCCTCGGCGGCGGCCGCCGTCCCGGCGTATGTCGCGACGCCGCCCGCCAGCACGGCGGCCGGCAGCACGCCCCGCCACGCCCACCTCATCGCCCGATGCGCCATTACTTCGACCGCGCGTGGATCTCGGCGACGTAGCCGCCCGGGAACTGCACGAGCGCCGCATCGCGCCCGTCCGACGTGAAGGGCGGCACCAGCACGGTCACGCCGGCGGCCTTGGCCTTCTCCAGCGTGGCGGCGAGATCCGGCACTTCGTAGCCCGTCATTTCGCGCCCGAACGGATAAGGCAGACGGCCGTCGGTCGCCAGCACGGTCATCTTGCCGAAGCCCGACTCGATGCGGATGCGGCGATACGTGTCGTTCGGCCGGCCGATCTCGATGCCCGGCGCCTTGCGCACGTCGGACACGACCTTGCCGCGCGAGAACGCGACGAAGTCGTGCACCAGCTTGCTCGCGCTTTCCGGCGACACGTACACGCGGTTTTCCGGCACCGTCTGCAGCGGGTCGTAGTGCGGCGCCTGGGTGTGCCAGTACAGCTGCATGTTCACGCCGCCCGGCCAGCGGATGATCGCGTCGCGGCCGATCGGATCGGGGAACGTGTCGACGACCACGTCCGCGCCGTGCGCGCGCGCCGATTTCATCGCGACGTCCATGTCGGTGACGAGGTAGCCGGTGCGCTCCTCGCAGAACGGATACGGGATCGGCGTCTTGAAGCCGAACACTGAAATCGTGCCGAACGGCGTCAGCACGAGCTGCGACATCGTCTGGCTCGGCGTCGGCGTGACCTGGAACACGCCCTGCTGCGACTTCTTGCCGCCGAACGTCGCGACGAAGCTGTCGGTGAAGCGGTCGAAGTCTTCCGGCGCGACGCACACGTGCGTCGTGTCGTATTGCGGGCCGACCGCGACGGCCGGCACCTTCCCTGACGAGGTATCGAGCAGGCGCGTCTCGTCCGCGTGGGCCGGCGCGCTCGCCAGCAATGCGCCGAACACGGCCGTCGATGCGGCCATCATCCGCAGTACCTGTCGCAACTTCAGTGCAATCATCGAAATCTCCTTGAAAATGACAAGCGCGGCCATACGCCGCGCGCGGATTCAGCGTGACGCCGGCCCGTCGTCGGGCCGGCCGGATCGGTAGGCGAGGAAGCACAAGGCCGCGAGCGGCAACGCCAGCGCCCAGAACGCGGCGGACACGTAGGCCGCGGCCCCCGCGCCGGCCCCGAGCGCGAAGCCCGCGACCGGCGGCAGCGTGCGCCGCAGCCGCACGCGCGCGGCTTCGCGTTCGGCCGGCGCGGCAAGCGGCACGAGCCAGTCGAATGCATCGATCACCGCCTGCGTGACGTTGCCCGTCATCACCGTGTTGGCGACGACCGAGCGCGCCGTCAGCCGGCCGTGCGCGTTCTGGACGCCCATCGCCGCGGCGCCGAGCAGGCCGCACAGGATCGTGCGCGGCGCGTCGGCGTCCGCGATCGGCGACGCCATCACGCCGGCCAGCATGAACCCGGCCAGCAGCACGGCCTGCAGTGCATACAGCGAACGCGCGCGCGGGCCGTGGCCGAGCGAACGCATCCGGTGGTCGAGCACGCGCGCGCCGACGATGCCGGCGATGAAGGCCGGGAATGCGAGCCACTTGATCACGAGCCCTTGCCCGACGCCGGCCAGCCCCGAGCCGATCAGGATGAAGTTGCCGGTGACGTGCGCGGTGAACAGGCCGAACAGCGCGACGAAGCCGAGCGTGTCGACGTAGCCGGCGATAGACGCGAGAAACACGTCCTCGCCGCGCACGTGATCGGGCGCCGCGGCCGCGGTTACCGGCTGCGTCGGCATGGACCGGCTTCCTGGATGGCGACGGTTGCGCCGGCGCACGTGCTGCCTGCGTCCGGCGAGTTCAGATAACGCATGTTCCGCTCCGGTTACGCCGAACGGCCCGGGGGCGCCGACTGGCGTCCGGTCCCAACGGCGGTTCGGAAGCAAGACTAGTTAAGGAACGTCTTAATGTCATGGCGGCGGCCCTGAATTTTCCTGAATATGCCGCCCGGGCGCCCGGCCGGACTGCGGGGTCGACGCGACGCGGTACGCTTAGGAAAACGCTCTCGCATCGCAGCGACCTCGGCGCAGCGATCGGCCCGCACGGTCCGATCGTGTTATTTTTCGAGCGATAGCTTAAGCGCGCCATCAGGAGCCGATGCATGACCGAAAGAAAACGCAGCACGCCGGCCCGCGAGCGCGGGACGGACGCCGACGGCAACGCCGTCACGCCGGGCCGCCGGCTCGCGCCGGAAGCGCGCGAGCGGCAAATCGTCGAGAAGGCGATCGAGCACTTCGCGACGCACGGCTTTTCCGGCAGCACGCGCGAACTCGCGCGGCAAATCGGCGTCACCCAGCCGCTCTTGTACCGGTACTTCCCGAGCAAGGAAGCGCTGATCGATCGCGTGTACGACGAGATCTACACGTGGAACTCCGACTGGGAAAAACTGATCGCGGACCGCACGGTCCCGCTGCAGGAACGGCTCGTCACGTTCTATCGCGCGTACGCGCAAACCATCCTGCGGCGCGAATGGATCCGCACCTTCATCTTCGCGGGGCTCAGCCGCGAGGGTTTCAATACTCGCTACCTGTCGCGGTTGCGCGAACGCGTGTTCCTGCCGGTGCTGCGCGAGTTGCGGCACGAGTACGACATTGCGACGCCGGCGACGGAAGCCCAGCGCAACGCGGAAATCGAACTGGTCTGGAGCTTGCACGCGAGCATCTTCTATTTCGGCGTCCGCAAGTGGGTCTACGGCCTGCCGGTGCCCGACGATCTCGACACTGAAATCGAACGGCTGGTCGATGCGTTTCTCCACGGCACGCCCGCGACGCTGAAGCAGCTCGCGTCCGGCGCGGGTGGCCGGCGCCGCCGGCGCGCGTAATCCGGCGCGGCGCACGCCCCCAGACGATTTCAGAACAATTTATCCGGCGCGCCGATCGCTTCGCCTATCCTCGAACGGCATCTGCGCCCGCCTCCGGCTGCGCGCACACCGAACCGGACAGGGACCACCCGATGACCCACGACGCGCCTTCGATCACGCATCACACCGTCACCGCGAACGGCATCCGCCAGCACTACATCGATGCCGGCAGCGGGCCGGTCGTCGTGCTGCTGCACGGCTTCCCGGAAACCAGCTTCGCGTGGCGCTTCCAGATCCCGGCGCTGGCGCGGCGTTACCGCGTGATCGCGCCCGACCTGCGCGGCTACGGCGAAACCGACAAGCCGGCCGCCGGCTACGACAAGCGCAACATGGCGCGCGACGTAGCCGGCCTGCTCGATGCGCTCGGCATCGGCCGCATCGCGCTCGTCGGCCACGATCGCGGCGCGCGTGTCGCGACGCGCTTTTCGAAGGACTTCCCCGAGCGCGTCGACCGGCTCGTCGTGATGGACAACGTGCCGACGCGCATCGTCGCGCAGAACATGACCGCGCAAACCGCGCGCGCGTACTGGTTCTTCCTGTTCCATCAGGTGCCCGACCTGCCCGAGGCACTGATCGCCGGCAAGGAAGCCGAGTGGCTGAGCCATTTCTTCGCCGACTGGTGCTACAACCCGCACGCGATCTCCGGCGACGCGTTCGACACGTACTTGCGTGCGTACCGGCGCCCGGGCGCCGTGCGCGGCGCGCTGGCCGACTATCGCGCGAACGCGGAGGACGTGAAGCAGGATCTCGTCGACGCCGACGTCCCGATCGCCTGCCCGACGATGGCCATCTGGGGCGAGGATTTCTACGCGGTCGGCAAGCTGTTCGACATGAAGTCCGTATGGGAAAGCATGGCGACGAACCTGCGCGCCGAGCCGATCGCGCAGTGCGGGCACCTGCCGCAGGAGGAGCAGCCGGAGCGCGTGAACGCGTTGCTGCTCGACTTCCTCGCGCACTGGGAAGGTTGAACCGCCGCGTGCGGCGAATCATCGGGGGAAAGCAATCATGAGCGACGTTTCGGGCCCGTCGGCGATCGTCGTCGGCGGATCGGTGGGCGGACTGTTCACGGCAACCGCGTTGCGGGCGGCCGGTTGGCGCGTCAAGGTGTTCGAGCAATCGCCGAACGATCTCGACAGTCGCGGCGGCGGCATCGTGCTGCAGCCGCCGATCGAGCGCGCGTTCGCGTTCGGCGGCGTGCCTGTGCCGCGCGATGCGGGCGTCGATTCGGGCGACCGGATCTACGTCGACGAACACGACCTTATCGCGCAACGCTTCTACATGCCGCAGACGCAGACCGCATGGAACGTGATCTATACGGCGCTGAAGCGCGCGCTGCCCGCCGACGTCCTGCACGCCGGCGTCGCGTTCGACCGGTTCGAGCAGGACGGCGCGCGCGTGTTCGCGCATTTCTCGGACGGCCGCGTCGAGCAGGCCGACCTGCTGGTCGGCGCCGACGGCGGCCGCTCGGCCGTGCGCGCGCAGCTGCTGCCCGATGCGCGGCCCGCATACGCGGGGTATGTCGCGTGGCGCGGGCTCGTCGACGAGCACCTGCTTCCCGACACGGTGCTGCAGGTGCTGCGCGAGCGCTTCACGTTCCAGCAAGGCGACGCCCATCTGTTCCTGACCTATCTGGTGCCCGGCCGCGACGGCGCGATCGCGCCCGGCAAGCGGCGCGTGAACTGGGTCTGGTACCGGCGGCTCGCGCAGGATCGCCTGCCATCGCTGTTTCTCGGCCAGGACGGCATGCAGCGCGACGGCTCGCTGCCGCCCGGCGCGATGCGCGACGACAACCGGCTCGAACTCGTGAACGCCGGCCGCCGGATGCTCGCACCGACGCTCGCCGCGCTCGTCGACGCGACACAGGCGCCGTTCGCACAGGCGATCCTCGATCTCGCGGTCGAGCGCATGGCGTTCGGCCGCGCCGTGCTGCTCGGCGACGCGGCCTGCCTCGTGCGGCCGCATACGGCCGCAGGTGTCGCGAAAGCGGCGGACAACGCGGTCGGTCTTGCCGAGGCGCTGCGCGGCGGCGTGCCCGCCAACGCGTTCGACGCCGCGCTGTCGCGCTGGGAAGCTGTTCAGCTCGCCACCAGCGCGTCGCTGTCCGAACTCGGCATCTCGCTCGGCGCGCGGATCATGGGGCGCGCGTGACCGGCCGGCCGCCGTGTGCGGGCTCGATCGTTTGCATCGACCGCCGATTCGTGATTCCAGGTCAAAAATGATTTCGCCGGCGGCCCGTTTTTCCGCGGCGTCGGGATACCTATATTGGCAGCACTCGCAACGACGACGACGTGGTTGCGGTTCACTCGACCCGATAGGTACCCCTGATGAAAACGCTCGTTTCTTCCACGCTTGCCGCACTGATCATCGCCACGCCGGCCGTTTCGTTCGCGCAGCAGCATGACCGCCCGCTGACCCGCGCCGAAGTGAAAGCCGAAATGGCCCGCCTCGCGGCCGTCGGCTATACGCCGGCACTGGACCACAACCAGTATCCGGTCGCGATCCTCGCCGCCGAAAAGCGCGTGCGTGAAAACGCCGTCGCGCAAGCGGCATCGAACACCGCACCGGCAGCCGACACGACCGGCTACGGCAGCGAAGGCACCGGCACCAGCGCATCCGGCCGCGCACTGACGACCAACGGCCGCGACGCGATCTATCGCGGTCATTGAGCGGCATCGACGCGCGCGCGAGCCCCTTGCCCGCCACGCGCCCCCGCTCGTCCATCCCCTCCGCATCGCCGGCCCGAATCGCCTGAACAGGCGTTCGGGCCGCGCGTCGTCGCACCGCTTCCCGCATCACGCCCCTGCCGCGCGCATCGTCGCCGCACCGCGCGATTCGTGACTGCGCAGTACAAGTTCTTATGACGCCGCGTCCGTTTATCCATCGCGCGCCACGCACGATACTGCGCACCATCCGGCGCCGTGCGCGTCATTCGATACATCGAACAACATGAACAGCTACCCAGGATTGAAGCGCTTCGCGCGACCGGCCGTGCTGGCCGCCCTTCCGCTCGCCGCATTGCTCGCGTTGACGGGCTGCCGGTCGGACGACACCGCGCCGGCCCCGAAGCCGAACGTGATCGTCAGCGCACCCGTCGCGCGCAACGTGAACGACGTCGACGTCTACACGGGCCGTTTCGAAGCGGTCGACACGGTCGACGTGCGCCCGCGCGTGAGCGGCTATCTCGAACGCGTCGCGTTCCAGGATGGCGCGACCGTGAAGAAAGGCGACCTGCTGTTCGTCATCGATCCGCGCCCGTACCAGGCGGCGGTGACGGCCGCGCAAGGCACGCTCGAGCGCGCGCAGTCGCAACTGAAGCTGAGCCGGCAGGATTTCGAGCGGGCCAGCGTCCTGATCAAGACCGACACCATCGCGCAGAGCCTGTACGACCAGCGCCGCCAGGCCGTGCAAAGCGCGCAGGCCGACGTGACGAGCGCGCAAGGCGCGCTCGAACGCGCGCGGCTCGACCTGTCGTTCACGCGCATCGTCGCGCCGATGTCGGGGCGCATCAGCCGCAAGCGCGTCAGCGAGGGCAACCTCGTGAAGGGCGGCGACAGCGAAGCCACGGTGCTGACGACGATCGTGTCGCAGGACCCGATCGACATCTACTTCGACGTCGACGAGGAAAGCTACCTGCGCTACACGCGCGAAGCCGCGCAACACGGCGGCAACGCGTCGTCGCGACAGGTGGCGATCGCGCTGCCGGGCGACGCGAAGCCGTCGCTGTCGGGCACGATGGATTTCGTCGACAACCGCCTCGACAACTCGACCGGCACGCTACGCCAGCGCGCGCGCGTCGCGAATCCGGACGGACGCCTGAGCCCCGGCCAGTTCGGCCGCGTGTCGCTGTCGAGCCGCATCGCGCACGCGGCGCTGCTCGTGCCGGATTCGGCCGTCGCGACCGACGCGACGCGACGCGTGCTGTATTTCGTCGACGCGAACGGCACCGTGTCGGTGCGCCCGGTGACGCCCGGCCGCCTGTTCGGCAACCTGCGTGAAATCGATGCGGGGCTGAAGGCCGGCGACCGCGTGATCGTCGACGGCTTCCAGCGCGTGCAGGCCGGCGATCAGGTCAACGCTGTGCCGCGCGCGATCGATGCGGCTCAGATGGCGAATGCGACGAATTCCGAAAAAGTTGCGAACGCAACCGCTGCGTCCAGCACCGCGACCGGGAGCGCGCAATGAACCTCGGCCGCCTGTCCGTCCAGCAGCCGGTGCTCGCGATCGTCCTGTCGATCGTGCTGACCATCGCCGGCGCGCTGGCCTATTTCTCGCTCGCGGTGTCCGAGTACCCGGACATCGCGCCGCCGACCGTCGTGATCCAGGCGAGCTACCCGGGTGCGTCCGCGGAAACCGTGTCGCAAACCGTCTCGACACCGATCGAGCTGGAAGTGAACGGCGTCGAGGACATGCTGTACATGTACAGCCAGGCGACCTCCGACGGCAGCCTGAACATCACCGCGACGTTCAAGCCCGGCACCGACGTCGACAAGGCGCAGGTGCTGGTGCAGAACCGCGTCGCGCTCGCGACGCCGCGCCTGCCCGAGCCCGTGCAGCGCAGCGGCGTGTCGGTCCGCAAGTCGTCGCCGACGCAGCTCGGCACGATCTTCATCTACTCGCCCGACCAGCGCTACGATCCGCTGTACGTGTCGAACTACGCGATCCGCAACGTCGCCGACGTGCTGAAGCGGATCGACGGCGTCGGCGACATCAACCCGCTCGGCGCGCGCGAATACTCGATGCGCATCTGGCTCGACCCGGAACGCGTCGCGTCGTTCGGCCTGAGCCCGCGCGACCTCATCGCCGCGGTGCGCGCGCAGAACACGCAGCTCGCGGGCGGCGTGGTCGCGCAGGCGCCGATCACGAACCAGGCGTTCCAGCCGAACCTGATCTTCGAAGGGCGCCTGAAGCGGCCCGAGGATTTCAGCGACATCGTCGTCAAGCAGGGGCAGGACGGGCGTCTCGTGCGGCTGAAGGACGTCGCGCGCATCGAGGTCGGCGCGCTCGCGTACGCGACCGACAGCTACATGCTGCGCCACCCGACCATCGCGCTGCAGGTGCTGCAGCAGCCCGGCGCGAACGCGGTCGCGACGATGGACGCGGTCGAGAAGAAGATGACCGAGCTCGGCAAGGCGTTCCCGAAGGGCATCGTCTACAACATCGGCTACAACCCGACCGCGTTCATCGGCGACAGCATCCACGAACTCGTGAAGACCATCTACGAGGCGGTCGTGCTCGTGGTGTTCGTCGTGCTGCTGTTCCTGCAGGGCTGGCGGCCTTCGATCATCCCGATCCTGTCGATTCCGGTGTCGCTGGTCGGCACGTTCGCGGCGATGGCCGTGCTCGGCTACTCGATCAACAACCTGACGCTGTTCGGCCTCGTGCTCGCGGTGGGGATCGTCGTCGACAACGCGATCGTCGTGGTCGAGAACGTCGAGCGGCACCTGGCGGCCGGCACCGCGCCGCGCGATGCGACGCTGCTGACCATGAAGGAAGTCGGCGGTGCGCTGTTCGCGATCACGCTGGTGCTGTGCGCGGTGTTCGTGCCGACCTCGTTCATTCCGGGCATCTCCGGCCAGTTCTTCCGCCAGTTCGGCGTGACGATCGCCGTGTCGACCGCGATCTCGTTCTTCACGTCGGTCACGCTCGCGCCCGCGCTGTCCGCGATGATGCTGAAGGCGCACGACTCCGCGCACGATGCGCCGGCGTCGACGTCGCGCACGGCCGCGCTGCTCGCGCCGCTCATGCGCGCGGTGCAGCGTTTCGCGGATGCCTTCAACCGCGTGTTCCAGCGCGTATCCGACGCCTACGGCGCGCTGGTCAGGAAGCTCGTGCGGATCGTTCCCGCGATGAGCGTGCTGTACGTCGTGCTGATCGCGGCGACCGGCTATCTGCTGGTATCGAGCCCGAAGGGCTTCATTCCCGCGCAGGATCGCGGCTACCTGGTGGTGCTGGTGCGCACGCCCGACGGCGCGACGCTCGAACGCACGAGCGCGGTCGCGCGCAAGATCGAGGACATCGCGCTGTCGGTGCCGGGCGTCGCGCGCGTGCCGGTGTTCTCCGGCGTCAACGCAGCCACCGGCACGAATTCGGCGAACAGCGCCGGCCTGTTCCCGGTGTTCAAGCCCTGGCCCGAACGCAAGGCGCAGGGCCTCACCATCGACACGATCGCGGCCGAGCTGCGCAAGCGCCTCGCGGGCATCACCGAAGCGTCGATCGTCGTCGCGATGCCGCCGCCGGTGCAGGGCCTCGGCAGCACGGGCGGCTTCGCGATGCGGCTCGAAGACCGCAACGGCCTCGGCACGGCCGCGCTCGCGAAGGCGACGCAGGATCTCGTCGACGCCGCGAACCGCACGCCCGGCATGGTCGGCGTCTACACGCCCTACTCGGCGACGAGTCCGCAGGTTCACGTCGAGCTCGATCGCGAGAAGGCGGAGATGCTCGGCGTGCCAAGCCAGGAGATCAATGACGCGGTCGAAACGTATTTCGGCTCGACCTACATCAACGACTTCAACATCGTCGGGCGCACCTATCGCGTCACCGCTCAGGCCGACCTGCCGTTCCGCGTGACGGCCTCCGACCTCGGGCGCCTGAAGGTGCGCAACCGCGACGGCGACATGGTGCCGATCGGCAGCGTCACGCGCATCGACGACACGCTCGGCGTCGATCGCGCACCGCGCTACAACCTGTATCCGGCCACCGAGATCAACGGCGATACCGCACCCGGCCTCGGTTCCGGTTTTGCGATCAAGACGATGGAGACGCTCGCGAAGCAGGTGCTGCCGCCGGGCATCTCGTTCGAATGGACCGACTTGTCGTACCAGCAGACCACGGCCGGCAACACGGGGCTGCTCGTGTTCCCGCTGTGCGTGCTGCTCGTCTATCTGGTGCTCGCCGCGCAGTACGGCAGCTGGAGCCTGCCGGTGTCGATCCTGCTGATCGTGCCGATGTGCCTGCTGGCCGCGTCGCTCGGCGTGCGCGCGCTCGGCCAGGACGTGAACATCCTCACGCAGATCGGCTTCATCGTGCTGGTCGGGCTCGCCGCGAAGAACGCGATCCTGATCGTCGAGGTCGCGCGGCAGCTCGAGGCCGACGGCAGGGAGCTGGTCGACGCGGTGGTCGACGCGTGCGTGCAGCGGCTGCGCCCGATCGTGATGACGTCGCTCGCGTTCATTCTCGGCGTGCTGCCGCTCGTGATCTCCGAAGGCGCCGGCGCGGAAATGCGCCAGGCGGTCGGCGCGGCCGTGTTCTTCGGGATGATCGGCGTGACGTTCTTCGGGCTGCTGTTCACGCCTGTGTTCTATGTGCTGGTCCGCCGGCTCGCGACGCGCAAATCCGGCGTCGCGGCGGCGGCCGCGGAGGTGGTGCAATGAAATTCATCCGACTCGTGGCCGCGCTGTCCGCGGCGGCCGTCCTGACCGCGTGCACGAGCGCGCCGGTCGCCACCGTCGCCCCGCCGCCGCTCGCCGCGACCTACGCGAACGCGGATCTCGTCGCCGCCGGCCCTGCCGCCGCGACCGACGCGTGGTGGCACGGCTTTCACGATCCGATTCTCGACCGGCTGGTCGATCGCGCGCTCGCCAACAACCTCGACCTGAAGGCGGCGGTCGCGCGCATCGACGCGGCGCGCGCGGTACGGATCGGCGCCGCGTCGCAGTGGTTCCCGTCGCTCGACCTGAATGCGGGCGCCGGCCGTCAGCGGCTGTCCGCGTCGCAGGCGTTCCCGACCGACACGCCGACGACCGGCAATGCATTCGACCTGAATGCGAGCGTCGCGTGGGAAATCGACATCTTCGGGCGCATCCGCCAGGGCGTGTCGGCCGCCGACGCCGACATCGCGTCCGCGCAGAACGACGCGGCGGCCGTGCGGATCGCGACGATCGACGAAACCGTGCGCACCTACGTGACGGTGCGCGGGCTCGAGCAGCGGCTCGCGCTGGTCGAGGCGAACGCAGAGAGTCAGCGCGGCACCGAGGCATCGACGCGGCGCCTGTTCGACGCGGGCGTCGTGCCGATCGCCGACGTCGACCGCGCCGCCGCGCAGGCGGAAACCACGCTCGCCGAGTTGCCCGCGCTGCAGTTGCAGCGGCAGGCCGCGATTCACCGCTTGTCGATCATCACCGCGGCGACGCCGCAGGACGTCTATGCGCAACTCGATCCGCCCGCGCCGGGGCCGGTGTGGACGGCAGCGGCGCCGGGCATCGGCACGCCGGCCGACCTGCTGCGCCGCCGGCCCGACGTGCGCGCCGCCGAAGCGCGGGTCGTCGCCGCGTATGCGCGCATCGGCGTGGCCGAAGCCGATCTCAAGCCGCACCTGCAGCTGATCGGCGTGATCGGCGCGGCCGTTGACGGCTTCTCCGGCGCGACGCTCGCGCGTTCGCTCGCCTGGATGGCCGGCGCCGGCGCGAGCGCGCCGCTGTTCGACGGCGGACGGCGCCGCAGCATCGTCGCGTTGCGACGCGCGCAGGCCGATCAGGCCGTCGCCACCTATCGTGCGACCGTGCTCGGCGCGGTCAGCGAGGTCGAAACGTCGCTGGCGGCAACCGCCCGCGATCACAGCCGGACCGAGCGCCTCGAACGAGCGGCGTCGAATGCGCGCGATGCTTATACGCAGATCAACCGGTCGTGGCGCAGTGGCGAATCGGCGTTCATCGACACGCTGGAGGTGCAGCGCTCGCTGCTCGCGGCCGAGGATTCGCTCGCGCAGGCGCGCACCGACGAGATGCTCGCGCAGGTCAGGCTGATGAGCGCGCTCGGGCAATAGTCGGCCCGCGCGATGCGAGTGGTGCGGTGCGTCGGTCGTATCGGTCGCGTCGGTCGCCATGAAAAAAGGGCGACGTGCCCGATATCGATCGAACACGTCGCCCTTCGCACGAGACGAGCGGCGGTTTGCGCGCCCCTTCAGTCGATATCGCCGCCTTCCTTCAGCTGTGCGCTCAAGTAGTCCAGAAAACTGACGATGCGCGACGACAGCGTCGCGTTGCGATAGTAGACCGCGTGAATCGGCTGGCGGAATTCGGTCGTGTCGTCGACCAGCACTTCGACGAGACTGCCGTCGCGGCGATGGGTGCCCGTCATGTAGTCGGCGAGGCACACGATGCCCGCGCCGTTAAGCGCGAGCGTCAGCAGCGTCTCGCCGCTCGACGCCTGCAGCGCGGGATGGATCCGGTATACGTCGCCGTCCGCGGTGCGCAGCGGCCAGTGGTTCAGCGTTTCGGGCTGCACGAAGCCGAGCAGCGTATGGTTCGCGAGATCGGCCACGCGCGTCGGCACGCCGGCCTTCTCCAGGTACGCGGGGCTCGCGAGAATGCGCAGCCGGCTGCTGCCGAGCTTGCGCGCGTGCAGCGTCGAATCGCGCAGCTCGCCGATCCGGATCGCGACGTCGGTGCGCTGTTCGAGCAAGTCGATGATTTCGTCGCTGGTATGCAGTTCGGCCGCGATCGCCGGAAACGCTTCGCGAAAGCCCGGCATCATCGGCGCGATCACGTGCTGCATGAACGGCATCGCCGCGTTGATGCGCAACCGCCCGGCCGGCTTCTCGCGCTGGCTGGCGAGCTGTTCCTCGGCGAATTCGACCGACGCGATGATCTCGCGCGCGTATTCGAGGAACAGCGTGCCCTCTTCCGTCACTTCGAGCCGGCGCGTCGTGCGGCGGATCAGCGTCGTGTCGAGCTTTTCCTCGAGACGCCGCAGGATCCGGCTCATCACCGACGTCGGCTGGTGGAGCTTGTCCGCCGCCCCCGTCAACGAGCCGGTATCGGCGATGGTCACGAATGCGAGCATCTCGTCGAGGGTGGTCTTCATGGTCGGGAATCGGTGACGGTTGCAGAATCGTCACGATAGTGCCGCAGCGCCCGTTTGATAAGCGGGAGCCGGCGCGAATCATAGTTGATTCAGATTCAAGAATGCGCGGCTAATATTGTCCGATCAATGCGATCGCTGGCCGGGGGGCGCACGCGCCCGGGTGGGTGCGTGCTGCGTGCTGCGTGCTGCGTGCTGCGTGCTGCGAAGCAATTCTGCGGCGTCAGGCCGCGATCGGCATGTCGTGGCGGATCCAGTCCTGCATCGCGCCATGCTGCGGCGCCCAGCCGAGTTCCTGCCGCGCGCGCACGGCTTTCACGCGGCTGTTCGACGCCAGCGAGAAATGCGCGCGCGAGTGGCCGAGCACCTGCTCGGCCTCGGCGATGTCCCACTCGACGACCGACGGCAAACCGAGACGCGCGGCGAGCGCCGCGCCGATGTCCGCGAACGACGCTTCGCCGTTCTCCGCGAAATACAGCGCGCCGGGCGCCGCGTGCCGCATCGCGCGCACGTAGAGATCGGCGACATCCTCGACATGCACGTTCGACCAGCGGTTCAACCCCTTGCCGATCACGCGGACCGCGCCGGCCTCGCGCGCGATCGCCGCGAGCAGCGGAAGCTGCGCGCTGTCGCGCCGGATGCCGAGCCCGTCGCCGTAGATCATGCTGTTGCAGATGACCGCCGAGCGGATGCCGAGCGTCGCCGCCGACATCACGAGCTGATCGATGGCACGGCGCTCGGGCTTGGCCGGCGCGACGACCGGCGTCGCTTCGTCGAACAGCGGCGCGTCACCGTGCGCGCCCTGTGCGTCGTCCGCGATCACGCTAGTGCCGCTCGTGTGCAGGAACGTCTTGCCCGAGCCGCTCAGCGCCGCGACGATCGTCTCGACCGATGCGCGGTGGTCGCTGCTCGCCGCGTTGATCACGCAGTCCGCGTCGCTCGCGAACGCATGCAGCAGCGCCGTGTCGTCGAGGGTGCCAATGACAGGCATGATGCCGGCTGCCGCGAGTGTCGCGGCCTTCTCGCCGTCGCGCGCCAGCCCGGTGACGACATGCCCTTCCGATACCAGCCGTGCGGCCACCGAGCCGCCGATGTAGCCGGCCGCGCCCGTCACGAATACCTTGATGCCCTTCATCCACCGCTCCGATGGCGAGGCCGCTGCGACTGCATGTGCCTCGCGGAAATGAGTCGGCCCGCGCGCACCGGTGTCGGATGGGCGCGGGCCGTCGATGCCGGCCGTGCGGCGTGTCGAACCGGCGCAACGCGGCCTGTGGCTTCAGTATCGATGCCGCGCGCGGGCAGCGAAAGAGGCCGATCGTGAAAAGAGTTTTGAACCGGGCGGGAAGATCGGCGGCACCGCCGCGTCAGTGCAGGATCCTCCAGGCTACGGCTTGCCGCCCAGCGACTCGAGCAACTGTCGGCGGCGCACGCTCGCCGACCCGTGGTCGCCGGCGCCACGCTTGGTCAGATACCGACTGATCACCCTGTTGCCCGCATCGTCGGCGACCGGCAGGAGATTGAACCGGTACGACATGGTTTCGTCGTCGCCCCACCACCAGCCGTCGCCGCTATACACGTAGGGCGCGCTACTCGGGCAGACGACCGTCCGCGTCCCGTTCCATTTCGTCAACATCAGACTGCCGTCCGCGTCCACGGCGAGCGTCGTGGTCACGCGTTGGCGTGGATCGCCAGTTTGAACTGGCGATCGTACTGTCGCGATAGGACGGCTTATCCAACGAGCGGCACCGATACCGAGATCGCCCCGGCGGCACTCGTTAATCCCGAAAAGTCAGCACCGCCCCCCTACTGCGCCAAAACCCGCTCCACCAACCTGACGAAATAACTCGCCCCCACCGGCAGCAACGCATCGTTGAAGTCATAACTGGCGTTGTGCAGCAGGCAAGGCCCGCCGCCATGCCCATGCACGCGATGATCGCCGACCCCATTCCCGAGGAACGCATAACAACCCGGCTTCTCGCGCAGCATGAACGAGAAATCCTCTGCCGCCATGGTCGGATCGACGGCCGCGTTCACATGTGCGTCGCCCACCAGCTCGCGCATCACCGTCACCGCCACCGCCGTCTGCTCGGCGTCGTTCACGGTAGCCGGATACTGGCGCTGGAAGTCCACCTCGCTCTCGCAATCGAAGGCCGCGGCTGTCGCGGCCACCACGGCGCGCATGCGCGTCTCGATCAGGTCGAGCGTCGCATCGGAGAAGGTCCGCACCGTGCCGCCGAGCCAAGCATCGGTCGGTACCACGTTCATCGCCTCGCCCGCATGCACCTGCGTGACCGACAGCACCGCGCCGTCGATCGGATTTCGGTTGCGCGTGACGATCGCCTGCAAGGCGCTCAGCACCTGTCCCGCCGCGAACACCGGATCCCGGCCCAGGTGCGGCATGGCGGCGTGGCAGCCGGCACCGCGCAGGTTGATCCGGAACAGGCTGGTCGAGGCCATCAGCGCCCCGGGCCGCACCGCGAAATCGCCGGCCGCGATGCCGGGCCAGTTGTGCAGCCCGAACACAGCATCCACCGGGAAACGCTCGAACAGGCCGTCCTCGATCATCGCGCGCGCGCCGCCGCCCGCCTCCTCGGCCGGCTGGAAGAACAACTGCACGGTGCCGTCGAACGCGGCATGCCGCGCCAGATGGCGCGCGGCCCCGAGCAGCATGGTGGTGTGCCCGTCGTGGCCGCAGGCATGCATCGCGCCGGGCACCGTCGAACGATGCGCGAAGGTGTTGGCCTCCTGCACGGGCAGCGCATCCATATCGGCGCGCAGGCCGATCGCGCGCGCACTGCTGCCGCGCTTCAAGGTGCCGACCACGCCGGTGCGGCCGACGCCGCGCGTGACGGCATAACCCCATTGCTCGAGCCGCTCGGCGACGAGTTCGGCGGTGCGGAACACGTCGTAGCCCACCTCGGGATGGGCATGGATATCGCGGCGTATCGCCGTCAGTTCGTCGGCGTGCGCGACGATAGAATCGATCAGTTTCATGCGGAGGGGAACGCTTTTGTCGGTCGTCGCGGCGCGACGGCTAGTCGGTCCATGCTGCCCGCCGCCGCGCCGCGAGGCATCAGATATGGAACAGCTGCGCCACCAGGGTCGCGCCGATGAAGGTGCCGGCATTGGCCACGAAGGACACCAGCACGATGCGCCAGCCGAGCCGGCGGAAGGCCGGGATGTCCTTGGCGATCGACAGCCCCGCGAACACCAGCATCGGCGTGGTCACTCCGAGGAAATCGTTGTGCGAGCTGAGCGCGGCGATCTGCGAAGCCCACGGGGACCACGGCGAGGTCAGGAACATCGCCACCACCGATACCCAGCAGACCGCCGGAATCCGCCGCCCCGTCACACGCGCCAGCGCATCGCCGACGATCGTCGCGCACACCATGATCGCGATTCCCGGCAGTCCCACCAGCGGTGTGGTGCCGTGGGCAATCCAGTCGCACACCAGCGCCATCGCGGCCGTCACGATCCAGGCGAGCAGCTTGCCGCCGTAGCCGAGCGCGGGCGCCTCGGTCCGCACTTCGCCCAGCGACGGGCTGGCTGCCTCCGGCTGCGCCGATGCCTTGGTGGTGCGGCCGATCAATGGCTCCAGCACGCGATAGCCCCAGACCGCGAGCGGCAGCGAGATGAACAGCGTGAAGTAGGTACCGATGGTGGTGGTGATCAGGTTGCTGGCCGCGGCGAACGCGAGCACGGATTTCGCCGTCTCCGGGTCCTGCTGCGCGGCAATCGCGCCCGAGGCGGCCGCCATCATGCTGCCCGAGCCGACGCCCGAGCCCATCGCCAGCGCGAGCGGATCGAAGATGCCGAGGCTGCTCACGAAACCCGCAAACACGGCGATGAACACTGCACCGAACACAGTGCCGGTCAGGTACTCGGCCAGCACGCCGCGGCCCTCGGCCGAATCCATCCCGTACTTCTCGCCGATGATCGCCAGGCTCGGCTCGCGGCCCACCGAGAAGGTCGCGCCGATCGCCTCGCGCTTGATGCCGAGCAGCAACGCGAGCGGCAGGCCGAGCAGGATGGTGCCAACGAAGTGGCCGAATTCCTGGAAGGCCAGCGCCCAGCCCGCCGAAGCCAGCTTGGGCAGCGCGCTGCCCACCATTAACCCGAGCTTGGAGACGAACAGCAGCAGCGCCGGCTGCAGGATCGCAGCCGCGAAGAACTGGTCGGGCACGCTCAGGCGCGCGCTGCTGTTCCAGCGCGCGCTGGCCAGCCCCACCGCGGCGCCGAGCAGCAGTGCCCAGATCATCGGCAGCAGCACGACCTTGCCCGGTCCAAGCTTGAACGTAAACGAGCCGATCCATTCGGCGACCAGCAGGATGCCGGCCGCGTAAAGCAGGACCTTGGCGGTGGCCGCTCCACCAAGCTCGCGGCGCTTGATACCCAGTGCGTGTTCCATGACGAATCTCCCCTTGAAGCCCGGCTGCCGTCGCATGCGGTCCGGTGATTACAGATAACCGAACGCGGTGGGCGGCGCTTCGGCCGTCTCGACCCACACGCTCTTGGTCTGCGTGTATTCGTACAGCGCCTCGACCCCGCTCGAGCGGCCGTAGCCGCTCATGCCGTAGCCGCCGAACGGGGAGGCCACGTTGATGGTCTTGTAGCCGTTGACCCAGAAGGTACCGGCATTCACCTGCGCGGCCACGCGATGCGCGCGCGCCACGTCGGTGGTCCAGGCCGCGCCGGCCAGGCCGAAGTCGGTGTCGTTGGCGATCGCGATCGCCTCCTCCTCGGTGTCGAACGGGATGGCGGCCACCACCGGCCCGAAGATCTCGGTGCGCGCCACCTCCATCGCGTTCGACACGCCGGCCAGCACGGTGGGCGTCACGAAGTAGCCGCCGCGGCCCTCCCCGACGGCCTCGGCCGAGCCGCAGGCGAGCGTGGCGCCCGCCGCCACGCCGCACGCAATCATCGACATCACGTGGTCGTACTGCTTGCGATTGTTGATCGGGCCCACCTCGGTCGCATCGTCGAGCGGCGCGCCGACACGGATCTTCTTCGCCCCGGCAGCCACCATCGCGACGAATTCGTCGTAGACGGCGCGCTGCACCAGCAGGCGCGAGCCGGCCACGCAGCTCTGGCCCGCGCCGGCGAAGATCGCCGCCTGGGCGGTCAGCGCAGCGCGCTTGAGGTCGGCATCGGCGAACACGATATTGGCGGACTTACCGCCCAGCTCCAGCACGCAGGGAAGCACGCGGCGCGCGGCAGCCTCGGCGATGCGCGCGCCGGTGGCCGGCGAGCCGACGAACACCACCTTGCTCACCACGCGATGCGCGATTGCGGCCTGCCCGGCAGTGTGACCGAAGCCGGCCAGCACGTTGACCAGACCGCGCGGCAGCCCGGCCCGCTCGCCGAGCCTGGCGACCGCCAGCGAGGTAAACGGCGTCAGCTCCGAGGGCTTGAGCAGCACGCCGTTGCCCATCGCCACCGCGGGCGCCACCTGCCAGGCGCAGGTGAACACCGGCGCGTTCCACGGCGTGATCTGCAACACCACGCCGGCCGGCTCGCGGCGCGTGTAGTTGAGGTGCGAGGTCGGCACCGGGATCACGCTGCCGTAGAACTTGTCGGTCCAGCCCGCGTAGTACTCGAACATCTCGGCGACCTTGGCCACCTCGCCGCGGCAGTCGCGGATCGGCTTGCCCGAGCCCAGCGCCTCCAGCCGCGCGATCGCCTCGGCCTCGGCGCGGATCGCGCGCGCCACCTCCTGCATCACGCGGCCGCGCGCGGCATGCGTGAGCGCCCACCATTCGCGCTGCGCGCGGCGCGCGCTTTCGGCGGCATGGTCGACAACGGCTGCGCCGGCGTCGCGATAGGCGAGTGTGGCTTCGCCCGTCGCCGCATCGTAAAGCTGGATCGTGTCGCCCTGGCCGGCGACGAGCTCGCCGTCGATATACGAGCCGATCGTGACGGCACCGGGGAAGAAATGCGCGAAGGCGGCGAGCAACTGGTCTGCGTGCTGGGTCATGTCAGGTTTCCGTCTATGGGGGTCAAGCGGGATCGTGGTGCGGGCTGCCTGGCCTCAGGCCGGATCGAGGAAGTCGACGATGCGGTTGAAGTCCTCGGCGTCGGCGACGGATACCTCGCTGGCAGCCCACACGCGCGCCGCCTCGCGTGCCACCGGCGCGACGCTGTCGAACTGGTCGAGCAGGCCCAGCGCGAGCCGCACGTCCTTGCGCATCAGCTTCATGGTGAAACCGGAATCGAACTTGCCGTTGAAGATCCAGGTCGGGTAGTTGGTCAGCGTCGCGCTGTTACGGCCGGAGCCGCCGTTGAGCGCTTCGACCAGCTTTTCCGGATCGACGCCGGCCGCGCGCGCGGTGCGCACCGCCTCGCTGGCGACCAGCAGGTGCACGCCGGTCAGCAGGTTGTTGAGCAGCTTGGTAACGTGGCCGGCGCCCACCGGGCCCACATGCACGCGCTTGGCGCTGATCACCGCGAGGATCGGCTCGATGGCCGCGATATCGCTGTCCGAACCGCCCAGCACCATCGTCATGGTGGCGGTGGCCGCGCCCTTCGGGCCACCGCTCACCGGGCCGTCGACGAAGCCGATGCCGCGCTCAGCCAGGGCCGCCGCCACGCGCCGCGTGCTGTCCGGATCGGCCGTGGTGGTATCGATCACGATGCTGCCCGGCCTCGCGTTCTCGAGCACGCCGCCCGCGCCCAGCACCACCGCCTCGACCACCGCCGAGGTCGGCAGCGACAGCAGCAGCACGTCGGCATCGCGCGCGATCTCGGCTACCGAATCGCGCGCCGACAACACCGCTTGCCCGGCCAGCTCGAGCGCCACGCCGGGCGCCGCGTCGTAACCGAGCACCGTGTAGTCGCCGCGCCGCAGCGAACCGGCCATGCCGCGCCCCATGTTGCCCAGACCGATCACGCCCACCGTTTTCATCCGAAGACTCCTGATAGCTGTTGGTTTGAGGCCGGCGCGCCAGCGTGCGCCCGCCTTGCATGGCCACGATGTTCGGTCCATGGACCCGTATAATCAATCAACGCCAATATTGATATTGTTCTCTTTTTTAGAACACCAGGATCATGAGCGAGACCCTTACCGACAGCCGGATCGTCTATTTCTACGAGGCCGTGCGCTGCGGCACGATCCGTGCCGCGGCCGATTGGCTCGACGTGGCGCCCTCGGCCGTGAGCCGCCAGATCGGGCTGCTGGAGAAGGAGTTGGACGCCACCCTGATGGAGCGCCACGCGCGCGGCGTGACGCCCACCGAGGCGGGACGCTGCGTGATCGAATATTTTCGCGAGCAGCTCGCGCACCGCGACGACCTGATCTCGCGCCTGCAGGAGTTGCGCGGGCTCAAGACCGGCCAGGTCAGCCTGGTGCTCGGCGAGGGTTTCGTCTCGGACCTGCTGGCCGGGCCGATGCAGCAGTTCTGCCGGCAGTTCCCCGGGATCCGCGTCAACCTCGACGTGGGTAGCACCAACGACGTGATCCGCAAGATCTCGAACGACGAGGGCGAGATCGGCCTGGTCTACAACCCTCCCGCCGAGCCCAAGCTGGTGTCGCGCGCGTCGAAGCGGCAGCCGATGATGGCGATCGTCGGCCCCGACTTCCCGCGCCGCAGCCACAAGGTGCTGACGGTGCAGCAGCTCGCCACCTACCCGTTGGCGGCCACCCACCCGTCCTACGGCACGCGGCAGATGATGGAGGCCGTGGAATACGCCGAGCGCGTTCGGCTCGGGCCGATCGTCACCACCAATTCATTCGCGATCCTGAAGGAGTTCGTGAAATCGGGGCTCGGCATCTCGGTGATGCCGGCCTTCGCGGTTGCGGCCGAGCTGCAGGCCAGGGAACTGTTCGCGATCGAGATCGCGCATCCGATCCTCGAGAACGCCGAGGCGCACATGGTCACGCGCGTGGGCCGCAAGCTCTCGGTAGCCGCCAACAAGATGCTGCAGATGATGACGGGGCAGATGCGGGCGTTCCGCTAGCGGGTCCTGCCCCGGCGCGTGCCCTGCGCAGCTCGAGCTTGTCCAGACACGGCTTGCACACACTCGCCAGGATGATCGTCAGTACGACGCAGCCAACGTCAGCATCGACGTTCGTGTAGGTAAAACCCGCGCCTAAATTCGAAAGCATTCTGAAATAATTTCGTTTCCCCTTGCCAGATCGCTCGCGTGCGAACTTTCACTTAAGACTCTTGATTATTTTCCCCGCAGTAATAGGTTCTCGCGCTCGCTCCTGAACCTCCGACGCATCCAGCAAAAAGACGCACACAACCCTTTTATATCAATCATTTACGTTGCATTTTTCACATACAGAAATGTGAGGTGTGGACTTTTTTGTACGTTTCCCTCCCATACTCCCAAGTGCGGTCTTTTTTGTCTGTCGACAGCTGCGACCGTGGCCGCGGCTGTCGATCACGATCGCACGGTAGCCGGCCGTGAGCAGCGCCGGCATCTGATTGCCCGAGTTGCCGCCGTGGCCGAGGCCGCCGTGCAGCAGCACGACCGGCGGGCCATGGCCGAACGACGCGTGCCAGATGCGCGCGCCGTCGTGGTCCAGCCATCCTTCGGCGTCGGCCGCCGGCAGCGGCGTGCCGCCTTGCGCGTCGAAGCGGACGAGGTCGTCGTCGGCGAATTCCGCGTTCATCGTTCTGCCGTCCTTGCGAGGGAGACGAGCTTGCGATTGTAATGCGCGCGACAGCGTGCCGCGACGCGTCCGCGCGCTGCGGTGCGCGACGGCGCGGCGCCGTGCCGTGCCGTGCCTTCAGGCCTGCGTCGGCACCAGCGCGCCGGACGTCGAGCCGCCCGACTTCTGGATCGCCTGCGCAAGCTGCGCGATCGCCGTCGACAACGCGGCGGAGATCGTGCTGGCTTCCGCGCCCAGCGTCTGCTGCTCGAGTGCCGCGGCCGGATCCTGCTTCGCGCGCCGCGCGGCCGCCGCCATCTGCTGCTGCAGTTGCGCAAGCTGTTTCTGCAAGCGCTCGATGAGTTGCTTCAACTGCTTTACCGCGGGATCCTCGGCCGAGGATCCCGACGCGCCCAGTGTCTGCCCTGCACCGTCCGACTGCGCGGCACCACTCGCCTGCGACGACGCGGCGGACGTCGCCGTCGACGCGGCACCGGTGCCGGACGGATCGGCGGTCGCTTACGGTATTCGTCGGATGAAACTTGAGCCCCGCCTTTCCAGCTGCCCTGAGATGCCCAGAGATGCCCGCGCCGTGCGCGTACCGCCGATCGTCGCGAAGGGGCCAGATTGGCCGGCCGTCGACGCTGGTAAAATCGCCGGCTGGCCTGCTGCCGCAGCACACCGGCTGCTTCCGGCAAGGCCTCGCGGGCTGCCCCGCGTCGGCGCCCGCCCGGTCGGGCCCGACACGCGATGCCGTCCGGCGCCGTCGCAACGCGAGCCTCGCGCCCGCATCGACATGGCGACGCGCCGACGTCGGCACGCCCCCCCCTTCATCACGCATTTCGAGGAATTCACGATGGCCCGCATCGGCGCCTTCTGCCTGACCACGTGGCTCGCGGCCGCGATTCTCTATTTCGGCCAGCATTCGGTCGCGATGATTGCGCTCAGCGGCGTGGTCGTGTTCGGCGGATTCGACTTGCTACGTCCGTAACGACGGCGGCGCGCGCGGCAGCGGCGGACGCGATTCGCCGCCGCACTGAAAAACGCCGCCGGCGGGCCGTGACGCAGCGTAAGATGCTGGTCGGAATCGTCATTCTCGCGCAGCACGAACAGGGCCCCCCCACGCAGGCCGTCCGATCATGAAACAAGGCATTTTCGTCGCCACGCCCGCCTACGGCGGCATGTGTTACCTGCCCTACGTGAACGGGCTGCTGGAGCTTCTGCATGCGTGCCTGAGCGCCGGCCTCGCGTTCGAATACTTCTACCTGAGCGGCACCGCACTGTTGCATCAGCAACGAAACGTCGCGGTCGAGCGCTTCCTGCACAGCGGCCTGTCGCACATGATGTTCATCGATGCGGACATCGGCTTTCGCGGCAGCGACGTGTCCGGATGTTCGAACAGCAGCACGACGTGATGCTCGGGCTGTATCCGTCCAAGAGCATCAACTGGGCGGCGGTCGCCGAGGCCGCGCGCTCGGATCCGTCGGCGCCGCCCGAGCGGCTCGCGTTGTTCAGCGCCGATTACAGCCAGACCGCGTATGCGGTGGACGGTGCACAGTCCCGGATCGAGCTCGATTCGGTTTCCGAAATCCACTCGGGCGGCGCCGGCCTGATGATGATCGCGCGCCCCGTGTTCGATACGATGGCGCAGGCCTATCCCGAGACGCGGGTCGAGTTTCCGCCGAGCTATCGGAACCTGTCACCGAATTCGACCTCCATGTACGAGCATTTCGAATTCCTGAGGGAACCCGACGGGCGCTCGCTGTCGGAGGATCTGTCTTTCTGCAAGAAATGGCGGATGTGCGGCGGCAAGCTGTATGCGTGTTCGTGGTTCCAGACCGTCCACGCGGGCGTTCATCTCGATGAGGGCAACCTGCCGGCGTTGCTCGGTCAATGAGCCGCGGGTGCGAACGGCTGGCGCTGCGCGACGCGTAGCGGCGCGAGCAGTTCGGCTTGCGGATGGCGGATAGCGGATGGCGGCTGACCGTCGCCGTCCTCGCGACTTCGGGCTGCGTGCGCAGCCTGGCATCCCGGACCGGCGCGACGCACGCGTCGGCCAGCCCGTCGAACGCTTCAACCCATCACCGCGGCAACGTCCGCAACGACGACGGCCCGCCCGTGAGCGCGATGCGCTTGCCCGTATCGCGCAGCTTGCCGCCCTCCACCGCATACAGCGCGAGCTGCCGCTCGACGTTGAACTGCACGATCACGTGCCGGCTGTCGGCGGTAAACACGATGCCCTGAGCGGCTTCGCCGCCCGGCACTTCACTCGTCTGCACCGCACGGCCGTTGCGGATCTCGAACAGCACCACCTTGCCGAGCTTGTGGCGGCCCGGGTTGTCGGGCGTCAGGTTCGAGCCGTCCATCGCCTGCACGGCGATCCACTTTCCGTCCGGCGAGATCGCGACGCCCTCCGGCAGTGACGGCACCGTCAGGTACTGGACCGTGCGGAACGGCGTGCGCGACACGTCGATCAGCGCGACCGAATCGGCATCGCCCGCGAGCGTGCCCGTATAGCCCGGCAACCCCGCGAGCCCGACGTTGCTGACGACGGCCCAGCGATTGTCGCTCGACACGTCGATCGTGTAGGGCGCGACGCCCGTGCTCAGCCGCGTGCCGCTGTCGGTCACCTTGCCGTCGTCGACGTTCAGCACCGCGATGCCCTGCTCGTCGCGCAGCGACACGAGCGCATGCTTGCCGTCGTGCGTGAAGCTGATCCCGGCGAGCCGCCTCTTGCCGATCTTCAGGTTGCCGTCGAGCGTCACCTGCGTTCCGTCGATCCGCAGGATCGACACGCTGCCGTCGACGTTCGCCGCCAGCGCGAGCCGGCCCGACCGGTCGATCGCGATCCCCTGCGGGTGCGTGCCGAGCTCGAGGCGCGTGATCGCCGGCGGCGACGCATCGAGGTTCACGACCTGCACAAACGTGTCGAACACGAGTTGCCTGGCCCCCTGGTCGTAGCGCGTCGGCGCGCCGACCAGCGCGAGCTTCGCGTCGGGTGCGATCGCGACGGCCTGCGGCGGCCCCTGGATGCCGTTCTCGACGTCGACCTGCAGCGCGACCTTCGGCGGAAACACGCTCGCGTCGAGCAGCGTCAGCGTGTCGGCGGGCGGCGACGCGAGATAGGTGTCGCGCCCTTCGACGCGCTGATACTTGCCGTCGTTGCCGGACACGATCCAGTCGGCCGTGTGCGCGGTGACGGCGGTGGTAGCGAGCGTCAGCGCGGCGAGCAGGCGGGCGCGACGAAGGCGAAAGCGAAAGCGATTCGAATGCATGGCGGTCGGTTCTCCGGATCGGTTGCGGATGCAAGGACTGGCACGACCCTGCTGCTCGACGGGTCGATGCCACCGCATGATGCACGAAAGCGCGCGAAACCGGCGTCTCGTGCCCGCCGCTCAGGTCGTGCGCACGCCCGCGCTGTCCCACCGGCCGACGTCGTCGAGCGGATACACGGGTCGCGCGAGCCGCTCGTAGCGGAACAGCCCGTAGTCCGATCCGGTCACGCCGCGGCTGTCGCACTCGACGAGCGCGGCCGCGATCGGCACGAATACCGGCCGGCAGTACATCCGCGACTTCAGCAGCAGGAATCGCGCGCGGCGCGGATCGATGCCGACGCTCTCGAACACGCCGAGATCCCACGGCTCCTGCGTGCGCTCGGTGACGACCAGCGTCGCGTCGCCGATATCGAGCACCGCCGCGCGGCCCATGTATGCGCGCTGGCCCGTATACGTCGGCCCGGCAATCACGTATTCGCCGTCGGTGATCGCGCGCACGATGCCCGTCGCCCGAAACGGCGCGCGCCGCGCGCCGCCGTGCGACGGCATCCGGTTGCCGACCGGCACGGTCACGGTCGCGCCGACGCCCGCGCCGATCAGCGCCGCGACTGCATCCGGGTCGCACAGCGGCCCGCTGACGATCCCGTCGAGCCCCTGCGCGAGCGCTTCCTCCAGCAGGTCCATCGTGTCGCACGGGCCGCCCGACATGCAGTTGTCGCCGTGATCGAGCATCAGCACCGGACGGTCAGCACCGCGCGCCAGCGCCGCGGCCTGCGCGACCGATTCCGCGAGCGGCGCGCTGCGGTAGACGAACGCGTCGCGTGCGTCCCAGATCTGCCGGGCGATGCGCTCGGCCACCGCGTCGGCCGCCGCGTGGTCGCCATCGGCGACCACGACGATGCTGATGCACGGCGCGGGAATGTCCGCGAGCGAGAAGCCGGGCAGCACCGATACCGCCAGCATCCCGTCGGCTTCGGCCGCGCGCGCGGCCTCCACCGCGCGCCGCATCGCGCCTTCGGCGCTCGCGCTGCGCAGCGTCGACGTCATCAGCGGCGGCTGCCGCCACGCGAGCACGGGCCGAGCGCGGCCGTGCAGCCGGTCGAGCAGCACACGCGCCGCGTGCTCGCCCGTCTCGTACATGTCGACGTGCGGATAGGTCTTGAAACTGACGATCACGTCCGCATGGTCGATCATCTTCTGCGTGACGTTCGCGTGCAGGTCGAGCGCGACCGCGATCGGCGCATCGGGCAGCGCGGCGCGCACGCGCGCGAGCAGGTCGCCCTCGCCGTCCGCGCTCTGCTCGGCGACCATCGCGCCGTGCAGGTCGAGCATCACCGCGTCGCAGCCGGGCGCGGCCGCGACGATCGCGTCGCAGATCGCCGCATACGCGTCGGCGGCGACCGGCCCGCTCGGGTTCGCGGCCGCCGACACCGGCGTGACGATCTCCGCGCCTGCGCGAGCCGCCGCATCGATGAACGCGGCCATCGCGGTACGCATCCCACGATTCGCGCGATACGCGTCGTCGCCCCAGTCGGGGCCGTTGCGGCCGAACGCGGCGAGCGGCGTCGGCACCGGCGAGAACGTATTGGTTTCGTGGTTCATCCGGGCGATCAGGATCTTCATCGCGTGGCGCCCTCCGCCACGCCCGCCGCGCCGAGCATCGCATGCAGCAGCACGTTGCAGCCCGCTTCGAGGTGGGCGGGATCGGCGTCCTCGATTTCGTTGTGGCTGATCCCGTCCTTGCACGGCACGAAGATCATCGCGGTGGGCGCGACGCGTGCGAGATACACCGCGTCGTGACCCGCGCCGCTGATCACGTTCATCGACGACAGCCCGAGCGCACCGGCGCCCGCGCGCACCCGCTCGACGAGTGCCGCGTCGAACGGCTGGGGAGCGAAATACACGACCTGCTCGACGTCGATCCGCATGTCGGCCACCGCACCCAGATCGGCGCAGGCCGTGCGCAGTTCCGCATCCATCGCCGCCAGCGTCGCATCGTCGGCCGCGCGCAAGTCGACGGTCAGCGTCACGCGGCCCGGAATCACGTTGCGCGAATTCGGATGGACGTCGACCCAGCCGACCGTGCCGCGCCCGTGCGGCGGGTGCGCACGCGCGATGCCGTTCACCGTGCGCACGAGATCGGCCGCGACCAGCAGCGCGTCGCGCCGCAGTTCCATCGGCGTGGGTCCCGCATGCGCCTCCATCCCGTGTACGGTCACGTCGTACCAGCGCTGCCCGAGCGCGCCCTCGACCACGCCGATCGTCGTGTCGTGCGCCTCCAGCACCGGCCCCTGCTCGATATGCGCTTCGAAATACGCGCCGACCGGATGCACACCGTTCGCGTCGCCCGCATAGCCGATCGCGGCCAGCGCATCGCCCACCGATGTGCCGTCGCGATCGCGTTGCGCGAGCGCGTGGTCGAGCGTGAACGCACCCGCGAACACGCCGGAGCCCATCATCACGGGCACGAAGCGCGAGCCTTCCTCGTTGGTCCACACGGCTACCTCGAGCGGCGCACGCGTACGCACGCCCGCGTCGTCGAGCGTGCGCAGCACTTCGAGGCCGGCGAGCACGCCGTAGTTGCCGTCGAACTTGCCGCCGGTCGGCTGCGTGTCGATATGGCTGCCCGTCGTCACGGGCGGCAGGTCGTCGCGTTCGCCCGCACGTCGCGCGAAAATGTTGCCGATCGCATCGATGCGTACCGTGCAGCCGATTTCCTTCGCCCACGCGACGAACAGGTCGCGCGCCTCGCGATCGAGTTCGGTGAGCGCGAGGCGGCACACGCCTCCCTTATCGGTCGCGCCGATTTGCGCGAGACGCATCAGGCTGTCCCACAGCCGCGCGCCGTCGACGCGCAGGCCGGACGCCGTGGCGCCCTGTGTCGAATCCAGAACTTGCATCGATGGAATTCCTCGCAATGAACGGGCCCGGCGCTTACGCGACGCCGACACCCAGGTAACGGTCCTTCACCTCGTGATCGGCCGCGAACGCCGCGTTGCTGCCTTCGTAGACGATCACGCCCTGTTCGATCACGAAGTGGCGGTCCGCAAGCTGCGTGCACACTTCGAGGTTCTGTTCGACGAGCAGGATCGCGACGCCGGCCGCCTTGATCTGCTTCAGCTGCGCGACGATCTCCTCGACGATCACCGGTGCGAGCCCTTCGACCGGCTCGTCGAGCATCAGGAGCCGCGGGTGGTTCATCAGCGCGCGGCCGATCGCGAGCATCTGCTGCTCGCCGCCCGACAACTGCGCGCCGCCGTTGCGGCGGCGCTCCTTCAGGCGCGGGAAGATCCGGTAGATATCGTCGAGTTGCCACGGCGAATCGCGGCGCGCGCCGAGCCGCAAGTTTTCCTCGACCGACAGCAGCCGGAAGATGCCGCGATGCTCGGGCACGAAGCACAGGCCGCATGCGGCGATCCGGTGCGCGGGCTGCCCGGACACCGGCCGGCCGGCGAACGTCACCGTCCCGCCGGTCGGCGCGACGACACCCGCGATCGCCTTGAGCGTGGTCGATTTGCCCGCGCCGTTGCGGCCGAGCAGCGTCACCGTCTCGCCTTCGTTCACGTTCAGCGAAATGCCCTGCAGCACGTGGCTCTTGCCGTAGCAGGCGTGAACCTCCTTCACGTCGAGCATCATGCGCGGCCTCCGGTGATCATGTTGCCGAGATACGCGCTGCGTACGCGCGCGTCGCCGCGAATCGCATCGGGCTTGCCTTCGACCAGCACGCGCCCCTGCTGCATCACCGTGATCGTGTCCGAGATGTCCATCACGATTCCCATGTTGTGTTCGATCAGCACGACCGTGTAGTCGTCGCGCAAGCCGCGGATCAGCGCCTTCATGTCGTCGAGGTCGTCGATGCCCATGCCCGACGTCGGCTCGTCGAGGAAGATCGCGCGCGGCCGCGCCGCAAGCGCCATCCCGACCTCGAGCCGGCGCTGCTGGCCGTGCGACAGCACGCCCGCCGCCGTGTCGGCGAAGCGCTGCAGGCCGAGCCGCTCGAGCACCTCGTCGACGACGCCGTCATGCGCGAGTGCGCCGCGCGGCGGTGCCCACGGATTCAACGCGCGCCGCGATTCGACGCCCTGCGCGGCGACGCGCAGGTTCTCGCGCACGCTCAGGTTCGGAAACAGGCTCGTCACCTGGAACGAGCGTGCGATGCCGCGCCGCACGCGCTTGTGATCGGGTTCGCGCGACACGTCGTGACCATCGAACAGGATCGAGCCCGACGTGATCGGCAGCGTGCCGGTCAGCGTATGGAACAGCGTCGTCTTGCCGGCACCGTTCGGGCCGATCACCGAATGCACGGTGCGCGGCATGATCCGCAGATCGACGCCGCCCAGCGCCGTGAACTTGCCGTAGCGCTTGACGATGCCGCGCGCTTCGAGAATCGCTTCGCTCATTGCCGCTCCCTGGCCGTAGCCGCAGTGCGATCGGCGCGCCGCAGCGATGCCGCGACGCGTTCGCCGAGTCCCCACAACCCGCGCTGCATGAACAGGCTGACCGCGATCAGCACGAGGCCGAGCAACAGCAGCCAGCGCGGCCACAGCGTCGACAGCCAATCCGCGAACAGCACGTAGAATGCCGCGCCGAGCACCGACGCGAACAGGTTGCCCGTGCCGCCGATCACCGTCATCACGAGGATCATCTCGCTCGTGTGATAGTCGATGTTCGACAGCGGCGCGATGCCCGTCATCAGCGCGTGCAGCGCCCCCGCGAGGCCCGTGACCGCGCCCGAGATCACGAACGCCGCGAGCTTGAAGCGCTGCACGTCGTAGCCGGCCGCCGCCGCGCGCGCCTCGTTGTCGCGAATCGCGAGCAGCGTGCGGCCGAACACCGAGCGCGATACGCGCAGCAGCAGCCAGAACACCGCGACGAACAGCACCGCGACGAAGCCGTAGTAGCGCCACGGCGAATCGAGCGGGACGAGCGGATGCCCGAATGCGGCGAGCGCGGGGCGCGGGATGTCGAGCAGCCCGTTGTCGCCGCCCGTCAGATCCGGCGTCGTATACGCGAGGAAGTAGAACAACTGCCCGAACGCGAGCGTCAGCATCACGAAGTAAGTGCCGCGCTGCCGGATCGAGAACCAGCCGACGAGCGCGGCCGCGGCGGCGCCGAGCACGGCGGCCGCGACGAGCGCAACCGTCACCGACCCGACGCCGTGCGTCAGGACCAGCCCCGCCGCATAACTGCCGAGCCCGAAGAAGATGCCCTGCCCGAACGAGAGCAGCCCCGTATAGCCGAGCAGCAGGTTGCAACCGAGCGCGGCGAGCGCGAACACCAGCACTTCGGTCGCGAGCGAGCCCGAGCTCAGCGCCAGCGGCAGCACGCACGCGACGGCCACCGCGAGCCAGCCCTCCGGCCGCCGCAGCGCACCGCACCACGGCCGCGAACGCTGCGAGGCTGCCGCCGCGGGCGGCAGCGGTTTCGACGATTCGATCATGCGGCCCTCCCCAGCAATCCGTTCGGACGCAACAGCAGCACGGCCGCCATCGCGACGTAGATCATCAGGCGCGCGCCTTCCGGCCACAGCGTGCTCATCAGGCTCTGCACGATGCCGACCAGCAGCCCGCCGACGAGCGCCCCGAGAAAATTCCCCATCCCGCCGACGACGACCACCACGAACGCGACGCCGAGCGCCTCGATGCCCATGAACGGATCGACGCCGCGGATCGGTGCCGCGAGCACGCCGGCGAGCGCGGCGGTGGCCGCGCCGAGCGCGAACACGAGGCTGAACACGCGCGTCACGTTGATACCGAGCAGCGACACCATCTCCGTCGATTCGCTGCCCGCGCGCACCGTACTGCCGAGCCGCGTGCCTTCGAGCACCCACCACAGCAGTCCGGCGAGCACGGCCGTGAACGCGATCACGAACAGCCGGTATTTCGGGTAGACGAAGCCGCCCCAGATCACGACGCCGTTCAGCGCGTCGGGCGGCGGCACGTTGTCGCCGAGCGGGCCCCACGCGAGGATCGCGCACTCCTGCAACACGAGCGCGAGCCCGACGGTCGCGAGGATGTGGAATTCATGCTGTTGCGCATACACGTGACGCAGCACGAGCTTCTCGACGATCCACGCGAACGCGCCGACCACGAGCGGCACGACCGCGAGCGCAACCCAGAAGTTTGCCGACCATTGCAGCGCCTGGTAGCAGAGGTACGCACCGAGCAGATAGAACGCGCCGTGAGCGAAGTTCACGAAGCGCAGCAGGCCGAACACGATCGACAGGCCGACGGCGAGCAGGAAATACAGCATGCCCACGCCGATGCCGTTGACGATCTGCAGCAGATAGACGTTCATGGCTTCCGTATCGGAAAGGAGTGAAACGGACGTCCGCGGCGCGCGACGGCCGCGAACGCGCCCATCGCGTTACGCGAGCTTGCACCCCGTCTTGTCGACGGACAGGAACGATTGCCCCGAGCTGACGATATCCGCGTAGTCGTCCGCGTTTTTCATCCGGCTCTTCGGCTTGCCCTTCAGCAGGTAGTAGTTCTTCAGCACCTGGTGGTCGCCCTTGCGGATTTCTTCCGGGCCCGTGAGACCGTCGTACTTCATGCCTTCCATCGCCGCGACGACCTTCTTCGGATCGGCGCTGCCGGCCTTCACCATCGCGTCGAGCAGGATCTTCGAGCAGATGTACGAACCCGCGAGGCTGTAGTTCGGGTTCGCCTTGAACGCGGCGTTCGCCCGCTTCACGAAGTCGCGATTCAGCGGCGAATCGATGCCGTGCCAGTACTGCGCGCCGAAATACACGCCGTCGCAGATGTCGGGGCCGAGCGCCTCGAACTGCTCGAGGCCCGACGCCCACGCAAGCAGGATCGTGCAGTTGCGCTTCATCCCGAAGCTGACGGCCTGGCGCAGCGTGTCCGACGATTGCGAGCCGAAGTTCAGGATCAGCAGCACGTCCGGTTGCGCGGCCGCCGCGTTCGTCAGGTAGCCGCTGAACTCCTTCTCGGCGAGCGAGTGGTAGCTGTTGCCGACATGCTCGATGCCTTTCTCCTTGAAGATCGCCTTCGCGGCGGACAGCAGGCCCTCGCCGAACACGTATTGCGGCGTGATCGTGTACCAGCGCTTCGCTTTCGGCAGCATCTGGAGCAACGGCCGCACCGTCTGCTCGATCGCGCCGAAGGTCGGCACCGACCAGCGAAACGTCGCATCGTTGCAGTCCTTGCCGGTCAGTTCGTCCGCGCCCGCCGTCGTGATGAACACGCCGCCCGCCTTCTGGACTTCCTTGCCCATCGCCAGCGATTCGGACGACAGGATGCCGCCCGCGAAAAAGCGGGCCCCCTTCTGCTGCGCGATCTCCTGCACGCGCCGCACGGCGGTCGCGGGCTTGCCCTCGGTGTCGAGTGCCGTATACGCGAGCGGCGCACCGAGCACCTTGCCGTATTGCCGGACGGCGAGCTGCATGCCGAGATCGGCGTACTTGCCATTGGCGGCGAACGGCCCCGACATCGGCACCGGGCAGGCAAGCTGGATGGTCGAACCCTGCGCGAATGCGGCACGGGACGACATGCTGCCGAGCGCGCCCGGCACGGCCGACAGCGCGGCCAGTTTCAACAGTTCTCGGCGATTCAAGTTGACGCTCCTGATAAAGGGGGACACACGATGCGACCGACTGCCAAACCCAAACCGTATCCACGCCCTGCAGGATGCGCGTTGCCGGTTGATCCTATTTATCATGATAAATAGAATGAACCTGATGCTAGAGTTGATCAAAATTGGTGTCAATCAGGCAAAATTCCGTACCCCGCGCCCGAACGGATCGTCGACGACGATGTGGCGCGCAGTCAGACAAAGGAGTCTTGAAGATGGTCATGGACCGAGCCAGGGCGGGCCTCGCGGTCGAAATCAAGCAGCCGAAGCGGGCGGATCTCGTCGCCGAGGAGATCAAGCGGCTGATCACCGAGAAGGATCTGAAACCGGGCGACCGCCTGCCGCGCGAGGCGGAACTGCAGCAGCTGTACGCGGTGAGCAAGAGCACGATCCGCGAGGCGCTGAAGTCGCTCGAGGTGCAGGGGCTCATCAAGGTTACGACGGGGCCGTCGGGCGGCGGGATGGTCGTCGAGGTGCCGCTCGACCGCACGCTGCAACTTCTGCAGAACTACCTGTTCTTCAAGGACGTGACGATCGACGACATCTACACGGTGCGCAAGCTCCTCGAACCCGAGCTGGCGGCGGGCGCCGTGCCGCACCTGACCGAGCGCGACTTCGCGGCGCTGGAGGCGAACATCGCGTGCTGCGACGGCGCGTCGGGCGTGCACGACCGCGGCCACATGCTGCGCCAGCGGCAGGAGGACACGACGTTCCACGACATCCTCGCGGCCGCGAACCCGAACCCCTTCCTGCGCTTCAGCTGCGAGCTGATCAACGAGATGATCCGGCAGCTGATCGAGTTCAGGAACGATACGCCGCTCGCGGAGCACAAGCGCTTCGGCGAAGCGAACGTGTCGATCCACAAGGAAATCCTGCTGGCCGCGCGAGCGCGCGATGCCGAGCGCGTACGTGCGCTGATGGTCGAGCACATGACCGAGGCGCCCAAGCACGTGAAACGGATGAAAGGGAAGCTGCGCGGGCGCTTGATCCTCGACTCCGAAATCCGCAGGCGGGCCGCCGCGCCCGTTTCGGGCGCCGACGCGGCCGCGGCGGATGGCGAGGACAACTGACTGTCGGCACACGCGAAGCCGGCTCGCGGCAAAAGCCGACCGTCCGGCGGCGGTCGGCCAGCGCCGCTCACGCGTACCCCGTCGTGCCTTTCGTCTCCAGATATTCGACGAGGCCGAACTCCGCATACTCGCGTCCGTTGCCCGAACGCTTGTAGCCGCCGAACGGCGCGGCCGGGTTCCACGCCGGATAGTTGATGTGCACGTTGCCCACGCGCAAGCGCGCCGCGATGCGGCGGGCACGCTCGAGATCCTTCGTCTGCACGTAAGCCGCGAGCCCGTAGGCCGAATCGTTCGCGAGCGCCACGGCTTCATCCTCGGTCCGGTAGGTCAGGATCGACAGCACCGGCCCGAAGATCTCCTCGCGCGCGATCGTCATGTCCGGCGTGACGTTCGAGAACACCGTCGGCTTCACGTAGAAGCCGTCGCCGAGCCCGTCCGGACGGCCGGGCCCGCCCGCGACGAGCGTCGCGCCCTCGTCGATGCCGCTCCGGATCAGCTGCTGGATGCGGTCGAACTGCGTGCGGCTGACGACCGGCCCGATGCCCGTTTCCGGCGAACGCGGATCGCCGACGACGGTGCGCGCAGCCTCATCGCGCGCCGCCGCCTCGGCCGCGGCCAGCTGATCGACGTGCACGAACATCCGCGTCGGCGCGTTGCACGACTGCCCGCTGTTGCTGAAGCAGCTGCGCGCGCCGCGCGTGACGGCATCCTCGATGTCGGCATCGGGCAGGATCAGGTTCGGACTCTTGCTGCCGAGTTCCTGGTGCACGCGCTTCACGGTATCGGCCGCGGCCTTCGCGACTTCGACACCGGCGCGCGTCGAGCCCGTAAACGACACCATGTCGACGTCCGGATGCCGCGACAGCGCATCGCCGACCTCATGCCCGTAGCCGTGCACGAGGTTGAACACGCCCGGCGGCACGCCCGCTTCGTGCAGGATCTCCGCGAACAGGATCGCGCTGAACGGCGCGATCTCGCTCGGCTTGAGCACCATCGTGCAGCCCGCCGCGAGCGCCGGCGCGACCTTGCAGACGATCTGGTTGATCGGCCAGTTCCAAGGCGTGATCAGCGCGCACACACCGATCGGCTCGTGCGACACCAGCAGCGAATCGGTCTGCGTGCTGAACCGGAACGACTGCAGCGCGCGGATCGTCTGTTCGAGATGCGCGGTGCCGACCGCGGCCTGCATCGCGCGCGCGAACGCGATCGGCGCGCCCATCTCCTGGCTGATCGTGCGCGCGACTTCGTCGTAGCGGCGCCGGTAGATCTCGAGCACGCGCTGCAGCAGCGCGACGCGCGCGTCGACCGTCCAGCGCGAATACGCGTCGAATGCCCGCTTCGCCGCGCCGACCGCGCGGTCGACGTCGGCCGGCCCGCCGATCGCGAGCCGCGCATACGGCTTCGCGGTCGCCGGATCGATCACGTCGATCGCGCGCGCATCGGCCGGATCGCACCACTGTCCGACGATATAGCTCTGTTGTGAGGTTCGCATCGAAGGCTCCTGGAATGACGAACGGTGCTGCCGCGCTCAGCGCGTCGCCCGCGCGTAAGTGTCGGCGAGAATGTCGCGGATCTTCGCGACGAACCACACGATCTCGTCGCGCGACATCACGAGCGGCGGCGAGAACTGCACGATCGGCGTGCCTTCGTGGTCGACGCCCGCGCGGCACAACAGCCCGGCTTCGAAGATCGCGGGCGCGAGCAGCGTCGACACGAACGTCTGCGCGCTGATGCCGGCCGCCCAGCGGCGCGCGGCCTTGTCGGTCACGAGTTCGAGCGAGTAGTGGTAGCCGTCGCCGCGCACGTCGCCGACACACGGCAGCTCGAGCAGGCCGTCGAGCGTCTCGCGGAACACCGCCTCGTTGGCGCGGACGTTCGCGAGCACGCCTTCGCGCTCCATGATCGCGAGGTTCGCGAGCGCGGCCGTGCACGCGACCGGATGGCCGCCGTAGGTCGCGCCGTGCAGGAACATCTGCTGCGGGCCGGCGAGCACGGTGTCGACCACCGTGTCGCTCGCGATCACGCCGCCGAGCGGCACGTAGCCCGACGCGATCCCCTTCGCGAACGTGATGAGGTCCGGCTTCAGCCCGTAACGCGTCGACCCGAAATATTCGCCGAGCCGGCCGAACCCGCAGATCACTTCGTCGGCCACGAGCAGCACGCCGTGCCGGTCGCACAGCGCGCGCAGCCCCTGCGCATAACCGGCCGGCGGCGTCAGGCTGCCGCCCGCGTTCTGCAGCGGCTCGACGACGAGCGCGGCGACGGTGTCCGGCCCTTCCTGGACGATCAGCGCTTCGATCTCGTCGAGCAGATGGCGCGTGAACTGCGCCTCCGTCTCGCCTTCCGGCCGCCCGTAGCGCTTCGTATTGCTCACGTGCCGCACGCCCGCCATCAGCGGCTCGAAATGCTTGCGGAAGTTGGTCATCCCGTTCAGCGCGAGCGCGCCGAACGACGTGCCGTGATACGCGACGCGCCGCGCGATGAACTTGCGCCGCTGCGGCTCGCCGCGCGCCTGGTGATACTGGCGCACCAGCTTGATTGCCGATTCGTTCGACTCCGAGCCGCTAGACGTGAAGAACACGCGGTTCAGGCCGTCCGGTGCGAGCGCCGCGAGCTTGTGCGCGAGGCGGATCGCCGGTTCGTGGCCGTAGCCCCAGTTGGTCGCGAACGGCAGCCGCACCATCTGCTCGCGGATCGCGTCGCCGATCTCCGCGCCGTGGCTGTAGCCGACCTGCACGCAGTACAGCCCGGCGAGCCCGTCGAAATAGCGCTTGCCGTTGCGATCGACGAGCCAGCAGCCTTCGCCGCGGTCGAACACCGTCAGCGCGTGGTCGCGATACGCATCGGCATGCGTGAAGTGCATCAGCAGATGGCGCTTGCCGAGCGCCTGCAGGTCCGCATCGAGATTGACGTCAATACCGTTCATGGGTCATTCCTCCTTCAGGGATTCGAAACCGGCGGCCCGCAGCCGGAAGCCGCCGGCCGGTCGTTCAGTTCATCGACAGCGTGGGCGCCGGGCGCGTGAAGCCGCGCGTGAGCCACAGCAGCTGGCACAGCCCGATCACGAGCCAGCCGATGCCGACGTAGAAGGTCTGGCGCGACAGGCCCGACCACAGCCAGACGTTCATCGCGAAGCCGAGCGCCGGCACCGCGCCGAACCTGATCCAGCCCGCGAAGCGGCGATGTTCCGGGCGGCCGAGATAGCTGCGCATCACGCACAGGTTCACGACCGCGAACGCGACAAGCGCGCCGAAGCTGATCATCGTCGACGCGAGATCGAGCGAGATGAACAGCGCGGACAGCGACACGACACCGACCGCGAGCGTCGCGCGCACCGGCGTGCGCAACCGTGCATGCAGGTGGCCGAACACGCGCTCGGGCAGCACGCGGTCGCGGCCCATCGCGAACAGCACGCGCGTGACGCTCGCCTGGCCGGCCATCGCGCTCGCGAAACAGCCGGCCACGTAGACCGCGACGAACAGCGCCGACAGCGTGCCGCCGCCGATGCGCCGCATCAGTTCGAGGCTGGCCGAATCGAGATCCTTGAACGCATGCCAGTCCGGGAACACCACCTGTCCCGCATACGCGATCAGCATGAACAGCAGGCCGCTCGCGAGCGTGCAGAGCAGGATCGCGCGCGGCACCGTGCGGCGCGGCTCGCGCGTTTCCTCCGACAGCGTCGACACCGCATCGAAACCGAGGAACGACAGGCACAGGATCGCGGACCCGGCGAAGATCGCCCGTGCGTCGTCCGACGACGGCAGCGCGAGCGTCGGCGCCAGCCCCTCGCCGCTCGCGACATGCGCGGCCGCCGCGACGAAGACCGCGATGAACACGAGCTGGCTCGCGATCAGGATCAGGTTCACGCGGTTGACGAGCCGGATGCCGACGATGTTCAGCCCGGTGACCAGCGCGATGCTCGCGACGATCCACACGCTGGCCGGCACGGCCGGGAACAGCTGTTTCATGTAGATGCCGATCGCGAGGTAGCTGATCATCGGAATGAACAGGTAGTCCATCAGCAGCGCCCAGCCGACCATGAAGCCGGCCGAGGTGCCGAAGTTGCGGCTCGCGAACGTATAGGCGGAACCGGCGCTCGGCATCAGCCGCGCCATGTGGCCGTAGCTGCGCGCGGTCAGCAGCATCGCGACCAGCGTGACCGCATACGCGATCGTCAGGTGTCCGTTGGTTTCGCGCGTGACGATCCCGTAGGTCGTGAACACCGTCATCGGCAGCATGTATGCGAGGCCGAAGATCACCAGCGTGAACAACCCGAGCGAATGCGCGGCGCGTGACCCTGCGTCGGCGTGCCCGTCCGTGCGTGCCCGCACGTCGTCTGTCGCGGCGCTGGGCGTGCGCTGCTCCGGCCTGGTGTCTTTCATGCTGTCCTCACGTGGCGTGGTCCATGACATCAACACTCGTCTCGTCGGCAATGCGGGCAGTGCAGGCACTGCAGGCACTGCAGGCATTGCGCGATCCGGAAACGAGTGTGGTGCGCCAAAAAATCGACGACGAATGAGAAAAGCGGACGTAATCGGGGGATATTTCCGGACGCGTGGCAGCCGGCCGCCCCCCGCTGATGCGGGCCCTCTGGCGTTTCGCGGACATTCCGGCTATGTTCTACGCGAACCCGTTGCCGCCCCTCGCCATGGACAGCAAGTCCCATCGACCTCAAAGCCGCGCCGAACGCAGCCTGCGTTCGGCGCTCGGCCTCGCGCGTCCGGCCGGACGCCAGGAAGACATTCCCGCCACCGTGCACGCGATCGCGGTCGCGCTCGACGAATGCCGCGTCCGGCACATCGACGGCGCCGCGCTGCTCGAGGGCACCGGCCTCGGCGCGGCCGAAGTCGCGTCGCCGAACCTGCACGTGAATCGCGGCCAGGAGCAGCGTTGCTTCCGCAACCTGCTGCGCTGCAGCGGCGTACCGTCGATCGGCCTGTCGATCGGCGCGCGGCTCCATGTGTCGACGCTCGGCCTCGCCGGTTACGCGATGCTGATCAGCGGCTCCGTGATGCAGGCGTTCCGGTGCATGAGCCAGTTTCCGCTGTTCATGGGGCTGTATTTCGACGTGCGCGTGCACGCGCACGCGGACGGGATGAGCGTGACGATCGGCCGCTACAACGGCGAACCCGACCTCGAGGTGTTCCAGACCGACATGTGCCTGTCGAGCCTGCGGCTGATCGTGTCCGATCTGGTCGGCAAGCCGGTATGGCCCGCGCAGCTGCATCTCGCCCGCCGCACGCCGCGCAACGGCGCGGACTACGCACGCCACTTCGACTGCCCGGTCACGTTCAATGCGGGCGAGAACCGGCTCGTGTTCACGAGCGTGAACGGCACGGAAGCCCCGCGGCTCGCGAACGAAGTCAGCTTCAATGCGCTGCATGGGCAATGCGAAGCGCTCGAACGGCAGTGGGCCGCGTCGGTCGGCACGCGTTTCGCCGATCGCGCGAAGGAGTTGATGGCGCGCGACCTCGCGCGCTTCAAGTCGATGACGTCGCTCGCGAACGCGCTGCACCTGACCGAGCGCACCTTGCGACGCCGGCTCGACAAGGACGGCATCACGTTTCAGTCGCTGCTCGACGACGTGCGTCGCCAGGAGGCGGTGCGGCTGCTCGAAGAACCGGCGCTGAGCGTCGCCGCGATCGCGGAGCGGCTCGGCTACAGCGAGCCGCGCAGCTTCCGCCATGCGTACCGGCGCTGGACCGGCAAGACGCCGCGCGCGGGCGCGAACGACTGAAATCGCGCGGCGCGCGAACGTCAGCCACTCCGCGCCGTACCGGCACTTCCCGGCCTCGTCATGGGCAACGCGCGCCCGCGCAAAGGCAAGGCGAAAAACGCCCGCCCTTGAACTTCACTTAAAGGTTACGGTTTGCCTCGGCAAGCGTATCGAGGCCATGGGTATGTGTCCTGCCATCCGACAAAATGGCGGCGCGTCGATTCCTGTCGACCCGGACGCGTGCGCCACGCGCTCAAAGCACCTCGAAACGCAACCCGGCATGACGCACGAGGCGCTCGACGAAGCGCTCGTCGAACATCGTCGCGGGCGTCCAGAAGCCCCCGCCGCGCCCGGTCTTCTCGCCGTCGAGGCTGCAATCCAGCGCGAGGCTGAGCGCGGCCTGGCCCAGCATCTTCCCGGTCGAACCGTAGCCCGGATCGCGATCGCCGGTGACTTTCACGCGCAGCGTCCGCCCGTCGTCGGCGCGCCCGAAGAAGCGCAGATCGAAACGGCCGGCCAGCTGCGCGGCGACGCTCGGCCCCTCGCCGGGCTTCGGCAGCAGGAAGCGCTCCATCAGGCTGCGCGCCGGCTTGACGAGAACGCCCGCCATGAACGCGCCGAGGCCGGCCATCATCGCGAGCGCGGCGAGGCGGCCCTTGAAACCCGTGCCCGTGATGACCGCTTCGTCATACGCGAACCGGCTGCCGTACGCGTCGTCCGCGAGCGCGTTCGAGCGATGCACGACGCGCTCGTTGATGGCCGCCATCACGAACGGCGCAATCCACGTGCCGCCGTCGCGATCGAATTCGGCCGACCGGACCGCGTGCTGCCGCACCGTAAAGCGATGATCCTTCGGACACAGCGCATACGGATCGAGCAGTTCGCGGCGCAACGCGGGATCGGCCGCGGCTTCGCGCACGACGTTGATCACGCTCGCGACCGTTCCGCCCGACGCGCCGCCCTTCAGCGTCTTCACGCGCATCTTCACCTGCGTGGCCGGCCGGCCCCACTGCCGCCGCGCGTGCTGCTGCAGGAACAGGACGCCGATGTCCGACGGCACCGAATCGAAACCGCAGCAATGCACGATGCGCGCGCCCGATTGCCTGGCCGCCGGTTCGTACCGTTCGATCATCCGCTTGATCCACTGCGTCTCGCCGGTGAGATCGCAGTAGTCCGTGCCGGTCTGCGCGCAGATCCGCACCAGCGGCTCGCCATACAGTGCGTACGGCCCGACGGTCGACACGACGACGCGCGTGCGCTCGCACAACGCACGCAACCGCGCTTCGTCGGCGGCATCGGCCACGATGATCGGCTGCGCCTGCCATGCGGCGCCCAGCGCATCCCTGACCTGCCGGAGCTTCGCCTCGGAGCGGCCGGCGATCGCCCAGCGCAGCGATTCTCCGCTGGCCGACAGGTATTCGGACAGGTAGCGCGTCAGGATCTGACCGACGAAGCTGGTGGCACCGAATACGACGAGATCCAGATCACGGGTCGGCTGGGTCATCGATGTTTCCTCCGAAACGGGTTGGTTACGAGCAGCCGGATTCATCGAACGGGTTCATCGAACGCTCCCCAATGGCGTCGGCTGATTCAGCACCAGCTGGGCATCCTTGACCACGTCGAACCGCACGATGGTGGATACACCGAGCCCGTCGAGCAGCTGACTCAGCGGCCCGCCGTGCCGCACCAGCTCGATGCCGCGCGGCAACACGCGCTGTGCGAACGATAGCGTGTTGGTCTGCACCGAACTCTGGTGCCACACGCCGTCGACGAGATTGACCATGGTATTCGTGCCCATCCGCGACTGCGACGGCACGTCGATCAGCGCGGGCGACGGTGCGTTCAGCGTCAGGTCCGGCCGGCCGTCCATCCCGGCGATCCGCGCGCTCACGCGTGCGCCGATGTTCATGTCGATATCGGCGAGCCATTTGGGCAGCTGGTAGCCGTGCACGCCGCGCACCCGTGCGATTTCCGTGGTGACGGGCAGCGCCAGCACATGCGCGAAGAAGCTCCGGCGCCGCATCGCGTCGAGCAGCTCGAGCGCATGCGAGCCGCGCGCACCCGGCCGGCGAATCACGACCGCGACGGACACCTCGTCATACGGATCGTTGTCGCAGACCGAATACGAAAAGAACGTCAGCGCGACCAGCCCGTAACCGGGAAATGCGCGCAGCGGTTCGAGCGGCACCGGCAGCGTGGTACGCAGGCGCTCGAGTGGCGCGAGAAACAGCAACTGGATGCTGCTGGAGCGATAGTAGAAATTTGGCGCCCAGGTCGGACCGACGCGCGACGCGACCTGACGCTTCGGAATCCGACGGAAAAAATCGATGTTCCCGGCGGCGGGATCGCACGCGACCGCGTCGAGATCCGGATTCATCCGGAACCGGTCGTAGTACCCGCCTTCGGGCACATCGACCTTGTGGGGCCCGAATTCGACCTGTGTAAAGCGCCTGTCCATCTGCGTTGCCTCTCGTCGAAGATTGATCGTCGCAGGCAACGTGCGGGCCCGCCGATTCACTGCCGTCAGCAGGCACTCTAAGATTCAACTCGACTTCAAGGTCAAGGCCTCGACTAGAGGAAGCGGTCGGAACGCGCGGCCGCGATGTGATCGGCCGCGACATAGCCGAACGTCATCGCCGGCCCGATCGTCGAGCCGGGGCCCGGGTAGGTCTTGCCCATCACGGCCGCCGACGTGTTGCCGAGCGCATAGAGGCCGTCGATCACCGAACCGTCGGAACGCAGCACGCGCGCATGCGCATCGGTACGCAAGCCGCCCTTCGTGCCGATCTCGCCCGGGTCGACCCGCAGCGCATAGAACGGCGCACGCTCGATCGGCCCGAGGCATGGATTCGGCTTCGACGACGCATCGCCGTAGTAGCGATCGAACAGGTTGCCGCCCTTGCCGAATTCGGTATCGATGCCGGTGAGCGCGTAACCGTTCATCCGCTCGACCGTCTGCGCGAGCCCCCGCGCATCCACGCCGATCTTCGCGGCCAGCTCGGCCAGCGTGCCCGCGCGATAGATGACCGAGTCGAGCCAGCCGGGCGGGATTCTGCTGTCCGGCTGCACGCTGCCCGGCAGCAGCACGCCGCACGGATAACGCTTGCGATATTCGGCATCGAAGATCAGCCACGCGGGCACGTTGGCCCGCGTGTTCGCATGGTCCGCATACATCGCGTGGATCACGTCCGGATACGGCGCCGATTCGTTGACGAAGCGCCGCCCGAGCCGGTTGACCATCACGCAGCGCGGCGCCGAGCGCTCGACGAACAGCCCGCGCTGCTTCTCCTCGCCCGGCACGCGCACCGTCGGCACGCCCCAGACGAAGCCCATCAGCGCGACGTCGGCCCCGAGCGCGAGCCCCGCGCGGATGCCGTCGCCGGTGTTGATCGGCGGCGCCGCGCTCCACTCGGCGCGCGTCGGCTTCGGCAGAAATTGGTCGCGCATCGCCTGGTTCGCCTCGAATCCGCCGCACGCGAGCACGACGCCATGCGTCGCACGGATGCCGAACGGCCGGCCGTCGCGCTCGACGACCACACCGTTCACGCGTGCGCCGTCGGTGTGCAGCGAGCGCATCGGCGTTGCGAGCCACAGCGCGATGCCGCGCTGCTCGAGCGCCGCGCGCAGGCTCGCGACGAGCGCATTGCCGAGCGTCAGGCGCCGGTCGCGCGGCGTGCGGCGCCGCCATTTGAAATCGGTGGCATAGCGCAGCATCAGGCGCGCGGCGAGCCGCAGCCAGCCGCGCTCCTTCGTGAGGATCGTGTGCGCCTCGATCTGCGTCATCGCGATGCGCCCGCCGATCAGCGTCGCCGGCGAAGGCGCGCGCAACGTGTCGAAATGCGCGCCGAGACGCGCGGCATCGAACGCCGCCGGCTCCATCGTCCGGTAGCCGGGCTTGCCGCCCTTGCGGTCCGGGTAGTAGTCGGGATAACGCGGCACCGCATTGAACCGCGTGTGCGCGTGCTTCGCGAGATACGCGACCATCTTCGGGCCGTTGTCGAGATACGCATCGATGCGCTGCGCGTCGAAATCCTCGCCGACCACGTCGCGCAAATACATGATTGCTTCGTCGTACGAATCGCTGCCGCCGAGCGCGGCGATCTGGTCGTTGCACGGAATCCAGATGCCGCCGCCGGACACCGCCGTGGTGCCGCCATAGACGGTGCTCTTCTCGACCACCAGTACCGACAGCCCCTGGTCATGCGCACGCAGCGCCGCCGTCATCGCGCCCGCGCCGGAACCGACCACCACCACGTCGTACGTGGCGTCGCCGAACGAATCGTGTCGATCGTCGTACATGATCGCCTCCGCTCAGATCGTGGCAAGGCAGCTTGCCGCATCGGCCGGCACGTCGGCGAGCTGGCGCCAGGCGCCGTGCTCGCCGCGGTATTCGTGCACCTCGACGCTCGCGTGCCGCGCGGGCAGCTCGCCCACGTCCGTGTAGAACTGCTGGTACCACTGGCGCAGCCGATAGATCGGGCCGTCGCCATCGCACAGCAGCGGATTGTCGACGCGCGTCTTGTGGTCCCAGATCGCGACGTCCTCGCGAAATGCCGACTGCGCGGCCAGCACGTAGCCGTCGACCATCGCGCGATTCTGCTCGTCCGTCAGCGCCGGATTCTTCTCGACCATCACGCCGAAGCGCAGCTCGAAGCTGTTCGTATCGATCGGCACGTGGCTGTTGAGCAGGATCGACCTGAGCGGCTGCCCGTGCGCTTCGCCCGTCATCAGCGTGACGTGGTATGCCGGGCCGAAGTAGGCCGAGTCGGCCGTCAACCCGCCGCTGCCGGCCAGCCGCGTGCTGCCGCCGCGCAGCTTCTGGTAGGCAACCGGGCCCGCGAACGTGTTGCAGAAGTAGTCGATCGGCGCGCCATGCACGGGGCCGAAGTGCGCCATGTCGGACTGGTTGTCGATCAGCTCGCGGCAGTTCGTGTCGATCACCCACTTGACGATCGCCCAGTCGCTCCACGCATCGGAGAAGCACGCGTCGATGCGCGGAATCTCGACCGCCGGATCGGGCCCATTGCCCTCCGGATCGTTCCACACGAACAGCAGGCGGTTCTGCTCCATCACCGGCCACGACTTGATGCGCGCCTTCGGCGGGATGCGCTGCGAATACGGAATCGCAGTGCAGGTGCCGTCGCCGGCCCACGACCAGCCGTGAAACGGACACACGAGCGCGTTGCCGTCGACGTGGCCGCGCCCGAGGTCGGCGCCCATGTGCGGGCAGTAGCCGTCGAGGATTCGCAACTGCCCGTCCTCGCTCTGGAACACCGCCACGCGCGTGCCGAAGATCGACAGGCCGTGCGCGCGGCCGTCGCGGTAGTCGTCGGCGAGCCCGAGGCAATGCCAGCCGCGCGCGTAGCGCGCGTCGATGGGTGCGGCATGAATCCGGTGAACGGGATGCCGGCTGGCCGGCGCGGATGATTCGGTCATGGATCGTCTCCTTCCAGTCGAAAGGCGCAGCCCTGCACCTGCGTGGCGGACCTTGCCGGGAATATGCCGGGCGGGTCGATGCACCCGGCGCTATGTCACAAAACATTTATTTTGTGACGCATAATGGCACAAATTCCATTTTTGTGACAACGTATGCGAAAATTCCGAACCGACGCATTCGGTCGGCTCATCGGCACACGCCGCGCAACGCACGGCAACGAGGAAAGGTATGGATCGGCAACTGCGCTGGGGCGACGCCAGCAGGATGGACAGCGTCAACGACGGGCGAAGCGCGATCCTGCGCGCCACGCTCGACGCGATGATCGAGCACGGGATCGACCGTTTGTCGATCGACGACGTCGCACGCCGCGCGAACATTTCGCGGCGCACGCTGTACCGCTACTTCGGCACGAAAAAGGAGCTGATCCAGGGCGTGATCGGCATCCAGAACGCCGAGTTCTTCGACGAGATGCAGCGCGCGCTCACCGCCTTCGAGCACGACTTCGAGGCCTACTGCGAAGAGAGCGTGTGCTTCGCGGTGCGCTATCGCGATCGTCATCACGGCGGCTTTCACCACAACTATCTGGCCACGAGCCTGTCCACCGACGTGTTCGGCTACATCGTCGAGAACATCGCGCCGATGTGGCAGCGCGTGCTCGAAAAGCCGTACCGTGAATACGTCGCCGTGCACGGCGCGCGGGTGCCCGCGCTCGACGACATCATCGCGCTGATCAGCCGTATCGGGCTCGCGTACTGCCTGGTTCCGGCTGACGAGCAGGCGATGCGCGCGCAGATGCGCATCCTGTGGACGTTCCAGCGCGAGCCGGCCGGCAAGCCGGTCGCGGCCCGGATGAAGGCCGCGCGCTGAGCGGCGGCGCCCGCGCGATGTCGCGCAGCCCGGCCGATACCATCCGATACCGGCCTCGAACATTTCAACTCACACCGGACTACCCCATGACGACCTGCGGAGTTTCCGTCTCCGGCCGAACGCTCGATCGCGCCGACCTGCTGCTTCTCGTCGAAGGCTCGCCTGCGCCGCTTCGTCTCGAAGACTGCGATCTCGAAGGTGCGGACCTGTCGCGGCTCGATTTGCGCGGCGTGCGATTCGAGCGCTGCGCGCTCGCGGAAGCGTCGTTCGTCGGCGCGACGCTCGCGCAGACCGCGTGGATTCGCTGCCGCGCGCGCCAGACGAGCTTCGCGTCGGCCGACCTCGAGGACGCGCAGTTTCAGTCCTGCGATCTCAACAACACGAACTGGCGCCGCAGCAAGCTCGGCTCGGCGCGCTTCGACGAATGCAGGCTGACCGGCGCCGACTTCGAGGAATGCAAGTCGCTCGGCATCGAATTCGCGAACACGTTGCTGGTCGGCGCGAGCCTGCGCCGCTTCTCGTTCCGGAAAACGCGGCTCGTGGCGCTCGACTTCTCGGATGCCGATCTCGCCGGCACGGACTTTCGCGACGCCGTGTTCGAAGGCGGCAGCCTGCGCAACGCGCATCTGAACGACGCCCGGTTCGACGGGGCCGACCTGCGCGACGTGGAGCTCGGCGGCACGCCGAAGCTGCTCGCGTCGGGCGTGCTGCGCGGCGCGACCATCTCGTATGACCAGGCCGCGATGCTGATCGAGAATCTGGGGATCCGGGTCGCCTGACGACCGCACGCGCGTTGCTTCGCCCCGCGGCCGACATGCGCGACGCCGGCCGCGAACCGCGCATGTCGCGTGAGCTGCCAGCAATCTGTCGAATATTCTCATCACTTCGACCGCATCCCGAACGGCACACGTCACGCACGCCCTTGCGCTCACGCTCGACGACCCGATCCGTCGACGCGCGAATCACTAGGGAAAATCCGGAGACATCCTTACAGCGATTTACCTGATGATTCACAGGAACGCGATGTTTCGGCGATTTCGCTTTGCATCATGCTTTCGTTTTGCTTGACGGTCCCGCTGCCGCCGCGCGGCAAATGCGGCGATCGACATGTGAAACGGCCAGCGTCCGCGAGTCGCCGGGTGTTCAATACTTTCAACAACCCGGTCGAGAGCAATCGTGAGAATCCGTGGCCCGCTGGTGCGGTGGAGACGAGGCGATGCGCGCAACGTGCGTGCATCGATCTCGTCCACCGGCGACAGTGACCGCCGGCAAAGTCCTCGCCTGCATCTGTCGATCTACACCATCCTGTCCCGCCGTTCCGTCCGCCGTCACAACGCCGTCGCCGCGCGCGCATACGTCGCGATCCACACCGACGACGTGGCGTCGCTGCTGCCTTAGCGCGCCCCCTCCGTTCCGTTCGACCTGCGCATCGTGTCGCGTGACTCGCGACAGGGTCGGCTCGCGTTGCGTGCCCTCACGATTCGCTTCGCAGGCCGAGCCGACTCCTGATCATCATGCACCGCCGGCGTTCGTTTCGAGCGCCGGCCGGTTGCACACGTCCATCCCTTGAACCGTGGCGCGGCGAGCAGCCAACCGCCGAGCCTCCCGATACGAACGACAAGCCATGCAACTCCGCACCCTTCGCCGCACCATCGCAACCGCCGCCATGATGTCCGTCGCGGGCATCGCCTCCTTCGTCACTACGCACGCCCAGGCCGCCGGCGAGCTGAACATCTACAACTGGTCCGACTACATCGCGCCGGACACGATTCCGAATTTCCAGAAGCAGACCGGCCTGCACGTGCGCTACGACAACTACGACAGCGACGACACGCTGCAGGCGAAACTGCTGTCGGGCAACTCCGGCTACGACATCGTCGTGCCGACGTCGAACTACATGGCCAAGCAGATCCAGGCAAACGTCTACCAGCCGCTGGACAAGACGAAGCTGCCGAACCTGTCGAACCTCGACCCGCTGCTGATGAAGATGGTCGCCGATGCCGATCCGGGCAACCAGTACGGCGTGCCGTGGGCGTATGGCACCGACGGCATCGGCTACAACGTGCAGGCGGTGAAGAAGGCGCTCGGCGACAAGGCGCCGGTCGACAGCTGGGCGCTGGTATTCGACCCGGCCAACATGGCGAAGCTGAAGAGCTGCGGCGTATCGTTCCTCGACCAGGCCGTCGACGTGTTCGCCGCGACGCTGCAGTACATGGGCAAGGATCCGAACAGCACGAATCCGGCCGATTACCGCGCCGCATACGAGGTGCTCAAGAAGGTGCGCCCGTACATCACGCAGTTCAACTCGTCGGGTTACATCAACGATCTCGCGAACAACGACCTGTGCGTGTCGTTCGGCTATTCCGGCGACGTCGGCATCGCGCATCGCCGTGCGGCGGAAGCGAAGCGTCCGTACGAGGTCCGCTTCGCGAATCCGCGGGAAGGCGGGCTGCTGTGGTTCGACATGATGGTGATCCCGAAGGATGCGCCGAACCGCGATGCCGCGCTGAAGTGGATCAACTACCTGCAGGACCCGAAGGTCAACGCGGGGATCACCAACGCGGTGTTCTATCCGACCGCGAACAAGGCCGCGCGCCAGTTCGTGAAGCCCGCGATCGCGCGCGATCCGTCGGTCTATCCGGCCGACGAGGTGCTGAGCAAGATGACGCTGCTCAAGCCGATGCCGCCCGAGATTCGCCGGCTCCAGAACCGGTTGTGGGCGCAACTGAAGACGGGGCGCTGACCAGCACGGGGCGGCTCAGTCGGGCCGCCCCGACAGATCGCCGGCACGCACCGACGCGTTCCCGCGACGATCATCCGCTGTTCGGGAAACGGCCGCGGATGCACGACCGCCGATCCGAACGGGCCGTGCTCGACCGGCTGCACGACCAGCCGCCGTCGGCACTCGCACCCGGCGACTGATGCCCGGCCTCGCCGCACTATCGCTGCGCCGGCTCCGCATGCGGCAACGCCGCCGCGAACGCTGCGTCGATGAAGCGAATCACGTCGTCGAGCGACGACGTGCACGTCGCGCCCGCGGCGAGCTCGCGAAACGCGCCGTCGGGCCCGAGGCAGATGAGCGGCTTGCGCCAGCGCTGCGCCAGCGCGATCTCCTCGGCGGTCCCGTGCCCGCCGGGCAGCGCGACGATCAGGTCGCTGCTCAGCACGTTCACGTAGTTCCGGTTGATGGTGTGCGGATCGGCGCCCGGTTCGCGGCGCGGCAGCGGCGTGAGGATCGGGATCTCGACGAACGGATGCGGGTAGCCGTCGAGCGGCACGAAGCCCGCGTGCGGATCGGCCTGCGTCGGCAGGATGCCGATCGACCGGCCGGCCCGCCCCGGCACGCCGGCGAACGCGCGCGCGACCGCCAGCATCACGCCTTGGCCGCCGCCCGTCAGCAGGTTGAAGCCGGCCTGCGCGAGCCATGCGCCGAGCGGCTCGGAAAACGCGAGCCACGGTTCCTTGCCCGAGCCCATCACGCCGATCGTTCGGTGGTTGCGTTGCATCATGTATTCCGGTGATGTGATGAATCGTTGAATTGAACCGCGGCGCGGCACCTGGCTGCGAAACCCGGCCACGCATCGCGCATCGTCATTCGAGGTCGACGCCCTTGAGCTCGGGGATCAGGAACAGCGTCGCGACCATGTCGAGCACGTAGAGGCCGGCGAGCAGCGCGATCGCCGTCTGGAACGAGTAGCGCGCGGCCAGCGCGCCGACCGCCACCGGCCCGAAGCCGCCGACCGCACGGCCGATATTCCACAGCACGTTCTGCGCGGTCGCGCGCGCGGCGGTCGGATAGCCCTCGGACATCAGCGTGCCGTAGCCGCCGACCATCCCGTTGACGAACATCCCCATCAGCGCGCCGGCCCACAGCATCGCCGTCGGGTCCGACAGGCGCGCGTAGGCGATGACCGTCACGACCGAGCCGAGCTGGTACAGCAGGAACGTCGGCTTGCGGCCGATACGATCGGCGAGCTGCCCGAAGGTCCAGACGCCGATCATCATCCCGACGACGGTCACCGCGGTCCACAGCCCCGACTTCGTCAGCGAGAAGCCCATCTGCTTCGACAGGAAGGTCGGCAGCCAGATCATGATCCCGTAGTAGCCGAAGTTCTGGACCGAGCACAGGATCACGATGCCGAGGCTCGTGCGCGCGGTGCGCGCGTCGGCGACGAGCATCCGGAACGCGTTGGCCCGCGGCCGCGTCGCGCGCCGCACGAAGACTTCCGGCTCGTGCAGCCGGTTGCGCAGCACCCATGCGAGCAGCGCGGGCAACACGCCGACCACGAACATCCCGCGCCAGCCGATATGGAGCAGCAACAGCGGCGTCAGCAGCGCGGCCAGCAGCACGCCGGCCTGCCAGCCGAGCGCGACGTAGCACGACACGCGCGCCCGCTTGCTCGCCGGCCACGCTTCGGCCGCGAGCGCCATGCCGATGCCGAATTCGCCGCCGAGGCCGATGCCCGCGATGGTGCGATACACGAGCAGGTCCCGGAAGCCCTGCGCGAACGCGCACAGGCCGGTGAAGACCGCGAACAGCATGATCGTCCAGGTCAGCACGCGCACACGGCCGTAGCGGTCGCTCAGGGCACCGAACAAAATGCCGCCCGCGACGGCGCCGATCAGCGTCCACGTGACGAGCGCGCCGCCCTGCCCGGGCGTCAGCTGCAAAGCCGCGGTGATCGCCGGCAGCATGAAGCCGAGGATCAGCAGGTCGAAGCCGTCCATCGCGTAGCCGATCGCCGAGCCGGCCAGCGCCTTCCACGCGTACGCCCCGACCTGCCCGCCGCGCGGCGCCGCCGGATCGTCGAGCGCCGAAGATTTCATGTTTGCTGCCATGGTGTCCCGCCGGAAATGTCCGGGCGACATTCTAAAGCCTGTTCCCGCGCATGACGGGCCCGTGCACGGGCGCACGCAGAACGCGCCGCGCTGCCCGCTTCCGGGAACGGAAGCGGGCAGCGGCGGTAATGAATTTGAAAGATGTTGAAGCCGGCGATCCCGCAGCAGGCTGGGACACCGAAAGAACGGGATGAAACGGGAGTGGTGAGGCCGGCGCGGTGCTGACTCAGCCCTGATCGTCCCCGGGCCACCAGGTTTTGGCCTCGCGGTCGACGAGCAGCGTATCGAGATCCCGGCCTTCGAGCCATTTGGGTCGCGGGCCGCGGCCCGACCACGAGCGGCCGGTCGTCGGATCGTAATACTTGGCAGGCGCCTTGCGTTTTCGCTGGACGATGTAGCCGAGGGCGCTCAGCACTTCCTGCTGCGAGATGCCCAACAGCTGGACCTGCTCCCTGAATGCCGCCAGTGCGGCTTGCTTCTCCTTCTGCTTGGCTTCCGACAGCTTGATGTTCAGGTCCCGAAGTTGTGCTTCGAGTTCCTGCAGAGCCTGGGTCATGTATTCATCCTCTTTGGGCATGTTTTTATTCAAAAAACCTCCGATGGCAGAACCTATCACGAAGTTCCGCCAATCTGTGTTGCGATGTGTGAATCGTTTGCCGGCATCTGTAAGGGTTTCGAAGTGTGCCGAACGCAACACCATCGTCGAAAACCGCATGACATCGGCACGCAACACCTGGCGCGCCGCGTTCGAACGCGCGGCGAGCCTTCGGCGGCGACCTCCTCGCCGCCTGGCGCCGCACCCTGGCACAGGCGCGGCATGGCGCGAATGATAGCAGTGCGCATCCGTCATGTTCGAGGACTTTTGCGGTCCGGCGCACACTCGCCGGCCTTGGCCCGCGAGCCTCGACGCCGGCGCGGCGTTTCACGTGCCGAAGCGGCACCCGTCCCGCGCGATCCGCGCATGCAGCTTCGCACCGCGCGCGGCGCTCAGCGCGCTTGCGTGGGCGACGCGTCCGGCCAGATGTCCGCGGAAATCCGGATGCGCGGCGCGATTCCGCGACGCCGGCCCGTGGCGGATGCAGTTGGTCAGGATCAGGCGGCAGCCGCCGCGACGCTTGTCGTCAGCGTCACGAGAAAACCACGACCGAAGTCGTCGAGCCAGCGATCGTCGATGGCCGTCATGCCCGTTGACCGCTTGACGTGCGTCAAGGCCGGGCGCACGGCCAAACCTAGACTGGACCCATGCCCTCTCACCGGATGTCGCAGTCACTCATCACAGGAATCCGCCATGCGCATCACCGTTCATCTCGACACGTTCGCGCATGCCGGCCCGTCGGCGTATGCGATCGTCTGGCTTGATTTCGACGAGCAAAAGTGGTCGTGTGAAGGCCACTACGCGATGGCAATGCCCTCATGGGGGACGCTTGCCCGGACCGGCGACGGCATCCGGCTTGCCGTGCCCGACGCCAGCCGTCCGCTCATCGTCCTTGACGGCTTCGCGTCCGGCAATGCCGAAGCGCCAAGTGTCGGCGCATCCGGCATGGCACGCTGGTACCCGCATGCCCATCACGCGCCGGATGCCGGTCGCTGGCGCGTGCAATGTCTCGATACCGAGCAGGCCGAACCCGAGCACCGGCTGTTTGCAGACGACGCATGCTGAGTGCGTCGCACACACGGAGCCGGAATCCTGGCTCGGTCGAGGGCCTCGGCCCAGACCCACGCGCGAACCGCTAATCTTCCGTTTCCGGAATCGCATTGACGATCATCGAGAACAGCTTGCCGAGATCGGCTTCGAGCTTGACCCCGTCGAATGGATCGCGATTGGCTCCGAAGGCGAGGTCAAGTTCCGCCCAGTCCTCGTTTGACAGCAAACGTCTCGCGGCCGGCAAAATCAGCGTCTCCTCGGTAAACCGGTGATCCGAATAGAACTCGGCATATTCATCCACCAGCGCCACCAGTGCCGCTAATGCGGGCGCCCCCTTCAACTCGTACCGGGTCAGCGCGTGTTCGAGATTGGTCAACATCCCGTCACCTCGCGCGTGCTGAGTCTCCAGTTCGTCGATCACGCCGTCGAATTCGGAAGCCACATCCCGCAATGGTGCAAACAGGTAGCGCTCCTCTTTCGGATGATGTATCTGCTCGGGGTACTCTCGAATGTAATAGAGCATCGCCCGGAACACCATGAGACCCGGAACGGGCTTGCCAGCCGCAAGCAGATGGACATAGCGCCGCATGCCCTCGACGACGGCAGACAGCCGCTCGTGCTCACGGAGGATGACGGTGATCGCGGCCCGCGGCCCCAACGACGACATACCAGACCTCACGGAAACAGGCGGAATGCACTGGCGATCGCTCGATCGACTCGCTTGCTCGGCGAGCCCGTCAGCCAGTGCCCACAATTTCCATCTTGGTCGGCTGCGGCTCGACATCAAAGTGTGCCGACGCGACGGCCTTGAGGGAGATCAAAGAGTGTGCCGGCCCGGCAACGCGCGAAGTCGGCATGCGTCGGCCGATTCGAACAGGTGCCCTGCCGACTGAATCGCTCGTGCTCGTCATCGATCCGGCACCTGGTTTTCGAGGTCCGGATGCGCTCCGCCGTCAGCGCGATCGTGTGAAAGACGGGCGACTGCGATGGACCGGCAAAGCACCCGCGGCGAGCGGCAAAATACACTCGTATTTGACTTCAATCAAGATATCCGTCTCCGGCGCTCTCACACTGTATTCAGTATCGCTACGCAAGCATGAGGCCGCCAGGGAAGACATCGATACCAACGCAAGCGACCGATACCGGCTGTTTGGCTGTACCGCGGTTCGACTGGAAGCAAAGAAAGATGAACAAGATGTTTTTCTTGCCAATGTCACTGCTACCGATCGTCATCGCGATCGGCGGCGTCCCGTCGCACGCACGCGCCGAGGACGGGGAGCAACTGGCTCGGCAGGTCTGTGCCACTTGCCACGGTGCACGGGGACACAGCGAATCACCCATGTTCCCGCGCCTAAGCGCCCAGACGCCGGAATATCTCACTGTGCAGCTCAAGGGCTTCCGCGAGCACACGCGGGGCGAGACGCATGCGCGCGAGTATATGTGGGGTATTGCGTCGCGGCTCGACGATGCGACGATTGCATCGCTTGCAGCCTATTACTCGCATCAGGAACCGGTGCATGGCAAGGCAGGCAACGCCGCGCTGATGGCCAGGGGGAAGGATATTTTCGAGCATGGCGTACCGGACCGGGGGACCCCGGCATGCGCGTCGTGCCATGGCCCGCAGGGCCAGGGTGCCGGCGCGTTCCCGCGGCTTGCCGGACAACACGTGAACTATCTGCTTCGGCAGATCGAGTTCTTCAAGAACGAGACACGTGCCAATTCCCCCGTCATGACAGCCGTTGCTCATACGCTGGATGCCGACGACGCCAATGCGGTCGCCACATGGCTCGAATCGCAGTAGGGTCGTAAGCGCGAAATCCTCAGCACGTCGCCGGCACTGCTGAATCGATCCACGATTGCGGATGCAACCCACAGTTGCGGACGCAATCACGATGACAGGTGACACGATCAACCCCGATTCAGCTGCGCTCGTCCCGAGCCACGGCGCATGGAACGTGTCGACATCGATATGGATGACGTAACGTTTCGCTTCGTCCGGCAACGCGGCCGGAAAGCAGTCGGTCGGGAACGGGCACGCACGAGGTCGCGCGCGCGATCGCATCCGATACGAAGACACGCCGCGATCGGCTCTCGCTTGCTCGCGTGATTTTTCGAATGCGCCAGGGTATCGGCGAACCGGACGGGCCGCCTTGCGGCCCGGACGCTTCCCCCAAACGGGAATGTTGCGCGGTGTAACGTCCAGCCGCGCCCCGGCGCCGACCGCTGCCACACGTTGCGGCATTGCGGCGCGCCGCGCTTACGGCAGCGGCGGTGCGTCGCGCAACACGGCTTGCAGCCCCGTCGCGAACGGTGTCACATGATCGATCCCGAGTGCGCGCACGCGCGATGCATCCAGATGGCAGTCGTACGGACGCGGCGTCGCATCGGCCGGCGTGTCGATCCGCGCGAGCGCGGCGTCGATGCCGAGCGCGGCCGCGATCCGTTGCGCGATGTCGTACTTCGTCATCGGTTCCTCACCCGACCAATGACGGATGCCCGTGACCGGCGAACCCGCGAGCTGGCGCAGCGTCAGGTCGCGGATCACGTCCGCCACGTCCGGCGTGTAGGTCGGATAGCGGATCGCCCACGCGTCCATGCCGACCGCATCCGCGCCCGCTCGCGCGGACGCGACGATCGCCGGCACGAGGCTCGTGACGGCCGACTCGCGCCAGTCGACGATCGGGCCGTAGAGCAACGGCAGGCGCAGCACGCAGGCAAGCGGCGACGCGGCGAGCAACGCGGCCTCGCCTTCCAGCTTGGTGCGGCCGTAGATGTTCAGCGGGTTCGGCACGGCATCTTCGCGGTACGGCGCGGCCTTGCCGTCGAACACGTAGTCGGTGGAGATGCCGAGCGTCCAGGCGCCGTAGCGCGCGGCGAGCGCGCCGATACGGGCCGGCGCGTCGACGTTGATCGCGCGCGCGGCCGCGGGGTCGCGTTCGCAGACGTCCGGGCGGCGCTCGGCCGCGCAGATGATCACGGCGGCCGGGCGGCGCGTGTCGAACAGACGTTCGAGTGCCGGCTGATCGAGCACGTCGAGTCGGACGATGTTTTCCGGCGGCAATGCGAGGCGCCGTGCGCCCGCGGCGTCCGGGTTCCGGATGGTTGCGACGAGCGTCAGCGACGCTGCGCGGGACAACGATGCGGCGACCGCACGGCCGAGCAGGCCGGACGCGCCGATGAGAAGGATGGTCGGGTGCGACACGGTAGCCAACGATGAGAGCGGATGAGGGGCCCCAATCTATACGAGAACCGGCAACCGATGTCGATTTCGCTCGCCCGTCGACGACGGGCGGATGATGAAACACGGGCCCGGTGCGCTTCCACGCACCGGGCCCGTCGTGCAGCACGAATTCTCGCGCCCGCTTACTTCCGGTCGAACGAATACCGCCCCGGCCCGCTCACCGCGAGCAACAGCAGCCCGCCGATGATGCTGATGTTCTTGTAGAAGTTGATCATCGCGAGGTACTGGTCCATGCCCTGCAGCGCCCAGTAGCGATGCCCGATCAACGCGGTCGCGAGCGTATAGACCGCGAACACCAGCGCGAGCGGACGCGTATAGAAGCCGACCGCGATCAGCGCGCCGCCGACCAGCTCGACCGCCACCGCGATCACCGCCGACAGCTCCGGCGACGGCGCACCCGTCGACGCCATGTACGCGACCGTGCCCGAGAAGCCGTTCAGCTTCTGCCAGCCGAACAGCACGAACAGGATCATCAGCAGCACGCGAGCCGCCAGCAGCAGCTCGTCCTTCTTCGACTCCAGCGAAACGTAACGCATAGCAATCACCTTGATTTGACGGTTTGACGCATTCGGTGCCGACGTCCGCCGCAACGGCGAACCCACGGATCGACAACGAACCCGCCTCGCACGATCGAACCGCGGGCCGGCCGGCCCGCTGCCGAAGAATCCGTCCGGTCGCACCGTCGTGGCGCGCTGCGGAGCGGTTCTGGCGAAGCACGGGTGCAGTCTACTGTCTCACCGGAAATCATCAATCCGTCACAACAAGATTGGCTGTCTCAATTTAGTGGACAATTGTCACGTAACAAACGCGTCATAGGCGGCCGGCGGGGCATCGCACACGAAAGGGCTATCGCGGCTTTCCCTTCCATGCAAAGGCCGCCGGCGATCGGCGGTGGGCCGGCCAGCGCAGCGTCGAGGCCCCCTCGGCCCGCGAATACGCCGGACGGCACCCGCCGGACATGCCGATGGCACCGGCCACGGCATGACCTCAGGTGACGATGGCCTGGCGGATCGAGACGCCCTGGGCCGCATTCGATACGGCCTCCCATTGCTCCCACTCGGCCAGTCGCGCCGCATAGGCCGCGCGCACGACGGGCATGCCCTCGGTGCCCAGGAACAAACGCAACGGCGGCTTGTCCGTATCGACGACCTGCAGCACGGCCTGCGCCGTGGCCTGCGGCTCGCCGAATTCCATGGCCGCACCCCGCGCGAACGCTTGCTGACGCAGCGCTGCGTAGGCCTCCAGCCCCTCGGCGATCTTCAGGGACGCGGGACTCGCGAAGTCGGTCGCGTAGGCACCGGGCTCGATCAGCGTCACTTTGATGCCGAAGTTGGCGACTTCCTGCGCCAGGCTGTCGTGCAGGGCTTCCAGCGCCCACTTGGAGGCGTTGTAGAAGCCGGAAATGGGACCGGCCACGATGCCCGCCACGCTGGAGACGCCCAGGATATGCCCGCTGCGCTGGCTGCGCAGGACAGGCAGCGCAGCCTGGATGACGCGCAGCGCACCGAAGAAGTTCGTCTCGAATTCGGCTTTCACGTCGTCGACCGTGGCTTCTTCGATGGCGGCGACCAACGCGTAGCCGGCGTTGTTCAGCACCACGTCGAGTCGCCCGAAATGCTGGTGCGCCTGCGTGACTGCGTCCGCAACCTGCTGCGCATCGGTCACGTCCAGGGCCAAGGGAAGTACGCGGTCGCCATAGCGCTCCGCAAGCACGTCCAGTGAGCCGGCGTTGCGGGCCGTTGCAGCCACCCTGTCGCCGCGCGCGAGTGCGGCTTCTGCCCAGATGCGCCCGAATCCGCGTGCGGCGCCCGTGATGAACCAGACTTTCGATGTCATATCGCATACCTCCATGTTGGGGAAAAAAGCCGTACGGTCTGTCAGCGCGTCTGACTGAGGATGATGCGGTCGAACATGCGGTCGCCTAGCCAGACGCGCATGCGGATCAGCATCTTGGCGAACTTGCCGGCCGCATAGCGCGTGCGCGGCTTGCGACTGGAGACGGCCTTGGAGACCACGTCCGCGATCACGCGCGGATCGCTACCGGTGCCGTGTCCGTATGTCTTCTTGATCGACTTGGCCACCATCTGCACCAGGCGGCCATACGGGCCGCTGGCCGAGCGCTTGACGATGCTGTCGGTGGCGGCATCACCGAAGCCCGTCTCGATCACGCCCGGTTCGACGATCACGACCTTGATGCCAAACTCGGCCACTTCGAGGCGCAGGCAGTCCGACCAGCCTTCCAGTGCGTGTTTGGTCGCGTGGTACCAGGCCCCCAGGATGCTGTACATCTTGCCGCCCATCGAGGTGATGTTGACGATGTATCCCGAGCGCCTGGCCCGCATGGCCGGCAGCAGGAGTTGCGTGAGCCGCGCGGCGCCGAACAGGTTGACCTCGAACTGGTAGCGCGCCTCGTCGATGCCGATTTCCTCGACCGGCCCATACAGGCCGAAGCCCGCGTTGTTGACCAGCACGTCCACCCCGCCCGTCCGGGACAGGATGAACTTGACGCCGTCGACGATCTCGTCGTCCCTGGAGAGGTCCATGCGCAGCGGCTCGGCGCCGAGTCGCGCCAGGTCGTCCATCTTGTCAACACTGCGTGCAGCGACATAGACCTGATAGCCGTCCTTGATCAGGCGCTGGGCAATGGCCTTGCCCATGCCTGACGATGCGCCGGTGACCAAAGCCGTTTTTCTCTTTCCTGTGGTGGACATGTCGCACCTCGTTTTGTTGAATTGCCGCTAGCTTTTCAGGAAAAGCAGGCCGCTTGCCTCGCGTCATGCGCCAAACGACTTGCGATCCGCGCCGCCGCACGGGGCGCGATGGTCATCGGCCGGCCTCCTGCACACGGCTGCGCAGTGCCTTGAGCGTCCCGTAGGGCGTGTCCACCACTGTCCGGTTGGCCAGCCAGTCGGGAATGGCGCCGCCGGGGGATGCATGCATCTGGTAGGTGACTTTCACACCCTCTGCGTCGGGCACCAGCTTCCACTGACCTTTGGCCTGCGGAATCCGCACCTTGCCCTCGCGCAACGGCAGGTAGTCGGGGACCGCCTCCACGCGCACGGTGACCGCGCCGTCGCCGGCCTTCGTGTAGGTGAAGTGGTAGATGCCGTCGCGGTTGGAAACCGGCCAGGGCGCCTTGTTGTCGAGGTAATGGAACTGCTCGGTGTCGGTGGCCTTGAGCAGTTGGGAAGCGGCCACGTCGGGCATCCATTGACGGTAGGCATCGGCGTCACGCAGCACCTTGACGACGTCATCGGGGGTAGCCCGGATCTGCACCTCGCCGCGGAATTCGCGCAGCGGCGATCCGTCGACGTTGCGCACGTAGACCCTGATGCCATCGGCCTGCCTGGCGAGCGACCAGCCGTCCTGCGCGAAGGTCGTCTGGCTGGCCAGCAGCCCAATCACCAGGGCGGCGGAAAGAAGATTGCGTCGGGCGATCATCGCGAAACCTCATGGAGTGAAGATGCCTTCACCATAGAGGGCCACGCTGCGCAGCGAACTCGCCACGCGCGCCAGAGGGATGGCGATCGGCGCCAGCCTGAACGTGGCTCAGGGCGATTTCGTTCGCGCCTGTGCAACCTGGGCTGCAAGGCCGTGGCGCTGCAAGACCGACCGGATGGCAGGCAATTGCGCGACGACAGCCTCGTAGCCCAGGCGCCGTGCCGTTTCCCGGCCCTCGGCATCATCCATGCCCGCGGGCGCGATCGGCGGAGCGATCAGCACGTCGGCCGACGCGGCCTCCGGACCCGAGAGCAAGCAGCTTTGTGCCTGCGACACACGCAACCACATCGACACCGCCGAACTGGAGGGGTATTGCGGTCCGTGGCAATAGATGTCCACTGCGATCACGACGTCGGCGCCCAGCGCACGCGCTGCCCGCACCGGCACCAGTGCGGCGACGCCGCCATCGACCAGCAGGTGGCCGCCGGCCTGCACCGGCAGTAACACGCCGGGAATCGCGGCCGACGCACGCAGCGCCTGGCCGGCGTCACCTCGCGTGATCACGTAGGGCCGGGACTGGTCGAGGTCCGTGGCGACGGCGGCGAAACGCACCGGGAAGCGCTCGATGGCTTGCCCGCCGACCAGGCCGTTGGCCCAGCTCGCCAGCGCCTCGCCCTTGACGAAGCCGGGACCGCCGAGGGCAACATCGACCAGCGCGCGCATCCGCATGCTGTTGGCCTGCTGCCCGAGTTGGCCGGGCGAGCGGCCCGACGCATAGGCCGCACCGATGATGGCGCCGACGGAGGTGCCCACGACCAGATCCGGGCGGATGCCGGCTTCTTCCAGCGCCTGCAACACGCCGACGTGCCCAAAGCCGCGCAGCCCCCCGCCACCCAGCACGAGGGCCAACCGGGGTCTGGCGGCAAACGGTGCGACAGGCGGCACGGCCGCTGGCGCCTGCAAGACGCCGTCGACCAGCCAGAGGCCCTCGAAGCCGGGCCGCGCCCGCTTCGGCGCGCCGGCACATGCGCTCAGCAGGCTGACCGCCAGCATCCAAGGCAAGCCTGCGCGCAGCCAACGCGTTCCCATCCCGCTCAATTCTGCGCGGCGCCGAGCCGGGCCAGTTCGGCAGAAGGCAGAATCACCACGCCCCGGGACGTGGGAACGGTTCGTACCAGCGCCTGGGCAACGGCCTCGGCGTGTACGGGCCTGTAGGCGCCGGGCAGGATCGGCGCGAGCAGTCTGGCGACGGGGATCGCGATGATCTCGCCGTACCGCGTGGCCTGGCCCAGGCCGTCCCGGTAGTCCAGCAGCAGCGAAGGTTGCGCGATGACCAGCGCCGTGAAGGGCATGGCCTTGAGCGCATCTTCCAGTTCGCCCTTGACGCGGGTATAGAACATGGACGACCGGGCATTCGCCCCTGCGGCGCTGACCAGCCCCACGCGCCGCGCGCCCGCCGCAAATGCGGCCTGCGCCACGGCCAGGTTGGCATCGAAGTCCACCGCGCGGAAGGCCGCCTTGCTGCCGGCCACCTTGATCGTGGTGCCCATGGACAGGTACACCTCGTCGACCTGCGCAAGCGCGGGCAAGCAGCCGAAATCCACCTGGTGGACCTGGAGCCTGGGGTCGCGCACAGCCAGCGGGCGGCGGCTCAGCGCATGGACCTCCGAGACCGTCCGGTCGGCCAGCAGGGCCTTCAGCATCAGGCCGCCCACGAGTCCGGTGGCACCTGCCAGCAGCACTTTGCGTTGTTTCTCTTGCAGGGTCATGAGTGTCGTTCTCAGTTCAGGCGCATGGCATTGCGCGCGGTATCCGGCGTCTGCCCGGTCCATTCCAGGAAGGCGCGGTAAAAGGAGTTGGGATCTTCGAAACCGAGCAGGAAGGCGATTTCGCCGGCAGTCATCGTCGTGCTCCCGAGGTAGTGGCGGGCAAGACTTTCCCGGGTGGTGTTCACCAGCGAGCGGAAATTCTCCCCTTCGTCTTCGAGGCGGCGCTGTAGCGTGCGCTTGCTGAGCCCCAGGCGCTCGGCGGCTTTCTCGATGGTGGCCGTGTTGCCGGGCAGCAGCTCCAGCAGCACCGCACGCACGCGCTCGGCCATCGTGGCTGTGGCGTCCAGTTCGCTGAGCCGACGGCGCAGTTCGGGCTCGAACACGCGCCACATGCCTTCGTTCACGGTCAGGAACGGGCGCAGGGCATCGGTGGCGCCAAAGGTAATGGCCGGACGCTCGCCACGTTGAACGGGCACGCCGAAGAAGCGCTGGTAGCGCGGCGCACAGCTGGCGGGCGGAAGCTGGGGCAGGGCCACCCGCAATGCCTGCACGGGCTCGCGTGTGGCCAGGCGAGCCAGCCGCAGGAAGAACGCGACCTCGGCCACCTGCAGCGAATAGGGCAACTCGGTCTGCACCGACAACCAGCGCGGCGACACCGTCAGCGATCCGGCCTCATCCACGTCGACCTCGAGCCTCATGGGCGCCACAAGTTGCTTGTATTTGGCCAGGCGCTGCACCGCCTGCATCAGGTTGGCACTGCACAGGGCGGCGAACAGCGGCGGATCGAATACCTCGGCCGAGACCATCTCGACGAGGCGCAACGGAAACATGGGGTCGTTCGCTTCCAGCTCCAGCGCGCGCCAGAAGCGGAAGTACTCGTCCGTGTCGAGCCCGCGATCTGCGCGATGAAACAGGTCTTCAGGCAGACGCGCCCTGCGCAGCACGTGGTCGGCCTGCACGCCGAAGTCCTTCAGCAGCGTGCGCCATGCGATATCCAGAGAGAAAGTGAGGTTGCGTGCCATGGGTGTGCACCAAAGGTCGATGATGGCCGGACGTGATCCGGTGTGCGGTAACAGCTTAGCTGTTGAACCGCGATCGGACACATGCAATGCGCGCCAAATCGATCGCAGGATGTGACATTCGAGGGGGGGCGGCAGTTGCACAGGAGATAGCGGGCGGGCGCAAGGCATGCGAAGAATCCAAACGATTCTTTACGGCGTGCTTACTGTCAACCGCCGCGTCGCGATGACCGTTCATACTCGGCAAGGCAGCTTTCTCCCGGCGGCCCGTTCATCGTGCGACGGTCCCGGTTCGAATCCATGCCGGTTCTTTTTCGGCAAGACCGCGCAACCATTATCGGAGCCATATGGCATTTCGTCCGTCCTTGCGAACAGCAGCCGCGCTCCCGGTTCTTTGCGTGGTGATGCTGGGCGCGTGCGCCGCCGTGGCGCAGCACCCTGCCGACGCGACCGTTTCATCTCGGTCGCCCACCGGCACGCAACTGAAGACCGTGCCCGGCGCCCGGATGGCCGGCGCGCCTTTTGTGCACCCCGGCCTGCTGCATACGGCGAGCGATTTCACGCGCATGCGCGAGAACGTCGCCGCGCGGCGGCAGCCCTGGTTCGACGGCTGGCAACGCCTGGTTGCCAATCGGCATGCTTCGCTCGACTGGAAGCCGAATCCGCAGCCGGCCATCTATCGCGGCCGAAACCCCGACCACCCGGAAAATTACGCGACCCTCTTCAATGATGCCGCCGCGGCCTACGCGCTTGCACTTCGGTGGAAGATCACCGGCGACGACGCCTACGCGCAACATGCGATAGGAGTCCTGAACGCGTGGTCACGCACGCTGACGATGATCGGCGGCAGTTCCGACAAGTTCCTGGCTTCCGGTATTTACGGCTACCAGTTGGCGAACGCGGGCGAAATCCTGCGCACGTCTCCCCTGTGGCGCGCCGACGACTTCCGGCGTTTCCAGTCGATGATGCTCGGCGTGTTCTATCCCATGAACCACGACTTCCTGGTTCGGCACAACGGCGCAAGGATCGACCACTACTGGGCCAACTGGGATCTCGCCAACATGGCGTCCATGCTGGCGATCGGGATCCTGACCGATCGCCACGACATCTACGCCGAAGCGGTCGACTATTTCAGGCACGGCGCCGGCAACGGCTCGATCGAACACGTGGTGTGGAAGTTGTATCCGGACGGGCTGGGTCAGCTGCAGGAAAGCGGGCGCGACCAGGGGCATGCCATGCTCGATATTGCGCTGCTCGGGGCGTTCTGCCAGATGGCCTGGAGCCAGGGAGACGATCTTTACGGATATGACGACAACCGGTTCCTGCGCGCAGCGGAATACGCCGCTCGATACAACCTCGGGAGGGACGTGCCTTACACGCAATACACGAACAGCGATGTCACGCAGCCCGTCATCTCGCCGAATTCGCGCGGTAACGAGCGCCCTGTATGGGCACTCGTCTATAACCACTACGTCGTGCTGAAAGGGCTCTCCGCGCCGGACGTGGAGGCCTTTGCCCGCAAGGTCGCGCCGGAAGGCGGCGGAGGCGACTATGGTCCCAACAGCGGCGGCTTCGATCAACTGGGATATGGCACGTTGACGTATACGCTCGAATGACGGGCAGCTGTCGGCGACCAGCGAATCGTGAACCCACGGTTCGCCGCCGAATTTGCCCCACCCCGAGACAGCAAAGGTAGATCTCTTCCGGTGCGGACATCTTGCCGGATGCCGCTCGCATCACGGCCGAGCTTGAAGACAGTCGCCAGGATGGCCGGCCGTCGATCGCGAAGAGCGTTGGCCCAAGACCAGGGCCTCGTCACGCACGGCGCATCCGCCCGCCGGATCACATCAAATCGATCGGCAGCGTCTTGTCGAGATTGTCGTGCCAGGCGCGAATGGTCTTCGGCACGGTCTTTTTCCACGCCGGCACGTTCGAGTAGTAGCGCATGCGCACCTTGTCATGGGCATCGAACACGAGCAGCCCGATCCACAACTCTGTGCCCCGGCGCATCACGATCGCGGCGTTCGTCGTCGCGATGCCGCGCACCCAGTACGACTTCACGTCGGCGTTCAGGCCGTCAAGATCCTGCTCGTCCGCGCTGGTGTTGATCGTATCGACGAGCGTCTGATAGTCGGCGCCGAGCAGCGTGTGCGCGATCGCGTTCTGGTGCGCGTCGGCCAGCACCTTCAGCGTCACGAGGTCAGCCGCCTGGCTCGCCTGCGCCTTCGACGCCGTCACGTACTCGCCCGAATACACGACGCCCGCACCGGCGCCGCAATCGGCATCGCCGCCCTGCTGCGCGACCTGCACGCGGCCGCCCTTGCGGCTGAAATCGAGCCGGCATCGATCCTGGCGAAACGTGCCGCGCTCGCCGCGCAGGTCGATATCGCCGTCGAGTCCACCGGTATTCGCGCCATTGTTGCCGCTCAGTTCGAAATGCAGACGCGGTGCCGTGCCGGTGAACGTCAGCACGCCGCCGAGCGACGGGTTGTCGCTGTCGCGATACCACGTCTGTTGCCAGCGGTCGGCCGCAAGCGGCGCGCCGTTCAGGCTCGCGAGCCGCTCGCGATAGCGATCGCCGAGGCACGATGCATCGTTACCGCAGCGATCGCGCTGCTTGAGCCATTTCAACTGCGTCGCCTTCAGCGCGGCGGTATCGCCGCCTTTCGCGAGCGTGTTCTTCCACACCGCCGCCAGCTGGCCGTCGAGCTTCGACAGCCCGGCGTCCGCGCAGATCGTCTTCTCGGTCGGCGAAGCGGCTTTCGCGCAGTCGAAGCCGGCCGCCTGCGCGGCCATCGGCGCGATCGTCAGTATTGCCAACATCATGGCGGCTCGCGGGCTCACGCTCCGCGCATGCCGGCCGCGAAGCGCGGCTTGCCCTCGCTCGCCGGCGCGAGCATTCGATCGGTTCTGGGTTGTCATGGCCTGGATCGTCGCTGGTTCGCGGGCCTGTAGAAACGCCATGCCCGCAACGTTCGAGGTAAAAATGCCCGGCGCGGCATGCGGCACTCGCCCCGCCCGCCGAAGCGTAACCCGAACCGGGCGCGCCATCCACACCGATCACGCGCACGATGCCTCGGCCTTGCATGTGCACGCCGTGATGGCGACACGCGCGAACGCCTGCAGCGCAAGCACGCGTCAGCCGTCAGCCGTCGAATGGCACCAGTTCGTAACTCGTGCTCCGGCCACCGGACGACGAGCGATGCAGCACACCGCGCGCGACGAGCTGCTCGATATCACGCAGCGCCGTGTCTTGCGAGCACTTCGCGAGGGCGGCCCACTTGCTGGTGGTCAGCTTCCCTTCGAAACCATCGAGCAGGCGATTCATCACCTTGACCTGACGTTCGTTCATCGCGAGGCCCGCACATCGCTGCCAGAAGCGCGCCTTGATCAGGACCGCATCGAGCGTCGTGTGCGCGTGATCGACGGCCCGGCCCAGCGCATCCAGAAACCACGCGAGCCATGCCGTGACGTCCAGCGAACCGCGCTGCGTGCGCTCCAGCACGTCGTAATACGCATTGCGCTCGCGCTGGATTTGCGCCGACAGGCTGTAGAAGCGCTGCGGGCTCCGATCAGCGCGCGCCAGAACCAGATCCCCAAGCGCTCGCGCGATACGGCCGTTGCCGTCGTCGAACGGGTGGAGCGTGACGAACCACAGGTGGGCCAGGCCGGCCCGGATCAGCAAGGGCTCGACCGGTGTCGCATTGAACCACCGCAGGAAGCGCTCGATCTCGTTCGGCAGGCGCGCGGCAGGCGGCGCTTCGAAATGCACGCGTTGCCGGCCGATCGGCCCGGACACCACCTGCATCGGCCCGCTCGCATCCGTACGCCACGCGCCGACGGTGATCCGCGACATCCCGGAATAGCCGGTCGGAAAAAGCGCCGCATGCCACCCGCGCAGTCGGGCTTCGGTCACCGCCTCCGCCGAACGGGCCGTCGCGTCCAGCACCATGTCGACCACGCCCTCGACATGGCGATCAACCGGCGCCAGCGCCCCAATATCGACGCCGAGCCGGCGCGCAATCGACGATCGGACCGATGCGACGTTCAGGTTGTCGCCCTCGATGGCGCTGGTCTTGACGACATCCTCCGTCAATGCGGCCAGGCTGGCCTCATCGCGCAGTGCGAGGCCGACATCCGCCAGTCTCCCGGCCAGCGCACCTTGCGCACGGCTGACATCGGCCAGTGACGTCGCGAGTGCCGGAAGGTCGAAGCGCCAGGCGGGCCAGTCGGACGACTGCCAGATGAAGGTGTAATCTCCGCTCATGATGCGGAGATTATCCCACCGATTCACCGCACGACTCAACAATCTCCGCAAATCCTGCGGAGATTACGCTTCGATTCACCGCACGCGCCGCACGCCCGCGCCTCTACCGCCGCCGGTCCGCGCCGCCGTTCGCCGCCGGCACGGCCTTCCCCAGCCGCTCGGCCAGAAACCCGATGAACGTCCGCAGCGTGACGAATCCTTCACGGTGCTGCGGAAACACCGCGTTCAGCGTGATCGGCGGCGGCGCGTATGCGTCGAGCACCGGCACGAGCGCGCCGCTGTCGAGCGCCGCGCCGACGATGAAATGCGGCAGCAGCGCGATGCCGAGCCCCGCGATCGCCGCGTCGCGCACGACTTCGCCGTTGTTCGCGACGAGCGGCCCCTGCACGTCGAAGGTGCGCGCCACCCCGTCGACCCGGAATTCCCAGCCGACGCGCCGCTCGCGCCCGTACATCAGGCACGTATGGCCGCCGAGGTCGGCCGGCGTCGCGGGCGCGCCGTGCCGCTTCAGGTAAGCGGGGCTCGCGCACGCGATCATCTGCCACGCGCCGAGCGCTCGCGCGATCAGCGTCGAATCCTCGAGCGTGCCGATCCGCAGCACGAGGTCGAAGCCCTCGCCGATCAGGTCGACCCGCCGGTCGGTCAGGTCGACGTTCAGCCGCACGGCCGGATGCGCGGACAGGAATTCCGCGATCAGCGGCGACACGTGCGTGATCCCGAACGACAGCGGCGCGCTGATCTTCAGCGAGCCGTGCAGCTCGGTGCTGCGCACCGACATCGCCTGCTCGGCGTCGGCGACCTCGGCGAGGATCCGCTGCGCGCGCGCATAGAACTCCTGCCCCGATTCCGTGACCGCGAGATTGCGCGTGTTGCGATGCAGCAGACGCACGCCGAGCGACGCCTCGAGCGCCATCGTGCGCCGGCTCACGAACTGCTTGGACAGCATCAGCTGGTCGGCCGCCGCCGTGAAGCTGCCGGCATCGACGGTCGCGACGAAGATCCTCAGGTCGTTGAGTTCCATATTGTCCACTCCATAGCGACAGTCATTATCTCCACGGCCATTTATTTGTCAAATAGATTGACCTAAGATTCATCTCAACGAACGGCCGGGCCCACTTCCGAGGTCCGGCGACATCCAGGAAAAAATCATGATCGAGACTCGTGCAGCAAACCAACGTGGCCGTGCCGAGCATGGCTGGCTCAGCTCCCGTCACACGTTTTCTTTCGCGAACTACTACGATCCCAAGCAAGTCGGCTTCTCCGACCTGCTGGTGATCAACGACGACCGCGTCGCGCCGGGCCGCGGCTTCGGCACGCACCCGCACCGCGACATGGAAATCCTGTCGTACGTGCTCGACGGTGCGCTGGAGCACAAGGATTCGATGGGCACCGGGTCGGTGATCGTGCCGGGCGACGTCCAGTTGATGAGCGCGGGTACCGGCGTGCGTCACAGCGAGTTCAACCACTCGCACGAGACGCCCGTCCACTTCCTGCAGATCTGGGTCGGACCGTCCGAGAAGGGTGCCGAGCCGCGCTATCAGCAGACGAACATCGCGGAAGCCGACAAGCGCGGCAAGCTCACGCCGATCGTGTCGCCCGACGGCAGCGGCGGTTCGCTGAAGATCCGCCAGGACACGCGGATCTACGCGGGCCTGTTCGACGGCGACGAGCGCGCCACGCTCGAACTGGCACCGGGCCGCTTCGCCTACGTGCATGTCGCACGCGGCAGCGTGACGGTCAACGGCGTGACGCTCGGCGAAGGCGACGGCGCGCGCATCCGCGACGAACAGGCGCTGACGTTCGCCGACGGCAAGGATGCCGAAGTGCTGGTATTCGACCTGCGTCCGGTCGAAGTGACGGCCGAGTGGGCATGACGCCTGCTTGGAACCTCGGGCCCCGCTGAAGGCGGGGCCTTCTTAATCGGAGATTCGCAACATGGCCAAGGTACTCGTTCTTTACTACTCGTCCTACGGGCACGTCGAAACGATGGCGCAGCACGTCGCGGAAGGTGCGCAATCGGTGCCCGGCGTCGAGGTCACGCTCAAGCGCGTGCCGGAAACCATTCCCGCCGACCAGGCGAAGGCGATCGGCGTCAAGGTCGACCAGGCCGCCCCCGTGGCCACCGTGGACGAACTCGCGGGCTACGACGCGATCATCTTCGGCACGCCGACCCGCTTCGGCAACATGGCCGGCCAGATGCGCACGTTCCTCGACCAGACCGGCGGCCTGTGGATGAAGGGCGCGCTCGTCGGCAAGATCGGCAGCGTGTTCGCGTCGACCGGCACGCAGCACGGCGGCCAGGAAACCACCATCACGTCGTTCCATACGACGCTGCTGCACCACGGGATGGTGATCGTCGGCGTGCCCTATGCGTGCAGCGGGCTCGTCAACATGAACGAGATCACGGGCGGCACGCCGTACGGCGCGACCACGCTCGCGGGCGCGGACGGCAGCCGCCAGCCGAGCGCGAACGAACTCGACATCGCGCGCTACCAGGGCAAGCACGTCGCGGAACTCGCCGCGAAGCTCGCGTCGTAACGCGAACGAATGCCGCGCGTGCCGGGAAGCCCCCGGGCCGCGGCGCGTGGCGCTTGCGCGGCACACACACGAGCGAACGGCGCCGGTCGAACCCGGCGCCGTTTTTCATTGAACCAACGTCGGCCCTTGCCGGCCGCCTGCGGCCGTTTGCAGCCGTTTGCGGCCGTTACTGGCCCGATGCAGGCGCGGCCGGCGCCGGCGCCGCCTTCGTCGCGGGCGCCTTCTCCACCGCGTTCTGCGGATAGTTGCTCTGGTCGTTGGTGAGCCGGTAGCCGGTGCCCGTGCCGATCGCCTTCAGGTCCTTCGCGTGACGCGCGCGCGCTGCCTTGCGGGCAGCTTTCTTCTGCGCCTTGTCGAGTTGCTTCTGCGTCGGTGCGGATGCCGGATTCTCAATGGGCGCGGACGCCGGATCCTGCGCATATGCCGCCGGCGCCGCGGTCAACAGCAGACCGAACGACGCCGTTACTGCCACTGCCACCGAAACCACGCGAGACTTCGTCATGACCGGTTCTCCTTGTCGATTGTTGGATGTGGGTCGAACGCCGGCCCGCACGCGACGGACGTCGGCGTGCCGCCACGGCGCCGATGCAACGTTAGCCGATCGCTGCACAAATGTCCGTGCCGGTTCCTGAATTCTCCCGATAACGGCCACGATACATCCGCGGCAGGCGCCCGGCGGGCCGGCGCGGTGGGGCGCGGCCATCAGGGAAACCGATAGCATCGCGCGCCGCCGCTGCCCTGCGCCGCTCAGATCCAGCGCGACAGCACCGGCAGCAGGATCGGCACGACGAATGCGGTCAGCACGCCGTTCAGCCCCATCCCGAGGCCCGCGAACGCGCCGGCCTCCTCGCTGACCTGGAACGCGCGCGCGGTGCCGATCCCGTGCGACGCGACGCCGAGCGCGAAACCGCGCACGGCCGGCTCGTCGATGCGCAACGCGTTCAGGATCGCGCGGGCGCACACGGCGCCGAAGATGCCGGTCGAGATCACCAGCACGGCGGTCAGCGACGGAATCCCGCCGATTTCCTGCGCGACGGCCATCGCGATCGGCGTGGTCGCGGATTTCGGCGCGAGCGACGCGATCGTCTGGTGCGACGCACCGAACAGTGCGGCGATGCCGACCGCCGACACGATCGCGGTCAGCGAGCCCGCCAGCAGCCCGACGAGCAGCGGCACCGCGGCGCGCCGCAGCTTCGACCACTGGCGGTACAGCGGCAGCGCCAGCGCGACGGTCGCCGGGCCGAGCAGGAAGTGGACGAACTGCGCGCCCTCGAAATACGTCGGATACGGCGTGTGCGTGATCGTCAGCAGCACGACGATCAGCGCGACCGCGATCAGCACCGGGTTCGCGAGCGGGTTGAAGCGCGCCCGCGCATAGACGGCCTGCGCAATCAGGTAGGCAATCAGCGTGATCGTCAGGCCGAGCAGCGGGGTCGCGGCGAGGTAGACCCAGATCGCGCCGAGTTTCGGGAAGGCCGTCATTGCGTGCCCTCCGCCGCGCCGTCCGCGCGCCGCTGGCGCCGCAGCAACGCGCGCGTGACGAGCGCCGTCACGGCGATCGCGAGCGACGTGCTCACCGCCAGCGCGACGACGACCGCCAGCGCATCGCCGCGCACGCGGTCGGCCGACACCATGATGCCGACGCCGGCCGGCACGAACAGCAGCGACAGATGGCGCAGCAGCTCGAGCGCGGTCGGCTCGATCGCGTCGGCCACCCGCGGGCGCAGCATCACGAAACCGAACAGCAGCAGCATGCCGATCACGGGGCCCGGCACCGGCAGGCCGAACAGGTAGGACACCCCTTCCCCGAGACACTGGAAGGTCAGCAAGACCGCGAACGCCTGCAGCATGAACCGCTTCTCCCGAACGTGGCCGCGTGACCGTGCAGCCGATGGGCCGGCGGCATGCGACGCCGGCGTGGACGATACGCGCGATCGTACCAACAATGGGCGCGGCGGGCACCGCGGGCCATCACGCGATCGGGATCGGCATCGGGCTGCTTCGATCCGGCCGCCCGGGGGCGCGTTTCGACGCCCGTGCCGCCCCGCTCCCCATGCGAAAGCGGCGGACCTAAACCCGCCGCTCCGCCGTTCGCATTCGAACCCGTTCAAATGCCGCCCGCAGCCCTACTTCAGGCGCGTGGCGATTTCGTTGGCCATCGCCTTCATCGCCGCCTTGGTCGGCGCATCCTCGGCCAGCGCGTTCAGCAAACCGAAGTCGTGAATCGTGCCGTCGTAGCGCGTCGTCGTCGCATCGACACCGGCTGCGTCGAGCTTGCGGCCGTACGCTTCGCCTTCGTCGCGCAGCACGTCGAACTGCGCGACCTGGATCAGCGCGGGCGGCAATCCCTTCAACTGCGCGGTGCTCGCACGCAGCGGCGACGCGTAGATCTCGTTGCGTTGCGCTTCGTTCTTCGTATAGGCGTCCCAGAACCACTTCATCATCGGCCGGGTGAGGAAGTGCCCCTGCTGATACGCGTTGTACGAACCGGTATTGAAGTCGTGGTCCGTCACGGGCCACAACAGGCCCTGGAAGCGGATCGCCGGGCCGCCCTTGTCCTTCGCCATCAGCGCGACGACGGCCGCCATGTTCCCGCCGACGCTGTTGCCGACCACCGCGAGGCGGCTGCCGTCGACGCCGATTTCCGCGCCGTGCGCGGCGACCCACTTCGTCGCCGCATACGCCTGGTTGATCGCGACCGGGTAATGCGCTTCCGGCGACGGCGTGTAGTTCACGAACACCGCGACGGCGCCCGATTGCACCACCAGATCGCGCACCAGGCGCTCATGCGTCGGGAAGTCGCCGAGAATCCAGCCGCCTCCATGGAAGAACATGAACACCGGCGGCGTGCCCGCCACGCCCTGCGGACGCACGATCGTGATCGGCACCGACAGGCCGTCCTGCTCGATCGTGCGGTTCGATACGTCGATGCCGGACAGATCGACCTTCGCGCCGCGCTGGGCGTCGACCAGCACCTGACGCGCCTTCGCGGGGCTCAGCGTTTCGAGGCCCGGCCCCTTCTGGCCGTTCAGCACGGCGAGCAACCCGCTGGTCGCCGTATCGGGACGGACGCCGTCGCTGCCGGCGGCAAAGGCGGCGGGGGCGGTGAACAACGCGGCAGCAACGGCAGCGGCGACAAGCAGCGGCTTGACGATCTTCATGATGAAACTCCTTGGCTCAACCGGTGTATGCAATGAATGACGACGGATTACTTCGTAGTACGTGCGATCAGACGAGCGTCAGCGTGACGTCGATGTTGCCGCGCGTCGCGTTCGAGTACGGGCAGACAATGTGCGCGCGGTCGATCAGCGTTTGCGCGGTTTCACGGTCGAGGCCCGGCAGCGAGATCTTCAGTTCGACTTCGATGCCGAAGCCGTTCGGGATCGCGCCGATGCCGACGCTGCCTTCGATCGCGGCGTCCGCGGGGATCGCGATCTTGTCGCGGGCCGCGACGAACTTCATCGCACCGATGAAGCACGCGCTGTAGCCGGCCGCGAAAAGTTGCTCGGGGTTCGCGCCGGCGCCGCCTGCACCGCCGAGTTCGCGCGGCGTGGTCAGCTTCAGGTCGAGACCGCTTTCGGGCACCGTGGCACGGCCGTCACGGCCGCCGGTGGCTTTTGCATGAGCGCGGTACAGCACTTTTTCGATCGACATGACAGACTCCTTTTCAATGGTGAGTAAGTGAAACAGCCTTCCAACCCGGGATCGCGCGCCGACGGCCTGGCCGCCGGCATCACGTTTGTTTATCTACTCATAGATAGACACGTATCCCCAAAAAATGCGGATGATCGAATCCATCCGCCCGATTATCTATCTACTACAAGATAGATAACTAACCCCAACAAAAGGCGGCGAACCGCCCGACTGCCTGCCCCGTCCATCAGGACCGGGTTTTCCAGACGGCCTCGACATCCTCGAGACGCGCCCGCGTATGAAACAGCCGGCTGGCCAGCACGCTGCCCTGGAACGCCGCGTACAACGTGCGCGCCGCCGTTTCCGGCGTGCCGCTGAACTGCAGCGTGCGCTCCTTCGCGCCCTGCGCCAGCAACTCGGCGAGCCAGTTCTCGTTGGCCTTGAAAAAGGCCTGAACCGCCTGCCGCACGCGCTCCGGCAACGATTCGATGTCCGCCGCGAGCATGCCGCACAGACAGATCTGATTGCCGTCGCCGAGCGTTCTGCCGAACAGCTTCGTGTAGAGGCTCAGCTTGACGTCGGCCGGCAATGCCGGATCGATCGCACGCATCGCCGCAAGCACTTCGTCGCTGTACGCCGCCACCGCTTCCAGAACGAGATCGTCTTTCGACGGGAAGTAGTAGTGGATGCTCGACGTCTTCACGCCAACCAGATCGGACAGGTCTCGATAGCTGAAGCCGTTGTAACCGCGCAGCATCATCAGCGTGATCGCGTGGTCGAGAATCTGTTCGCGGACGGTCGTCTTCGTTTCCATGGATCGAACTTTATCTACTCGTAGATAGATAGTCAAGACTTTTTTGTGGGGCGCGATGAAAGGCTCGGCGGGTCCCGGGTGCCGGCTCGCGTGGCGCCGTGCCGCCGCGATTGCTTACAACGCGCAACAGCGTGCGGGTCACGCCGGAGCGCGGCGGCGGGCGGAACTACCCGGACAGGCGACGACACGTGGGCAACGAACGTTTCGAACGATCCGCCCATGCTCGGGTCGCGGCGCACCACTCACCGGACACCATCCCTTCGTTCCATTTTCTTCGTCAACCTAACGAAGCGCGCCCCGCTTCGCCTGCGCGATTTGCGCACATGCGCGCCCGAGCGCGTGCCGGCATCGCCCCTCCGTCGCCGTGCGACGCCGGTTCTCTCTCGGAAGGAGTACCTCTTCAAGAGAGTTGTTTGCGCGTTATTGGCCAACGATCGTTGATCGCATCGTACCCAACCCGACTTGACGGAGACCCCCATGAGTTCCCTCCCTGACAGCGCACCGGCGGATTTCCCCGCCGCGCATGGCGAGACGGCCGGACTTCAGCGCAAGATAAGCTGGACCGGCGCGTTCTGGGTCGCGAGCGGCGTGCCTGCGCTCGTGCTCTTCTCGATCGGCTCCATCGCGGCCACCGTCGGCAAGCCGTCGTGGATCGTATGGATGATCTCGATCCTGTTCGGCTTCATCCAGGCGTTTTCTTACGCGGAGATTGCAGGACTCTTTCCGCACAAGTCGGGCGGCGCGTCGGTGTACGGTGCGATCGCGTGGGTGCGCTACAGCAAGTTGCTCGCGCCGCTGTCCGTGTGGTGCAACTGGTTCGCGTGGTCGCCGGTGCTGGCGATCGGCTCGGGCATGGGCGCGGGCTATGTGCTGAACATGCTGTTCCCGGCCACGGCCGCGATCAACACCTGGCAGATCACGCTGCTCGATCTCGGCTGGCTCGCGAGCGGCCTGTCGCTGCGCATCAACGCGACCTTCGTGATCGGCGCGATCATCCTGCTCACGACCTTCGCGGTCCAGCATCGCGGCATCCTGCAGGCCGCAAAACTCCAGATGATTCTCGCGATCGCCGCGCTGCTGCCGCTGCTGCTCGTCGGCGTCTATCCGATCCTGAGCGGCGACCTGCCCAAGTCGCACCTGCTGCCGCTCTACCCGCTCGCGAAGGATGCGGCCGGCCGCGTCATCGACGGCACATGGAATCTGGCGGGCCTGCAGCTGATGGCGGGCGGCCTGTTCATCGCCGCGTGGTCGACCTACGGCTTCGAGACGGCGGTCTGCTACACGCGCGAGTTTCGCGATCCGCGCCGCGACACGGTCAAGGCCATCGTCTATTCCGGCCTGCTGTGCATCGTGTTCTTCACGATGGTCCCGCTCGCGTTCCAGGGCGCGCTGGGCCTCGGCCAGCTCGTCACGCCCGAAGTGAAGGATGCGGCGGGCAACGTCACGCAGGCGGCCGTCTACGACGGCGTGCTGTCGCCGGGCATCTTCAGCGGCATGGGCGTCGCCGAAGCCATGACGCAGATCGTGCACGTCGGCAACCGGGGCGAGTACATCCTGAAACCGATGCTGGTATTCGCGCTGGTGCTCGCGATCATGACGTCGATGGCCGGATCGTCGCGCACGCTGTATCAGGCATCGGTCGACGGCTGGCTGCCGAAGTACCTGTCGCACGTGAACGAGAACGGCGCGCCGACCCGCGCGATGTGGACCGATCTCGGCTTCAACCTGTTTCTGCTGCTGATGTCCGACTACACCGTCGTGCTCGCGATGTCGAACGTCGGGTACATCATCTTCAACTTCCTCAACCTGAACGCGGCATGGATCCACCGCCTCGACCGCGCGAACTGGCCGCGCCCGTTCAGGGCGCCGCGCTGGCTGCTCGCGCTCGGCACGCTGCTGTCGTTCGTCAACCTCGCGCTGATGGGGTTCGGCGCCGACGTGTGGGGCAAGGGCACGCTGGTCTCGGGCCTCATGTTCGCCGCGCTGATCCTGCCGGTGTTCGCCTGGCGGCATTACGTGACCGACAAGGGCCGCTTCCCGGACCAGATGCGGGAAGACATGGCGTTGTCCGGCAGCATGCAGCCGCGCAAGGCCGGCTATCTGCCGTACCTGACGCTGCTGCTCGGCGTGGCGGTCATCGTTGCGACGCACTGGTTCGCGCCATAAGCGCGCCGTCGCGGTTACGCGCGAATCGAAACGACGCCCGGTTCACGACCGGGCGTCGCGCTTTCGAGCCGGCAATCCGGCGCGGGCGCGGTCGCGGCTGGCCGCGCGAATGCGTCGGCCGCTCAGGCGCCCGACCGGTCGCCCGGCCGCACTTCGAAGATCGCGCCCTCGACGCCCAACACCTCGCCGCTTGCCGAATAAATCCCGACGCCGTTCTCCCACACCGGCTTGATCCGTCCGTCGGCGCACCTGATCCGATACCGCAGATCGAAGACGCCGCGCACCGCCAGCGCCTGCTGTACACCCGTCCACACGTAATCGGCATCCTCGGGCACGATCAGTTGCCCGAATGCATGCGCATGCCCGTCGAGAAACCACTGCCGCGGATAGCCGGTCAAGCCCTCGCATCCGGCGCTCACGTACTCCATCGTCCACAGCCGGTTGTTGCGGCCGCGGTAGACGAGGCCCGGAATGCTGTCGAGCAGCCCCGCGACGCTTCTCAGGTGTGCCTGCGTCGAAGTCTCGCGACGGCGGTCGAGCGTCACGTCGGACAGCGCAACGGACGAGCCGCCGGCATTTCTCTTCAACGACACCTCGAACCAGCGCAGTTCGCCGTCCGGACGCACGCAGCGCAGACGCTCGCGGACCCCGCCGCGCGAGATCGCCCGCGCACGCTGCAGCATGCCGCTCCAGATGCGCCGGTCCTCCGGATGCACGTAATCGACGAAGCGCCGGCCGGCCGCGGGCCGTTCCATCGCGTCGGTCCACGCGACGTTGAAGCCGGCGATCCGTCCCGCGCCGTCCAGCTTCAGCAGCGCGAGCGGGCAATCGTCCACGTCGAACGCGCCGCTCGACGGCTGCGTCGGCTGAACAGGCTGAGTCACGCGCGCGCCGTCCTTCATCACGCCCCCCGTTCCCGCGTCGATGCGCCGATCGCGCGCCGGTGCACCGATGCCGCCAGCTCGAGCCGCGTTCGCGCGTCCAGTTTCCGCAGCAGGTTCTTCACGTAGACCTTCACCGTGCCCTCGCTGATGCCGAGCACGCGCGCGATCTGCTTGTTGCTCATGCCGTCGGCGATCAGCGTCAGCGTCTGCGTTTCGCGCGCGGTCAGGTCGGCCGGCCGCGCGTCGGCATGCGCGCCGGCGACGCCGTCTTCGTCGGCGAGTTCGTCGTCGAGCACCACGAGCCCCCGCATGCAACTACGCACGTAGGCGAGCAGCGCTTGCGGCTCCGACTCCTTCAGCACGTAGCCGTCGGCGCCGAGCCGCACGGCCGCGCGCAGCTCGTCGCGCTCCATCGACGCCGTCAGCAGCACCTTCACGCAATCGACTTCCTTGCGCCTGAGCCCGTCGAGCACCTGCAGGCCGCCGAGCCCCGGCATGTGCAGATCGATCAGCACCAGCTCCGGGCGCAGCATGCCCGCGAGCGAAATCCCCTGCGCGCCGTTCGACGATTCGCCGACCACGCGAAATTCTCCGGTCGCACCAAAAAATTCGGCCACGCCGCGGCGAAACAGCGGGTGATCGTCGATCAACAGCAGCGTCGTCGGTTCCATCAGGATGTCTCTCCGAATGTCGCGCCGTCCGGCACGACAAGTATCACGCGCGTCCCGCGGCAGGCGCCGCCATCGATCGCGATGCGTCCGCCGATCGCCGCCGCGCGTTCGCGCAAGATGTCGAGGCCGTAGTGGTTCAGGTCGGCCGATCCCTCGCTGAGCCCGATTCCGTCGTCGACGACGGATACCTGCAAACCGTCGCCGTCGGTCCGCAGCGTGATCCACGCATGCCCGGCCTGCGCATGACGCACGACGTTCGACAGCGCTTCACGGACGATCTGCAGGATATGCAGCGCGATGCGCGGATCGATCCGCAGGTCGGGCACGCGATTGTCGAGCTCGAACACCACATCGCAGCGGCGCGAGAATTCCGCGACCGACTCGGCCAGCGCCTGCTGCAGCGAGCGCCCGTCGAGCGTCAGCCGCGCGCTGGTGATGAGCTCGCGCACCTGGCGCTGCAGGCGCGTCGTCATCGTGCGCAGTTCGGCCAACAGCGGGTTGCCGGTCGTGTCCTGTTGCTGCAGGCGAGCGACCAGGAACGACATGAAGCCCAGTTGCTGCGCGACCGAGTCGTGCAACTCGCGTGTCAGCGCCTCCGACGGGTTCGTTGCGTCGCGCCCGTGCGCGTCGGCGGGCGCCCGACGCATCAGCGCCGCGCGGATCGTGGCCGCGACGATCTCGAGGTCCATCAGCAGCGTCGGCGCCGCCGGCAGCGCGACGTCCAGCACCAGCACCGCGTCGCCGAGCGCGCGCACCGCGCGCCCGTGCCCCTGCCCGACGCAGTCCGGACACAGTTCGCATGCGCCGTCGCTTGCCCCATGCCGCAACTTGCAGCGATGCCCCTGCGTGCATCGCACCAGCGTGTCCGGCGCGGATTCGTAGCCCGCGCCGCCATCGAGCGCGAGCACGATCCGCGCGTCCGGCAATTCGCGCGCGAGTCCCGTGAAGAACGCGTGAAACGCCACGTGGCGCGGCGCGCCATTGACGTATCCGGCCAGAAACGCGAGCAGCGCGTCACGCATGCGCGTCGGCAACGACGCGCCGCCGGCGGGCCGCATGCATCGGTCGGTCAGGCTGTCGTCAGGAGTCACGGTCGTTCGGCACGGACAAACCAGGATCGAATCACGACGCAAGTTCCATGCCTTTCGGCGCCGTTCCGGCGCGCTACCTCTTAGGGCGTACCTCCTCTTCAGGATTGAACGGCAATTACTGGCAAGAAACTATGTTGAACAACAGGAACGCAAACGTGACGCCACGACCGTCGCCGAGCGTACGCCCATTCATGATGCAAACGCCCCATTTTGGGAGCCGATCGATGCACTCAATTGAACCGTTCGCAGCCCGCAACCGGCAACCGGCCCATACGCCGTTCGTGCCGCCGAGTTTGCCGCACTATGCGCCGCTGCAGCCTTGCGCCGAGGCCCGCTCGCATCTCGTGGTCGCGCAAGGCGACGCGCTCCACGCGCTGCCGGCGTTCATCAACGCGCTCGCCGGGCTGCCGGGCAGCGCGCTGCTCGTCACGCTCGGCAAGCTGCAGGCAATCGGCCTGCCGGCCGTGTTTCACGCGTCGCTCGACACGCTGGAAGACGAGGTGCGGCACCGGCTGGATGAAAGCACGGTCGGCGTGCGTCTTTACGTGTGCGGCGACGAGACGTTCGTCTGGCACATTCGGCGTATCGCGCAGGCGGCCGGCCTGCTGCCGGAGGAGGTGGCCGCGGCCGTGTCCGGCACGCGGCGCACCGTGTACTGCGTGCATTGCGGGACCGCGCATGCGCACGACGGGCATGACGAGCCCGATGAGGTCACCTGCCCGTCATGCGACGTCCGCCTGAGTGTCCGCCAGCATTTCTCCGCGCGGCTCGGCGCCTATCTCGGCGTCTGCGCGGATGCCGACCAGCCCTGCGCGGGAGACCGCGCATGAGCCTGCTCGACGTTCGCGTGGCCGAAGCCCGCATGCTCACACCCGTCGTGCGCGAACTGGTGCTGACGGCGCTCGACGGCCCCCTTCCGGCGTTCTCGTCCGGCAGCCATGTGCAAGTCGTGCTGAACGACGGCGGCCGCACCTATCGCAATGCCTATTCGCTGGCGGGCGATCCGGCCGAACGGAACCTCTACCGGATCGCCGTGCGCCATCACGTGTCGTCACGCGGCGGCTCCGCGTTCGTGCACGACCGTCTGGAACCCGGCGCGCGCCTGCGCATCACCGCACCGGCGAACCTGTTCGCGTTGAACACCACCGCGCGCCATCACGTTCTCGTCGCGGGCGGCATCGGCATCACGCCGTTCATCGCGCATCTCGCGGAACTCGAGCGCCGGCAAGCGAGCCACGAGTTGCACCATGCGTACCGCGCGGGCCTGACGGATGCCTATCGCGCATCGCTCGATGCGCGGCTCGGCGCGCGCTTTCACGGCTATGACGGCGTGCACGCACGCTTCGACGCGATCGCGATGCTGCAAAGGCAGCCGCTCGGCACGCACGTCTACGTGTGCGGCCCCGCAAGCCTGCTGGACGCGGTGCGCGCCGCGGCCGCCGCGCTCGGCTGGCCGGCCGGCCGCGTGCACTGGGAAGCCTTCGTGGCGCCGGCGCCGGGCCAGCCGTTCGCGGTCGACCTGCGCCGCAGCGGCCGCCGCATCGCGGTCGGCGCCGAGCAGAGCCTGCTCGAGGCGCTCGAATCGGCGGGCATCGACGTGCCGAACCTGTGCCGCGGCGGCGCATGCGGCCAGTGCGCGACGCGCTATCTCGACGGCACGGTCGAGCATCGCGATGCGTTCCTGGACGCCGACGCGCGCGCCACCCATCTGATGCCCTGCGTATCGCGCGCGTGCGGCGCCGCATTGACCCTCGACCTGTGAGATCCGAGCCATGAGCGTATTCATCAAGCCCGCGCAAACCTATCGCGACGACTTCTCGTTCCGCAACAGCCCGGCGGCGATCGCGCGCTTTCCGTTTCCGTTCCCCGAGGACCGGTACATGTATTCGGTCAACATCGAGCCCGCGACGCCGCGCGATCCCGGCTCGGTCTTCGCGCACCACTTCGACATCGACGAGCACTACCGTTCCGAGATCGCCGAACGCGCACGCGTGCTCGACGCCGATCCGCGCCGCGCGATCGTGATGCCGCACATGGAGACCGCGTGCTGGGACACGCTGGAGATGATCATGACGCATCTCGCGCACGACTATCCGGCGTGGTTCGCGCTCGAGCGCGACGGTGATCGCTGGCACTGGCGGAACCACGCGCTCGACCTCGACCAGGCCTTCGTGTTCGGCGACGCGCGCACGCTGCCGTACGGCCCGCTCGAATACGTCATGCGGCAGACGCAAGGCGACATCGCGCTGCTCGACCAGCGCGCCGGCGACCTGTACATGGACGCCGGCGTCGTCACCGGCCCGGCCGACTGGTCGCTCGCGTTCGATGCGGGCATGAGCTTCAAACAATGGCACGCGCCGGTGCCGCTCGCGCACCAGGCGGGCGTATTCGACCGCGCGCTGAAATACCTGCTCGGCGTGCAGGCAGGCCACCCCGTGCGCCGCCTGAACTGGACGCTGACCATTCATCCGCGCCTCGACACGTCGCCCGAGACCTATCACCAGTGGGGCGCGGACCGCGGGCGCGTGACGCCCGACAACGTCGGCGAAGCCGTGCACCTGCGCGTCGAGCTGCAATTGATGGCGCGGCTTGCGCGCAGCAATGCGCTGATGTTCGGCATCCGCACCTACCTGTGCAGCATGGCCGACCTCGTCGGCAACCCGGTGTGGGCGCGCCGGCTGCACCGCGTGCTGCGCGACCTGCCCGACCCGATCGCCGAATACAAGGGCATGACCCGCTACCGGCACACGCTCGTCGAATGGCTCAGCCGGTTCGACGTCCACGCCTGACCCGGCGTTTTCCGTAATCGACCTTCACTTTCGTTTGGAGCATTCAAGATGGCGAACTCCTGGCGCATCTCCGCCCTCGCGGACCGGCATCGCGCACTCGGCTCGAATCTCGAGGACTGGAACGGCATGGGCACCGCATGGACCTATGCGACCGATCTCGCCGACCACCACGAGGCCATTCGCACCCGTGCCGGCCTGATGGACGTATCGGGGCTGAAGAAGGTGCACTATGTCGGCCCGCACGCCGAAAGCCTGCTGAACTGGGCGACGACGCGCGACATCGGCAAGCTGTATCCCGGCAAGTCGGTGTACGCGACGCTGCTCGACGAGAGCGGCAAGTTCATCGACGACTGCATCGTCTACCGCACCGGCCCCAATGCGTTCATGGTCGTCCATGGCGCGGGCGCGGGGTACGAGCGCCTCGTGCGCTCCGCGTATGGCCGGCAGGTCGCCGTGCTGTTCGACGACGACCTGCACGACCTGTCGCTGCAAGGGCCGGTCGCGGTCGACTTCCTTGCCGAATACGTGCCGGACATCCGCAACCTGCCGTACTTCCACCATGTGCAGACGCGCCTGTTCGGCCGGCCGGCGATGATCTCGCGCACCGGCTACACCGGCGAGCGCGGCTACGAGATCTTCTGCAAGGCCGCCGACGCGCCGTTCATCTGGGACACGATCCTCGACAAGGGCCGGGCGATGGGCATCGTCCCCTGCGCATTCACCGCGCTCGACTGGCTGCGCGTCGAGAGCTACCTGCTGTTCTATCCGTACGACAACTCCGAGATGTACCCGTTTGCCGACGAGCGCGCCGGCGACACGCTGTGGGAACTCGGCCTCGATTTCACGGTGTCGCCCGGCAAGACCGAATTCTGCGGCGCGGCCGAGCACTTCCGGCTCGCCGGCAAGGAGCGGTTCCGGATCTTCGGCGTCGAGCTCGAGGCCGCGAAGGCCGCGCAGGCCGGCGACACGCTCTGGCACGACGGCAAGGCGGCCGGCGTGATCACGTGCGCGATGTATTCGCGGCTGACGGGGCGCTCGCTCGCGCTCGCCCGCCTCGACGTCCGGCATGCCCGTGCGGGCGTGCCGCTCGTGGTGAAGGGCAGCGTCGAGACGCGCGCGACCACCGCGCTGTTGCCGTTCGACGATCCCGACAAGAAAAAGCGCACCGCCGTCGGCTGACGCGTTGACGACCATGCATGACCGGCGACGGCCGGCCTTTCCCGCATTCCGATCCGTTTCGAGGACACACGACGTGAATCCGAACTACATCCTGACGATCAGCTGCCCGGCCACGTCCGGCATCGTGGCTGCCGTCACCGCCCATCTCGCCGCGTCGAACTGCTACATCGGCGAGCTGGCGCAATACGACGACGAGGTCAGCGGCACGTTCTTCATGCGCGCCGTGTTCCGCTTCAACACCGGTGCGAACGGCAACGTCGAGCAGCTGCAGCGCGATTTCGCGGGCGTCGCCCGGGATTTCTCGATGCAGTGGCAACTGAAAAGCGCCGGCGAACCGATGAAGGTGCTGCTGATGGTCAGCAAGTTCGACCACTGCCTGTCCGACCTGCTGTACCGCTTCCGCAAGGGCGAGCTGCGCATGCAGATCACCGCGGTCGTGTCGAACCATCTGGATCTGCGGCCGATGGCCGAGCGCGAGGGCATCCGCTTCATCTACCTGCCGATCACGCCGGACACCCGAACGCGGCAGGAGGCGGAGCTGATGCGCATCGTCGACGAAACCGGCACCGAACTCGTCGTGCTGGCCCGCTACATGCAGATCCTGTCGAACGACCTGTGCGAGCGGCTCGCCGGCCGCGCGATCAATATCCACCACTCGTTCCTGCCGGGGTTCAAGGGCGCGAAGCCGTACCACCAGGCGTTCGAGCGCGGCGTGAAGCTGATCGGCGCGACCGCCCACTACGTGACGTCCGACCTCGACGAAGGGCCGATCATCGAGCAGGAGGTGCAGCGCGTCGACCATGTGCTGCAGCCGTCCGATCTCGTCGCGATTGGACGCGACACCGAGACGGTCGCACTGTCGCGTGCGGTCAAGTATCACACCGAGCACCGCGTGTTTCTGAACCAGAACCGCACGGTGATCTTCCGATGAGCGGCGCGACGATCATCGACGGCAAGGCGATCGCCGACGCGCTGCTGGAATCCGTCCGGCACGACGTCGCGCGGCTGCGCGGCGACGGCGTGCTGCCCGGCCTCGCGGTCGTACTCGTCGGCGACGACCCGGCGAGCCACGTCTATGTGCGCAACAAGATGCTGCGCGCGCAGCAGGTCGGCATCCGTTCGATCGAGCATCGGCTGCCCGCCGACACCGTCGCGTCCGACTTGCTCGCGCTCGTCGCCGAACTGAACGCCGACCCCGACGTCCACGGGATTCTCGTGCAGATGCCGCTGCCCGCGCCACTCGACGCCGCGGCCGTGATCGACGCGATCGATCCGCGCAAGGACGTCGACGGCTTCCATCGCGACAACGTCGGCGGGCTCGCGCTCGGCCAGGACGCGCTCGTGCCGTGCACGCCGTCGGGCTGCATGCATCTGCTGCGGGAGATCGTCGGCGACTTGCGCGGCAAGCATGCAGTCGTCGTCGGGCGCTCGAACATCGTCGGCAAGCCGATGGCCGCGCTGCTGCTCCAGTCCGACTGCTCGGTGACGACCGTCCACTCGCGCAGCGCGAACGCCGCCGAACTGTGCCGCCAGGCGGACATCGTCGTCGCGGCAGCCGGCAAGCCGGGGCTCGTCGATGCGGACTGGATCAAGCCGGGCGCGGTCGTCGTGGATGTCGGCATCAACCGCATCGAATCCGGCGGCGCGACGCGGCTCGTCGGCGATGTCGACCACGACAGCGTGGCGCGCGTCGCCGCCGCGTTGACGCCGGTTCCGGGCGGCGTCGGTCCGCTGACGATCGCCTTCCTGATGAAGAACACCGCGCTCGCGGCGCGGCGGCAGCGCGCGACGTGACCCGCGTCCGCGCACGAACGGCACGCGCCGTTCGCCGAACCACGGCTAACCACTTCCAACGAGGTAGAACGCGATGACACAACGTGTTGCAATCATCGGTGCGGGCCCATCCGGCATGGCCCAGCTTCGCGCCTTCCAGTCGGCCCAGGCGAAGGGCGCGGACATCCCCCAGCTCGTCTGCTTCGAGAAGCAGCGCGACTGGGGCGGCATGTGGAACTACACGTGGCGCACCGGCACCGACGAACATGGCGAGCCGGTCCACGGCAGCATGTACCGCTATCTGTGGTCGAACGGCCCGAAGGAATGCCTGGAGTTCGCCGACTACACGTTCGAGGAACACTTCGGCAAGCCGATCGCGTCGTATCCGCCGCGCGAAGTGCTGTGGGACTACATCAAGGGACGCGTCGAGAAGGCCGGCGTGCGCAAGGACATCCGCTTCAGCACCGTCGTGCGCCAGGTTGCGTTCGACGACGCGAGCGGCCGCTTCACGGTGACCGCGCACGATCTCGACAAGGACGTCGTGTACGCGGAAGACTTCGACTACGTCGTGAATGCGTGCGGCCATTTCTCGACCCCGAACATGCCGAGCTTTCCCGGCTTCGACAGCTTCGGCGGACGCATCCTGCATGCGCACGACTTTCGCGACGCGCTCGAATTCAAGGACAAGGACATCCTGCTCGTCGGCAGCAGCTATTCGGCCGAGGACATCGGGTCGCAATGCTACAAGTATGGCGCGCGCAGCATCACGAGCTGCTATCGCACGGCGCCGATGGGTTATCACTGGCCGGCGAACTGGGAGGAAAAGCCGTTGCTCGAGCGCGTGCGCGGCAACGTCGCGTTTTTCGCCGACGGCAGCAGCAAGAAGATCGACGCGATCATCCTCTGCACCGGATACCAGCACCATTTCCCGTTTCTGCCCGACAGCCTGCGCCTGAAGACGAACAACCGGCTTTGGCCGCTCGACCTGTACAAGGGCATCTTCTGGGAACGCAACCCGAAACTGATCTATCTCGGCATGCAGGACCTCTGGTACTCGTTCAACATGTTCGACGCGCAAGCCTGGTACGCACGCGACGTCATCCTCGGCCGCATCGCGCTGCCCGGTTTCGACGCGATGCACGCCGACAGTCTCGCGTGGCGCGCGCGTGAGGAAACGCTGGTCACCAACCAGCAGATGTTCGAGTATCAGGGCAGCTATATCCAGGACCTGATCGATGCGACCGACTATCCGAGCTTCGACATCGCCGGCGTCAATCGCACGTTCCTCGCGTGGAAACACGACAAGCACGAGAACATCATGGGCTATCGCGACAAATCGTATCGCTCGCTGATGACCGGCACCCAGTCGCCGCCGCATCACACGCCGTGGCTCGACGCGCTCGACGATTCGATGGACGCGTACCTCGGCGAGCGTGCGCCCGAGCCGCGCGTTCGCGCTGGCTGACTGTCGCGGCACTGCGCTGTCGCGTCACCCGACCGGGCCCCGGGTGCCGCGACGCCCGCCGTGCCGTTCGCGGCCGCGCGCATCGCGGGCCGCGCCCGTCCATTCATTCAAGGAACGTCCATGCTCATTCGACCACCGACCGTGTCGCGGCCGCACGAACCCGCGTTGTCCGCGCATGCGTCCGGCCGCGAACGCCATCGGGTCGCCGGTGCGGGGCTCGCCGCCGTCAAGCTCGATGCCGGCGATACGCTGCAGGTGATCGACGTCGAAGGCCGGCAGCGCGCGGAGCTGCTCGCATTGCGCGTGCGCGACGGCGGCAGTGCGCTGGCCGCGCTCGCCCTGACGCCCGACGACAGCGCACGCTTCATCGCCGAATGCCTGAACGGCGCTTCCGCGGCACAAGCGGATCTCGCCATCCTGCTCGAACGGCACGGGCTGACGGGCAAGCCGTTGCCCGACGGCGCCGTCCTCTGGTCCGGCGACACCCGCGCCGGCACCATGCGCACGTTCGTCGCGACGGAGCCGATCGTCGCGATCGTCGCGGCGCCCGGCGGCCCCGTGCCCGTGGACCGGGCCGGCCAGCCGGCGACGGAGCTTCAGCTGTCCGTCGTGCGCGCGGGCGCGTCCGCTGCCACGCAGACGAGCGTGCCGCTCGCCGATCCGCTCGCGGATTTCGTCATCCGTCCGGGAACGGCCGTCGCGTACACGGTCGCGGCCGGCGAGTACCTGCAGATCGTCGACGTCGACGGCAGGCAATGCTCCGATTTCGTCGCATTCGATCTCGACGCGCTCGGTGGGCACCGGGAAGTCGGTCTCGATCCGACCGTCACCCGCACGCTGAACGGTCATGCGTATCCCATGCCCGGTCTGTACTCGCGGTTCTTCGATCAGCTCATGCAGCCGATGCTCGAAGTCGTGCACGATACCGTCGGCCGGCACGACACGTTCGCGCTCGCGTGCACCGCGCGCTATTACGACACGCAGGGTTACCCGGGCCATGCGAACTGCAGCGACAACATCAGTGCGGTGCTCGCCGAATACGGCATCGCCGCGCGTCCCGGCTGGCCGGCGATCAATTTCTTCTTCAACACATCGATCGACGCGCACGGCCAGATGACGATCGACGAGCCGTGGTCGCGCCCGGGCGACTACGTGCTGCTGCGCGCGCTGAAGCCGCTGCTGTGCGTCAGCACGTCGTGCCCCGACGACATCGACCCCGCGAACGCGTGGCAACCGACCGACATCCGGATCCGAACCTATTCGAGCGAGGCGCGCTTCACCATGTCCACCGCCATCAGACCCACCCCCGACGCCCCGCCCGTGCTGACGCGCCAGTCGGGCTTCCACGCCCGCACGTCGGCGCTCACGCGCCACTTTGCCGACTACCGCGGCTGGCACCTGCCGGCGCGGTTCGACGGCTACGGCGCGATCGACGAATACTACGGCTGCCGCGAGCGCGCGGCGATCGTCGATCTGTCCGCGTTGCGCAAGTTCGACGTCACCGGCCCCGACGCCGAGGCCCTGTTGCAATACTGCCTGACGCGCGACGTGCGCAGGCTCGCGGTCGGACAGGTCGTCTACTCGGCGATGTGCCATCCGCACGGCGGAATGCTCGACGACGGCACCCTGATGCGGCTCGGCCCCGACACGTTCCGCTGGATCTGCGGCGACGATTTCGCGGGTGTCTGGCTGCGGGAGCAGGCGAACAGGCTCGGCATGAAGGCCTGGGTCAAGTCGTCGTCCGACCAGATCCACAATGTCGCGCTGCAAGGGCCGCGCAGCCGCGAGATCCTGCGCGCGCTGATCCGCACGCCCGCGACCCAGCCGTCGCTCGACAGCCTCGGCTGGTTCCGCTTCCTGATCGGCCGCCTCGGCGGCGACGACGGCTGCCCCGTCATCGTCAGCCGGACCGGCTACACCGGCGAGCTCGGCTATGAGGTCTGGTGCCATCCGCGCGACGCGCAAGCCGTATGGGACGCGATCTGGGCGGCGGGCCAGCCGCACGGACTCGTGCCGCTCGGTCTCGACGCGCTCGACCTGTTGCGGATCGAAGCCGGGCTCGTGTTTGCCGGCTACGAATTCACCGACGAAACCGATCCGTTCGAGGCCGGCATCGGCTTCAGCGTTCCGCTCGCGACGAAGACCGATGACTTCGTCGGGCGCGACGCGCTGCTTCGCCGCAGCGCGCATCCGCACCGCCGGCTCGTCGGGCTCGAACTCGCCGGCAACGAACCGGCCCGTCACGGCGATTGCGTGCACAACGGGCGGGCACAGGTCGGCGTCGTCACGAGCGGCATGCGCTCGCCGATCCTCGGCAGGAGCATCGCGCTCGCGCGAATCGACGTTCACCACACGGAGCCGGGCAACGTGCTCCACGTCGGCAAGCTGGACGGCCAGCAGAAGCGCATCGACGCGCGGGTGACCGCCCCGATCTTTTACGATCCGGAGAAGGCGCGCGTGCGCGGCTAGCGGATGCGATTGCCCCTTGCACACACCTGCAGGCAACCGAAGCGTTCGGGATCAGGTCATCCCGTGGGATGCGATGATTTCCTCGGTGCGGTCCCAGAGGCGCCGGGCGAGATCGGCGTCCCGGGCAAAGGCCGAGGATTCGGCAGGGCGGCAATCCGCGAAATAACGGCCGGTGACGCCGTTCAGCGCAGGATGCGCGGCCAGCAGGCACGTTGTCGCGGCGCCCTGCGGCACCGTTTTGCCGAACAGCATCGCAGCCGAGACGATCCAGTTGAACGGCCCGCGCATATGCCGATGCAGGCCCGTGGCGCCAATCAGTCCCGGATGGAGTGCGTTTGCAGTGATTCCGACATGACCCACTCTGCGTGAAAGCTCGTTCGCGAACAGGATGTTGGCGAGCTTCGCCTGGCCATAGAACGGAAAACCGCGATAGCCGTTGCTACCGTCGAGATTGTCGAAATCAATGCCTTTCCCGCCTGGAGCAAAGCGATGGGAATGACTGCCCACAATGACGATCCGGCCCGGGCGCGAGCGGTTGATTGAAGGCAGCAACCGCGTCACCAGCAGATGATGGGCGACATGGTTGACGAAGAACTGCTTTTCCACGCCGTTCACCGTCTCCAGCTTTGGCAGCGCCATTATCGCGGCATTGGTGACGACGGCATCGAGGGTGATGCCGCACGCGAGAATGCGGTCGGCGGCCCGGGCAACGGAAGCGAGATCGGTCAGTTCGGCTCCAACGGCCATGCCATCTGCGGCGTCGGCGATCGCCAGGGCGGCGCGCGCCTTGTCTTCATCCCTCGCGACGGCAATGATGCGGGCGCCGCGCATTGCCAAAACCCGCGTCGTTTCAAGACCGATACCAGAATTACAGCCCGTGATCAGGATCGTCCGGCCGGAAAGATCCAGGCCCTCGGTGACCTGCTCCGCGGTGCTGCGTCGCGAAAAGCGCAATGCGGTTATCGGGTCCATCACCCTTCTCTCCCATCGTCAGGTTCATTACGACACCTGGCCGCGCCGACGCTGAAGCCACCGGGACCACCGGCAATGACGACTCGCTTGCCGACGAAATTCCCCATGGCGCGGTTTTCATAAATTCCCGTTACTTCATTATGGGATTTGCATTGCAGTTAATCATTATCGAAATGCGCCAAATAACTCGCATTAGACGCCAATAGTGGTGCCGACGAAAATCCGGGCTACCAGCGACTTATTTTTTGAAAAAAAGAAAATGGCGCGATCGAAACGTTATACTTTGTTAAATCCCATTTGCACCAATCTTACCTAGCTAACGCCCACGGTGTTATGGATAAAGCTTTCCATGAAGACATCTGAAATCATTCGCGACGTCGCAGCCGAGATAGAAGAAATTTTTCGCGAAAACGATCTCGCTGCTCCAAACCCTTCGGCCCTGGAACAACTCGAGCTTCTGCATGGTCGCATTCGTGCTCGCTGCGGCTACTGCGCCGACAGGGTAGGTAACATCAGGATGCTCGCCCAGGACTTCTACAGCGTTCGCAGACATCAATTTCATCCCCAGGGTGCCGACGGCGTACTGTGTGATATCCGTACGAATCTCGAGGCGATTCGTTCATGGTCGAAGGTATGGGAGGAGCACGGCAAGTAACTTCCGTACTGGAGCGCTGGCAATCGAAGCGTTCGTCGGGCAGAGAGATGAACGACGAATTGCCGCCGAATTCAGTCATCCGTCGATGCTCTCCCTTAATCGATCCCGCCGCCCCGTTTGACAACCGATGCAGTTCAACCGCCCCGGATAGGGACGGCGAACCGGCGCACAATGCGCGCTTGCGGCTACGCGATCGTCACGAATGGTAAGCCGTCTCCCCGTGCGAACTGACGTCGAGACCCTCACGTTCGCGCTCACCGTCGACACGCAGACCGATCGTCATGTCGACCAGCTTGAATGCGGCAACCGACACGACCGCGGACCACACGAGCGAGGTCCCGACGCCCCAGCACTGCGCAATCAGTTGCTCGCCGATGTGGTAGTCGGCGACCTTGTTCCCCACGTAGTCGTAGATCCCGGTTCCGCCCAGCGACGGCGACGCGAATACCCCGGTGAGCAGCGCACCCGCGATGCCGCCGATGCAGTGGACGCCGAATACGTCGAGCGAATCGTCGACACCGAGAAGGCGCTTGAGCCCGTTGACGCCCCAATAGCAGACGATGCCTGCGATCAACCCCATCGCGATCGCGCCCATCGGCCCGACGAACCCACATGCCGGGGTGATCACGACCAGCCCCGCGATCGCGCCGGACACCGCGCCGAGCATGGACGGCTTCTTCTTCAGCGACCATTCGACGAAGGTCCACGACACCGTCGCCGCACAGGTCGCCAAAAGCGTCGTGACGAATGCGAGCGTGGCCGCGCCGCTTGCCTCGAGCGCGGAGCCCACATTGAATCCGAACCAGCCGACCCACAGCAGCGACCCGCCGATCATCGTCATCGTCAGATTGTGCGGCGCCATCGTCTCCCTGCCGAACCCCGCCCGCTTGCCGATCATGATCGCGCCGACCAGCGCCGCGATGCCTGCATTGATATGCACCACGGTGCCGCCTGCGAAATCGATCGCGCCCTTCTGGAACAAGAAGCCGGCCGTCGCGCCGGCCTTGTCGGCCGCCGCGGCGCTCGTGTAAGCGTCCGGGCCCGCCCAGTACCAGACCATGTGCGCAATCGGCAGGTACGAGAAGGTGAACCACAGCACCATGAACGCCAGCACCGCGGAGAATTTCGCGCGTTCGGCGATGCCCCCCACGATCAGCGCGGGCGTGATCGCGGCGAACGTCAGCTGGAACGACACGTAGATGAACTCCGGAATGACGACGCCCTTGCTGAAGGTCGCGGCGGTCGAATCCGGCGTGATGCCGACCAGGAACGCCTTCGAGAGCCCGCCGAAGAACGCGTTGCCTTCGGTGAACGCGATGCTGTAACCGTATACCGCCCACAGAACGCCGAGCAGGCAGAACACCACGAGCGTCTGCATCAGGATCGACAGCATGTTCTTCGCCCGCACCATTCCGCCGTAGAAAAGGCCGAGCCCGGGTGCCGCCATCATCACGACGAGCAGCGTCGCGACGATCATCCACGCGGTGTCGCCCTTGTTCGGCACCGGCACCGCCGCCACCTTGTCGTCCGCGAACACGGGTAGCGCCAGCAATGCGAGCCACGCGCACAGAATCCAGCCAATCGTCTTTTTCATGTCGTTTCCTCGAAGCAAGGCATGCACCGCCCCGCGATGCACGCGATAACCGATGACGAACCAGCAAAATCGGGAATGACCGCGACACCGCACGGAGGCACCGAGCGGGTCGCGGCGTCTGAAGCGACCGACGACATGACGCCGCCCGCTACTGCGCGGCGCCATGTCGCGCGCACCGTCACACCGCGGTCATGACCGCTCGCCCGGAATCCACGACGTGCCGGCCAGCGGCACGCGCGCCATCGCGGCCGCCTCGACCGTCAGCGCGACGAGATCTTCCGGCTCCAGGTGATGAACGTTCTGCTTGCCGCAGGCGCGCGCGATGGTGGTCAGCTCCATGTTCAGCGTCTTCAGGTAATTGCGCACACGACGCGCCCCCTCTTCCGGCTCGAGACGCTTCTCGAGCACCGCGTCCTGCGTCGTCACGCCCACCGGACACTTGCCGGTATGACAGTGGTGGCAGAAACCCGGCGACGTATGCAGCGCCGCGTAATCTGCCGCAGCCGAATGCAGCGTGCCGTCCTGGAAGTACGATTCGCTGTTGCAGCCGAGCGCCATCAGCACCCCCTGGCCGATCGCGACGGCATCCGCGCCGAGCGCGAGCGCCTTGGCGACGTCCGCACCGGTGCGAATGCCGCCCGACACGATCAGTTGAACCTGCCCCTTCATGTTCAGGTCCTCGAGCGCGGCGACGGCCTGACGGACCGCCGCCAGCGTCGGAATGCCCACGTTCTCGATGAAGCAGGTCTGGGTTGCCGCCGTGCCGCCCTGCATCCCGTCGACCACGACGACATCCGCGCCCGCATGCACCGCGAGCTTCACGTCGTTGAACGTGCGCGTTGCCCCGACCTTCACGTAGATCGGCTTTTCCCAGTCGGTGATCTCGCGCAGTTCCTGGATCTTGATCGCGAGATCGTCCGGGCCGGTCCAGTCCGGATGGCGGCTCGCCGAGCGCTGGTCGACGCCCGCCGGGAGCGTGCGCATCGACGCCACGCGCGGATTGACCTTCTGTCCGAGCAGCATGCCGCCGCCGCCCGGCTTCGCACCCTGCCCGATCACGACCTCGATCGCATCGGCGCGGCGCACGTCGTCGGGATTGAAGCCGTAGCGCGACGGCAGGCACTGGTAGACGAGCGTCTTCGACGAACGGCGCTCCTCCTGCGTCATCCCGCCGTCGCCGGTCGTCGTCGACGTGCCGGCCGCCGTCGCCGCGCGGCCGAGCGCTTCCTTGACGTTCGCCGACAGCGCGCCGAAGCTCATCCCGGCCACCGTGATCGGGATGTCGAGCACGATGGGCTTCTTCGCGAAGCGCGTGCCGAGCACGGTCTGCGTCGTGCACTTCTCGCGATATCCTTCGAGCGGGTAACGCGAAAGCGAAGCACCGAGGAACAGCAGATCGTCGAAGTGCGGTACGTGACGCTTCGCCCCGAGGCCGCGAATCTCGTACAGGCCGCGTTGGGCGGCCGTGTGGATGTAGTCGATCGTCTTGCGGTCGTAGCCGTACGACTCTTCCTGCTGCAAGCGGGCGAAATGAATGGGTTTGACTTCCATGGCGTTGCCTCGATGGAGCGTGGATTCAATATTCCTGGTTCGCGTCGGCGTTCCAGTGGTAGAGCGTGCGGGCCGAAGCGATGCGCCTGAACGCGCGCGGATCGTGGTCGAGCCCGGCCGCATCGAGCAGCGCCGCGACGGCACTGAAGTCCGCGTCGGCCATCGGCTCGAACCGTGCGTCCGCGCCGAGCGACTTCACTTCACCCTTCACGTAGAGCACCGCTTCGTAGAGCGAATCGCCCAGTGCGTCGCCCGCGTCGCCGCAAATCACCATCCGGCCCGCCTGGGCCATGAATGCGGAGAAACTGCCGACCGACCCGCCGACGACGATGTCGCCGCCTTTCAGCGAGATGCCGCAACGCAACCCGGCATCGCCATCGATCACGAGCAGCCCGCCGTGCGCGGAGGCACCCGCGCCGTTCGACGCGAAACCCTTCACGTGCACCTTGCCGCTCATCATGTTTTCCGCGACGCCGGTCCCGGCGCTGCCCTCGATGACGATCGTCGCGCGCTGGTTCATGCCGCCGGCGTAATAGCCGGCGTGGCCATCGATCGTCACGGTCACGTCGGCGTCCACGCCGACCGCGATGTTGTGCGCACCGTTCGGCGAGGCCACGACGATCGCCTGCCCGTCGAGCACGTCCGCGCTGCCGTGCAGGTACTGGTTGACGTCCCTGACGGTTGCGTGCTCAAGGTCGAATGTCATGCGTTCCATACGTACATCTCCTCGGGTGCGGGTTCGAATACCTTGGCGTTCCTGATGTCCGGCAGATGCGCGAGCGAGCGAAATTCCGACGCGATCGCGACATAGTCGTCGTTCTCGGCGACGACGGCCGGCTTGCATGCGAACGGGTCGCGAATCAGCGCCAGCTCGGTGGGCGTCCCCATCAGGAACGTGTAGAAGCCATCGAGCTCCTCGAAGCCCTTCTGCAGTGCGACCGGCAGCGTGTCGCCCTCGCGCAGTCGCCATTCGAGGAAGCGGCACGCCGCCTCCGTGTCGTTGTCGGTATCGAAATGAATGCCCTTCGGCTCCAGCTTCCGGCGCACGCCGTAAGGGTTCGACAGCGAGCCGTTGTGGACCAGGCAGAAGTCCTCGCCGGCCGTAAACGGATGTGCGCGATCCGGCGTCACCGCGGACTCGGTCGCCATCCTCGTATGGCCGACCAGGTGAGAGCCCTTGAGGCCGCCGAACGCGTAACGCGCGGCGATCTCCGCGGGCAGGCCGATGTCCTTGTACAGGTCGATCGAGCGCCCGGCCGACAGCAGGTACACGCGCGGGTAATGCTCGTTCAGCCAGTGCCTGACCGTGTCGGCCTGCGCGTGGACGGTCAGCACCGCGTGGTTTCCCTTCGCATCGACACGCGCCGCGGCGTCGACGGACGCCTTCAGCCGATCGAGCAGCACGTCCCACGGAAAATGCTCGCCTTCATCCGTAAAGCCCGAGTACAGGCTCAGCTTGCGCTGGTCCGGCTCGACCGCGTCGCCGAACACCGCGAGACCGGCCGAATCCGGGCCACGTTCGGTCATGCCGATCAGCATCGGCACCATCAGCTCGCCGAGCCGGTCGCGCAACGCCGGCGTCTTGACCAGCAATCCTACGATTCCACACATGTTGCCTGCTCCTCAGAAAAATTCGACGTACTGCTTGATTTCCCAGTCCGATACGTGGCGCATGTATTCCAGCCACTCCATTCGCTTGAGCTTGATGAACTCGTCGACCACCGGCCCGAGCGCATCGCAGATCGTCCGGTCGGCCTCGAGCGCGTCGAGCGCCTCGCCAAGGTTTTGCGGCAGCACGCCGATGCCGTGGTCGCGAAGTTTCTGCGCAGGCCACTCGTACAGGTTCTCGTTCGCCGGCGCACCCGGCGACAGGTCGCGGTCGATGCCGTCGAGCCCGGCGGCGATCACGGCCGCCGTCGCGAGATACGGGTTGCATGCGCCGTCCGGCAGACGCAGTTCGATCCGGCCGCCTGGCATCCGCACCATGGTCGAGCGATTGTTGTCGCCGTAGCTGATGTAGGCCGGCGCCCAGGTCGCGCCGGTCAGCGAGCGCCCGACGACGAGGCGCTTGTACGAGTTCACCGTCGGGTTGCAGAGCGCCGCCAGCGCGGACGCATGCGCGAGCAGGCCCGCCGTGAACCGGTAGCCGAGTGCCGACAGGCCCATGCCGAGCGTATCGTCGGCGTCGGCGAACAGGTTGCGCTTGCCGTCGCCGATCGACATGTGCATGTGCATGCCGTTGCCCGGGCGGTTCGCGAAGGGTTTCGGCATGAACGAACAGATCATCCCGAGCTCGTTCGCGATTTCCGACGCGGCCATCTTGAAGAACACGTAGTGATCGCACGACGTCAGGCAGTCGGTATACGTGTAGTTGATCTCGAACTGCCCGTTCGCGTCCTCGTGGTCGATCTGGTAGACGTCGATGCCGACCGCGCGCAGCGATTCGGTGAGCTTTTCCAGGAACACGCGCGTGCGGGACAGCCCCTTGTAGTCGTAGCAGGGCTTCGCCAGCGTATCGCTCGGATCGCAAGGCTCGAGCGTGCCCGACGCGGAGCGCTTCAGCAGCGAAAATTCGGGCTCGAGGCCGGTAAAGAGCGTCCATCCGCGCTCGGTCAGGCGGGCAACCTGCTTCTTCAGCGTCACGCGTGAATCGAACGCCCACGGTGCGCCGTCGACGTGACCGTCGCACGCGATGCGCGCAAGCCCGGACTGCCACGGCACCGGCGTCAGCGTCGCGAGATCGCCGACCGCCATGTAGTCCGGCCCGTTCGGCTCGATGCCGACACCCCAGATCGCAAAGCCCGCGAAACCCGCGCCCGCGGTCAGCACGCTGCCCAGATGCGCGACCGGCACCGATTTCGCCTTGGCCACGCCGTGAATGTCGACGAATTGCGCGAGCACATACTTCACACCGTGTTGCGCAAGGTATGTCTGCGCTTCGTCCACCGAATCGAAGCGCGGTACGCTTCCGAGTGCGTTGACTGGCAACGGGCTCGCATCGTTCAGGTTCATCGTCTCTCCTTGCAACTGCTGCGTTCACTGGTTTGTGGAATCCGCCCGGCTGGCGAGCGGCCCAATTGCGCGACATGAGGCAAGCACCGCGTCCGGTACGCTGCGATCACGCCTTCTGCATGCGAAGGGATTTATTGTTGTGAAACAATAATTCTCCATATGAAACTTGCGGTGCGCACGCCGGCGGTCCCGACCGTGCCGGCGCGCGTACCACAATCTGCTACCCTTGCCCCTTTTGCCGAGGTCGACGATGCATACCGCTGACGACAGCAAGACCCCGCTCGAACGCTATCTCGGGTCGACCATCCGCGAGCTTCGCCAGAGCCACGGCCTGACCATCGCCCAGGTCGCCGAACAGGCCGGCATCAGCCGCGGCATGCTGTCGAAGATCGAAAACGCACAGACCTCGACCGGTCTCGACGTACTCCACCGCATTGCCCAGGCGCTCGGCGTCTCCATGGCCGTGCTGTTCCGCAACTTCGACGTCCCGCAGGGCGGCGCCCAGCTCGTGAAGAAGGGCGCTGGCATGGAAGTCGTCCGGAAAGGCACGAAAAGCGGCCACACCTACCATCTGCTCGCCTACGACCAGGGTCCGCGTAAAACCTTCGAGCCGTTCCTGATCACGATGGAGGACCAGGCGGAACGCTTTCCCGTCTTCGAGCATCCCGGCACCGAGTTCATCCACATGCTCAAGGGCGTGATCGAATACCGGCACGGTCAGCAGACCTACATCCTGCATCCGGGCGACACCCTGACGTTCCGCGCCGACGTACCGCACGGCCCGGAACGCCTGATCAAGACCCCGATCCAGTTCCTGTCGATCTTCGTCTACGGCCCCCCTGCCGACGAATGACCCTCCCGTCGCGAGAGATAACGCAAGCCTCGTGCCAGGTTTATCTACAGGAATCAAAGATTCCCGTGAATAAACACTTCGGGCGAGATGACACCCGTGCGTCAGCGGGTGAGAACCCGCTCCCTGCGTGCTGCGGGTGCAGCGCCACGCCAACTTCGGTGCAACGTCGCACTGATACGGGAACCCTGATTACGAAGATGTATCAGCGTTCCTTATGCTGCGAGCCGCGGCAGTGCCGCCAGCGCATCCAGCGCCGCCCGGATCATCCGGCGCACGGTCGGCTGCACGCGGGCCGCGCGTTCGGTGTCGTAGGCGAACGGGAAAGCTTCGTCCATGTAGGTCGACTGGCACATCTCCAGCTGGATCGCATGCACGCCGTGTGACGGCCGGCCGGACGAGCGGGTGATGAAGCCGCCCTTGAAGCGACCGTTGGCGACCCACGTGAACGGGCTTGCGGCAGCCTCGCGCTCGACCGCGGCCTGCACGGACGGCGCGACGGTCCTGCCGTCCTGCGTGCCGATGTTCAGGTCGGGCAGCTTGCCGTCGAACAGCCGCGGCAGCAGGCTCGCGATCGAGTGCGCTTCCCAAAGCAGCACGTGCCCGTGACGCTCGCGCAGCCGCGCCAGCTCGGCCGCCAGCGCCATGTGGTACGGCTGCCAGTATGCGTCGACCCGGCGACCTTTCTCCGCCGCATCCGGTTCGCATCCTTCGCGATAGACGGGCTCGCCCCGAAACGTTTCGGTCGGACACAAGCCCGTCGTCGTCTGGCCGGGGTACAGGCTCTCGTCGTCCGACGGACGATTGAGGTCGATCACGTAACGCGAAACCGTCGCACCGAGCATCGTCGCGCCGAGCGTGGCCGCGAACGCGTACAGTCGGTCGAGGTGCCAGTCGGTATCGGCGAGTGTCAGCGCGCGGTCGGTGTACGCGTCGCGCAACGGCGCGGGTATCGCCGTTCCCAGGTGCGGAATCGAAATCAGCAGCGGCGCATCGCCGCGTTGCAGCGTGTATAGGTCACTCATCGAGCACTCCGTACGAATCAAAGCAATGCATCTTCGGGTAACTGCGGCACGGCGCGCGCGAGCGCCGGCCGGATCGAATGGTCGAGCACGCCGCGCGTCAGCTCGATGATCTCCGTGACGAAGTCCTCCCACTCGCCCTGTCGGTGCAGGAGAAAGAAATCGCGCCGGCCGAGCCGGCCACCCGGCAGCGGCACGACCACGACGTCGCCGAGGTAATGGCGCGCCTGCCACAGGCACAGCGGCGTCGAGATCGCGAAGCCGAGCCGGGCGGCAACCAGGCTCAGCAGCGGATCCGTCGCGTCGAATTCGAAGCGCCTCGGGCTATCAATGCCGAGATGGCGCGCGAACCGCTCGACCTGCTGGCCGATCACGGAACGTGCGGTGTAACGGATCAACGGCAGTTCGGCGGCCAGCGTTCGCCAGTCGGCCTGCTGGCGCCCGGCCAGATGCGCGCGCGCGACGACCGCGACGAATGCTTCGGAGAACAACGGGACTTCGACGATACGCGCGTCGCTGAGCGTGGTCTGCGTACATACGGCGACGTCGATCTCCCGGTCATGCAATTGCTTGCTCAAACCCGGCGTGATCCCGGACCACATCGAAATCTGTCGCGAAGTGCCCGACACCGCGCGAATCAGTTCCGGGCCGACCGTCGCCGCGAACGAGTCGACGCAGCCGAGCCGCACGGGCACCCGCCCCGCGTCCGACGCATCGCCGACGCGCGTGCTGACCATCTGCGCATGCTCGAGCAGCGGGCCGGCCAGTTCCAGCAATGCCCGGCCGGCGAGATTGGGGCGCGGCGGGCGGCTGTCCCGATCGAACAGCACCGTCCCCTGTTCGCGCTCGAGGGCGGAAATCGCCTGGCTGATCGCGCTCTGGCTGACCCCGATCCGCCTGGCCGCGGCGGTCATCGAACCGGTCTCGCACACGGCGACGAAGGCCTGCAGGGCACGCAGGTCGATGGGCGATAGGGTGCGTCGCATAGAGGCTCCAGTGGCGGCGGCGTCCATTCCGGCAATACGGAACGCATGGTGCGCCGATTCGGCCTGCCCGGACGCAGGATGAGCACTTCCGGGCACGTTGCATAAGTTTGCCTAATACAAAATTCGGCGGCACCGCGGCTCCCTAGAATCGGCACGTCGTCCATCCAGAGGGAAGCCATGAGCCACTTCGACTTCATCGTGATCGGTGCCGGCGTGATCGGCACGTCGGTCGCGCATCATCTTGCGTCGCTCGGCGCACGCAACGTGCTCGTCATTGAACGGGGCATGATCGGCGCCGGCACCACGTCGCAATCGTCCGGCCTGCTGCGCACGCATTATTCGGTCCGTCAGAACGTCGAGCTGGCGCGCTCGTCGTGGTCGGCCTTCAACAACTTCGCCGAATACGTCGGCGACGACGAGGCGTCGTGCGGGCTCGTCAAGTGCGGCTACATGATCTGTGCGCCGGAGGGGGCGAAGCTCGAGCCGCTGCGCGCGTCGCTCGACGCGCAACGCGCGATGGACATCGAGGTGCAGTTGCTCGATCGGGACGACGCACGTGCCCGCCTGCCGATCGCACGGTTCGACGACGCGGCGCTGATCGGCTTCGAGCCGGAAGCGGGCTTCGCCGACGCCTATCTCGTCGCGACTAGCTTCGCGAAATCGGCACGCCGGCGCGGCGTGAAGATTCTCGAAGGCACGACCGTGACAGGGGTCGTGCGTGACGGCCGCCGCATCGTCGGCGTCGACACGAGCGCCGGCCGCTTCATGTGCGGCACGCTGATCAGTACGCAGAACATCTGGACCCCGGAACTGTCCGGCTGGATCGACGTCCCGCTACCCGTGAAACCGGAACGGCACACCGTGCTGGCGCTCGAGTGCGACGCACGATATTCGTTCCAGATGCCGGCGTTCAAGGACCTGGGCTCGCCCGGCATGCTCTATTACCGCAGCTATGGCGGCAGCCAGATGCTGGTCTCCGAGGGCGTCGTCGGCGAGACGCTGAATGCGCCGGAAACCGAACAGGGCGACATTTCGCTGGATTACGTCGCCGAAGTCGGTGCGCAGGTCGCCGAACGCTTTCCCGCCTACGAGACAGCCGGGCTCGCGTCGTCGTGGACCGGCGTCTACGACGTGACCCCCGACTGGAACCCGGTGCTTGGCAACATCGGCGACATCGACGGACTCGTGGTTGGCTTCGGTTTCTCGGGCCACGGCTTCAAGCTGTCGCCCGGCATCGGCAAACTGCTCGCACAGCATGCGCTCGGACAGCCGACCGACGTGTCGCTCGCCCCTTACTCGCTCGAACGCTTTGCGACCGGCGCCTTGCTCACCGGCAAGTATGGCCTCGGCGCCGTGTCCTGATCTTCATCCTTTCGACGAGACATTCCCATGCCCCTGAAGATACTGGTGCCCGTCAAGCGCGTCGTCGATCCGAACGTGCGCGTGCGGGTCGGTTCAACCGGCTCGATCGAGACGACCGGCCTCAAGATGTCCATCAACCCGTTCGACGAATGCGCACTCGAGATGGCGCTGCGCCTGCGCGAGGCCGGCCATGCCGCCCAGGTGAGCGTGGTCACGTGCGGCGCGGCCGCTTGCCAGGACGTGCTGCGCACCGGCCTGGCCATGGGTGCCGACGACGCGATCCTGATCGACACCGGCGACGTCGCCGCGTCGCTCGACTCGCTGGGCGTCGCACGGTTGCTCCACGCATACCTCGGCACGTCGCCTTACGACCTCGTGCTTTGCGGCAAGCAGGCGATCGACGACGACACCGGCGGCGTCGCGCCCATGCTCGCCGGCCTGCTCGGCTGGCCGCAAGGTCTCGACGCGACGGCTCTCGCACCCGAGGGCGACGGCTGGCGCGTCACATGCGGCGACGACAGCGGCACCGCAACCTGGCGGCTGACCGGACGCGCCGTCGTGAGCGCCGACCTGCGCCTGGCCGAACCGCGACGCGTGACGCTGCCGAGCATCGTCAAGGCGAAACAGAAGCCGCTCGCAATCGTTCCAGCCGCGCGATTCGCGGTCGACCTCGCACCGTCGTCGCGCGCAGTGCAACTCGACGAGCCCACCGTACAGCGCTCGGGTCACCGCGTTGCCGACATCGACGCACTGATCGCCGCGCTCGCGGCGCACAACGTCTTTGCCCATACAGGAGTCTGCGCATGAGAACGCTCGTTGTTGCCGAAGCCGCGGCCGACCATACGCTGCCGGACGCGGTCCGGCGCGTCGTGACCGCAGCAACGGCACGCCGGCATCCCGTCGACGTGCTGGTACTCGATCCCGCGACCGCTGCGGAAGCCGCGCTGATCGACGGCATAGACCAAGTGCTCCGGCCCGATCTGCCAGACGCTTCCGGCGCCCTCACGCCAGAAAGTCTCGCCGCGCTGCTGGCCGGGCTGGCGTCGCGCTACACACTGATCGCGGCCGCCCATCGCACGCTGGGCCGGAATGCGTTGCCGCGGGCCGCGGCGCTCACCGGTGCGGCGTTCGTCGCGGACGTCACCGGCATTGCGAACGACGGGCGCTTCGTGCGTGGCTGGTATGCGGGAAGCATCGTCGCGACCGTCGAAAGCGCACGCGAGACGACCTTTGCGACCGTGCGCGCATCGTCGTTCGCGGCGGCAGGCGCGCGAGCGGAACCGGCACCGATCGATTCCGTGGATGCGCCGCCCGCATTCGCCGCGACCACGCTGATCGAACGCAACGGCGCCCAGACAGCCGGCATCGATCTCGCGAATGCGCCGATCGTCGTGTCCGGCGGGCGTGGGCTCGCGTCCAGCGAGAACATGGCGCGGCTCGGCACGCTCGCGTCGCGTGTCGGCGCAGCCCTCGGCGCATCACGTGCCGCGGTCGATGCCGGCTACGCACCGAACGCGATCCAGGTCGGGCAAACCGGCAAGACCGTCGCCCCCAACGCCTATCTCGCGTTCGGGATCTCGGGCGCCGTTCAGCACCTGGCCGGCATGAAGGATTCGAAGTTGATCGTCGCCGTCAACAAGGATCCGGATGCGCCCATCTTCTCGTTTGCGGACGTGGGCTTCGTGGGGGACCTGTTCGACGTGATGGCTGCACTCGAACGTCACGTCGAGGCCGGAGGTGGTGCATGACGAACCCGGATTCCGGGCAGGGCGGCGTCCCGCGCGTGCCTGCACCACGTTCCTCCAGCGGGACTGCACCGTCGGCGTCGCACTACCCGTCCGTCCGGTTTATCGATTGCGCGCAAGTCGAGCCTGAAGCCTGGGCGAACGGCGCGGGCGTCACGCGAACGATCGCCAGCCGCATCGACTCCGACGGCAACGTGGACTGGCGTATCAGTCTCGCAACGCTCGACGGATCGGCCCGCTTCTCGCAGTTTCCGGGCGTCGACCGGATACTCGTGCCGGTCGACAACTCGAGCGTCGAACTGCGCGCGCAGGACGGGCATCTCGTCGCGCACCCGATCGTGCCGGCGTACTTTCCCGGCGATTTGCCGGTGTGGACGACTGACATCGTACGGCCTACGCACGTCCTCAACGTGATGACGCGCCGCGCGGCCTGCCGGGCCACCGTGAGCGTGGCGACGCATTCACGCCGCGTGACGCCGGCGCCGACGCATCTGCTGATTTGCGCGGCCGGCCAATGGCGCTTCAGCAGCGCGTCGCTCAGTACCCAGACCCTGCTGCCGATGCATGGCCTGTGGCTCGACGGCCGCAGCGAAGAACTCGACCTGCAGTCCGACGCACTCGACTCCCGCCTGATCTCGATCGCGATCGAGCCAGTCGGACGCTAATCCCTGCCTTCTTGTACGTTCATGTCCCACGTTTCTCTTATTGAACAATACGGCCCGCGCGAATCGATGGAATACGACGTCGTGATCGTCGGCGGCGGCCCGGCCGGGCTGTCGGCCGCGAT